>JAHCJQ010000198.1 GCA_026126215.1 Alphaproteobacteria bacterium
CTCGGCGCATGCCTTCGGCGCCAAGTTTGTCTTTACCCTCGGCGCGGAACGGAAGGTGACCGCGCTGCGTTCCGACAC
This sequence comes from Alphaproteobacteria bacterium, assembly GCA_026126215.1. Taxonomy (GTDB): domain Bacteria; phylum Pseudomonadota; class Alphaproteobacteria; order Ferrovibrionales; family Ferrovibrionaceae; genus JAHCJQ01. The sequence goes on from JAHCJQ010000198.1 coordinate 79, forward strand.
CAGCCGCACCGCCGACAACCTGCCGTGGTACGTATTCGACCGGGTGGAGGAACTGCAACTGCCGCAATCCTGCCTGCTGGTCGGCATCGAACTCCTGGACGAGGCGATCCCGCTGCCGAGCTTCAAGCACCCGCTCCAGGCAGCCTATGTCTTCGGGCCGGAACGCGGTTCCCTCTCCCCCGCCCTGCTCGCCCGCTGCCAGCAGGTGGTGCGCATTCCCACCAGCTTCTGCATCAATCTCGGCGTCGCCGGCGCCATCGTCATGTACGATCGCCTGATCTCGCTTGGGCGCTTCGCGGAACGGCCGATCTCGGCCCGGAGCCGGCCGGTGCCGCCCGCCCCGCACCGCCATGGCGCACAGATCTTCCGTCGGCCGCGCGGCGGCGGCTAAGCCGGCTCAGGCGACCAGTTCGCGCATCGGCCTGATGGCGATGCCGGCTCCTTCCAGCGCGCCGCGCACGGCCCGCGCCATGGCCACCGCCGCCGGGTTGTCGCCATGCACGCAGATCGTGTCGATCCGGACCGGAATGCGCTTGCCCGAGGTCGCGCGGATGGCGCCGTCCTGGACCATTTCGAGCACCCGGCCCGCCGCCAGCGCTGCATCGTGGATGACGGCGCCCGGCTGCTTGCGCGGCGTCAGGTTGCCATCGTCGTCATAGGTGCGGTCGGCGAAGACCTCGCGCGCCAGGCGCAGCCCTTCCGCCTCGCCCGCCTGCTCGAGGCAGTTGCCGGGCATGACCACGAAGATCAGGCGGGGCTCGACCCCCTTGACCGCGCGGGCGATGGCGAGCGCCAGGTCCATTTCGACCGCTGCCATGTTGGACAGCGCGCCATGCGCCTTGACATGGGTCACCGCGCTGCCGACCAGGGCGGCGACGCCCATCAGCGCGCCGATCTGATAGGCGATCATCCGCTCGATATCGGCCGGACTGTCGCCGCGGATCTGGCGCCGGCCGAAACCCCAGAGATCGAGAAAGCCCGGATGCGCGCCCACCGCGACGCCACGACGCCGTGCCTGTTCCAGCGTCTCCGCCATGACCAGCGGATCGCCCGCGTGAAAGCCGCAAGCGACATTGGCGGAACTGACGATGTCCAGCATCTCGGCATCGCTGCCCATCGTCCAGGCGCCAAAGCTCTCGCCCATGTCGCAGTTGAGATCGACGCCACGGTTCATTGTCCTGCCTCCTCGCTGCCCCCGTGCCATTCCGGTGCGTTCATGTCGATCACGCCATCGATCAGATTGGCCTCCAGAAGCAGCCCGCTGTCCAGTCCCGCCGCGCCGGCGGGGCGCATCCGGCCCGCCAGCCCGGCAATGAAGCGCCGTTCCGCGAGCTCGGCCGCCGTCGCTTCCTCGATACCGACCTGGCGGAAGGTCAGTTCCTGCCCGGGCGCCGCCTGCGCCAGCAGGCCGAGATCGGGGCCGATGATGCAGCCGATCTTCGGATAGCCGCCGGTGGTCTGCCGGTCGGGACCGAGCAGGATCGGCTGACCGTCGCCCGGCACCTGGATGGCGCCCGGCGGGATGCCGTCCGAGACGATGTTGTAGCCCAGCGCATGCGCGATTGGCGGCCCCGACAGCCGATAGCCCATCCGGTCCGCATCTGCCGTCACGCGAAAGCGTGCCCCGAACAGGGTCGCGATGCCCTCGGGCGTGAAATGCCCGTCCTGAGGCCCGAGCGTCACGCGGAGCGCGGCCGGCGGGCGGACCACAAGCGCCGGATCGAGGGCGAGCGGCGGGCGGGCGGGCGGGCGCGCCAGATGCATGGGCAGCCGCTCGCCGGCCCGCAGCAGCCGCCCGCCAAGCGGGCCGATGCCGGTACGGACATGGGTGGACAGGCTGCCAAGGACGGGGAAAAGGTCGAAGCCGCCAGCAACCGCCAGATAGCCCCGCACCTCGCCTTCCGCCGGACCGACGGACAAGGTCTGTCCGCGATGCAGCAGATGGGCGCGGAACGGCGCCGCATCCTCGCCGTCGATCCGCAGCCGGAAGCGCCCGGCAAAAGCAACCAGCGCACTCTCGGCATCCAGGCGATAGCTGTCGCCGGCCAGGGTCATCTCGACGCAAGCCAGGCCAGGATCGTTGCCCGCCAGGATGTTCGCCGCCGCCTGATAGCGCCGGTCGAACGCCCCCGCGCGCGAAACGCCATGACGCAGCCAGCCGAGGCGGCCGGCATCCTGCAAGCTCGATCCGGGCCCGGCTGCCACGACCACGAGGGCACTCATGCCAGCCGCTCCACCGGCGGCAGCCAGTCGGTCCTGGCTTCCAGGCGCGCAAGCTCCGCCTCGCTCACCGGCTCGAAACGGAGCAGGTCGCCCGGGCGGAACAGGAATGGCTCGGCACGCCGCAAGTCGAAGGAATGCACCGGCGTGCGACCAAGTACGTGCCAGCCGCTCGGCATTTCGCCGGGGAGAATGGCCGCCTGCTGGCCCCCGATGATCACGCTGCGCGCCGGCGTGCGCAGGCGCGGTTCCGCCCGCCTGGTCAGGTGCAGCCGTTGCGGCAGCCCACCGAGATACGGAAAGCCAGGCGAGAAGCCCAGCATGTAAACTACGTACTCGGCGCCGGCATGCAGCCGCACTACCTCCGCCGTGGAGAGTTCGAGCGCCCGCGCCACGTCATCCAGATCCATCCCAGCGGCACCGCCATAAGCGACCGGCACCAGCCAGCGGCGCGCCGGATGAAACCGCCCGCTTGCCGCCAGGCCGGCCAGTTCGCGCAGTCGCGCGCGCAGCGCCACGCGGTCGATGGTCGCAGGATCGAAATGGACGAGGACGGAACGGTAGGTCGGCAGGGTCTCCTGCAAGCCGGGGATCGCCGCCTCTTGCAGCGCCGCATCGAATGCATGCACCATGGCGTTCAGCGCCGGGTCGATGCCGTCGCCGAACTCGACGACCAGCGCCTGCTCGCCGGCATCGAGAAAGCGGACAGACTGCATGGCTGGATCGCTTCTGGCTGAGTTCACGGTCTGGCTCGCATGCTTTGGCAGCGACTTTAGGGCACGCAGGCCAGCGCGCAAGGCTATAGACTGGTCAGGTCAAGGACCAGCAGGCCGGCTTTTGGGGGAGAGGGGGAA
>JAHCJQ010000199.1 GCA_026126215.1 Alphaproteobacteria bacterium
TTTATTCAATCCGGTGCAAGAATTCGTTTACGCCTCCGGCTGATAATTTGCGTCTGCATGGAGGTGTTGCCTCCGTGGAGGGAGAGAGGACAATGTTCTTCAAGCGCCGTCGTGCCGCCGATGATGTGAAGCCGGGTTCGATCTACCACCGCATCTATGCGCCGAACGTGGTCGAAATCGCCCAGGTGACCTGGGTGGGCAAGGGTCCGGCCGGTCAGCCCCATGTCCGGTTCCAGACCTCCTACAAGCGACCGGACAACGAAGAGCCGCAGGGGGACCGCCTGCTGGCTCTGGATACCTTCGCCGAACGCTATCAGCCGCTTCTGGCCGCCCACGCCTGATCCGGTTTCGGCGCGGCCGCGCCGCCCCCTCCGGCGGGATGGGCGGCGCACGCGCCGTTTCGCCGCTTCCCTCGGGCCTTGCCCTTCCGGCAGGTCCCCCGGCGCCTTGACAGCCCGTGCCGGAAAATCCGCCAAAGCCCTAGGCATTCCCGAAAACCCTGTGCTATAGAGTGCCGCCTCGCGACCGGCGGGGGTTGTCGACCGACCCGGCGCGCCCGTTGCGTCCGCGCCGCCATCGACGGCCCGGCGGCCGAAGCATCAGCCAAACAGCTCAGGCGGGCGTGGCGGAATTGGCAGACGCGCCAGGTTTAGGTCCTGGTGACAGGAATGTCGTGGGGGTTCAAGTCCCTCCGCCCGCACCAGCGATGGTCCTGGCCTGGCTTCCGGATGGTCGCGACCGGGATTTTGCAACTGTGGAACGGACTGACAGGACATGCAGGTGACAGAGACCAGCTCGGAAGGGCTGAAGCGCGAGTTCAGGATCGTGGTCGGCGCGGACGATATCGAGCGCCGTCTGACCAGCAAGCTCAACGAACTCGGCCAGCGCGTGCGCTTGCCTGGCTTCCGTCCCGGCAAGGTGCCGCCCAAGCTGCTGCGCCAGCAGTATGGCAAGGCGGTGATGAGCGAGGTGCTCGAGGAGGCGGTCAATGCCGGCGCGCAGAAGGCCGTCGCCGACAATTCGCTGCGCCCGGCGCTGCAGCCGCGCGTCGAGGTGACGCGCTTCGAGGATGGCGCCGACCTGGAATACACGGTGGCGATCGAAGTGCTGCCCGACATCGTGCCCGGCGATTTCGGTGCCATCCAGCTCGAGAAGCTGGTGGTGAACGTGGATGACGCGCAGGTCGAGCAGGCGCTGGAACGCCTCGCCAACCAGCAGAAGACCTTCAAGGTCGCGCCGGAGGGCAAGGCGGCGGCGTCCGGCGATGCGGTGCTGATCGATTTCGTCGGCAAGAAGGACGGCGTCGCCTTCGAAGGCGGCAGCGCGCAGGACCACCAGCTCGAACTGGGCTCGGGCGCCTTCATCCCGGGCTTCGAGGACCAGCTCGTCGGTGCGAAGGCCGGCGAGGCGCGCGAGGTGAAGGTTACCTTCCCGGAAGCCTATGGGAATACCGATCTGGCCGGCAAGGAAGCCGTCTTCGAGGTCACGGTCAAGGAAGTGCGGGAGGCGGAGCCGGTCGCCGTCGACGACGAGCTGGCCAAGCGCTACGGCTTCGAGAACCTGGAGGGGCTGCGCAAGGCGGTGCGCGAGCAGATCCAGCAGGAGCATGGCCAGATCACCCGGAACCGGCTGAAGCGCAGCCTGCTCGATGCCCTGGCCGGCAGCCACGATTTCCCGGTCCCGGCCGGCATGGTCGATCTGGAGTTCGAGCAGATCTGGAAGCAGGCGGAGCAGGATCCCGAAATGGCTGCCGCCCCGGAGGAAGACAAGGATAAGCAGAAGGGCGAATACCGCGCCATCGCCGAGCGCCGGGTGCGGCTCGGCCTGCTGCTTTCCGAGGTCGGCCGCCTCAACAATATCGACGTCAAGCCGGAGGAGGTGACCCGCGCCATGATGGAGCAGGCGCGCCGCTTCCCGGGCCAGGAGCGCCAGGTCATGGAATATTTCCAGAAGACGCCCGAGGCGATGGCCCAGCTCCGCGCCCCGATCTACGAGGACAAGGTGGTGGATTTCATCCTCGAACTGGCCAAGGTCACGGAACGGCCGGTGAGCGCGGAGGAACTGCTGCGCGATCCGGAAGATGCGGGCAAGGACGCCTAGCGGCAGGTGGCGCGGCGAATCTGCGCTATATAAAAGAACGAGAAACCCGATTCCCTGCGAGGCCGGAGATGCCCGATATCATTGAAACCTACATGAACACGCTGGTTCCCATGGTGGTCGAACAGACCAACCGGGGGGAGCGCGCCTACGACATCTATTCCCGGCTGCTGAAGGAGCGGATCATCTTTCTCGTGGGGCCGGTGAACGATGCGGTGGCGAGCCTCGTGACGGCGCAGCTTCTCTTTCTCGAGGCGGAGAATCCGAACAAGGACATCTCCTTCTACATCAACTCGCCGGGCGGCATCGTGACCTCCGGCCTCGCCATCTACGACACGATGCAGTATATCCGACCCAAGGTCGGCACGCTCTGCATCGGCCAGGCCGCCTCCATGGGGTCGCTGCTGCTGGCGGCGGGCGAGAAGGGCATGCGGGCGGCGCTGCCCAATGCCCGGATCATGATCCACCAGCCCTCCGGCGGCGCCCAGGGCCAGGCCACCGACATCGAGATCCAGGCGCGCGAGATCCTCGCGCTCCGTGCCCGGCTCAACAATATCTACGTCAAGCACACGGGCCAGCCGCTGAACGTGGTTGAAAGTTCGATGGAGCGCGACAATTTCATGACGGCGGATCAGGCGAAAGCCTTCGGGCTCATCGACGCCGTGATGGAGAAGCGCCCGACGCCTGCCGGCGGCGAGACGCAACAGCAGGCCGCGGACTGACCTGGCCGGTCGTCGGAGCGCGCCGGTATGGCCTTAATTCTTTGTTGAATGCCAGCCGGTTATGCTTGAGCATGGTTAATGGCGCCGGGACTGGGCGAACCGCCCGGCCCGAGGCCGAAAGGCCACGTCGGCCCGGGTTCACGGCGGGGCGGCCGGAATTGATTTGTTTGCCTTAAGGGCGCCGGGCTAGGATGGCTCCTGCCTGGAGAAGACGGAGTCGCCATGACGAAACTGAGCGGCGGTGATTCTAAAAACACCCTGTATTGCTCGTTCTGCGGCAAGAGCCAGCACGAGGTCCGCAAGCTCATTGCCGGGCCGACCGTGTTCAT
>JAHCJQ010000002.1 GCA_026126215.1 Alphaproteobacteria bacterium
GCGATCTGGTTCCAGAGATCGCGCGCCTTGAGCGTCTTGTGCACCTTGCGGTCGGTGCGCCGGATCAGGTTCCAGTCGCCGCCGGTCTCGACCGCCGCCAGGAACTCGTCGGTGACGCGCACGGAATTGTTGGAATTCTGGCCGGAGACGGTGAGGTAAGCCTCCGAATCCCAGTCGGTGTCGTAGGTGCGGAAGCTGATCTCGGTATAACCCTGGCGCGCGAACTGCATCACCCGCTGGATGTAGTTCTCCGGAATCATCGCCTTGCGCGCTGCGAGGATCTCGCGCCGGAGCTCGGCGTTGGCCTTCGGGTCGAAGCGTGCCTCTCCGTCGCCCTGCTGGCAGGCGCGCATGACGGCGCCGAGATGCCGGGAGGCGATCTTCGAGCCGGCGACCAGCGCGGCGACCTTCTGTTCCTCGATCGCCTTCCAGTTGATGTATTCCTCGATGTCCGGATGGTCGATATCGACGGTCACCATCTTCGCGGCGCGCCGCGTCGTGCCGCCCGACTTGATGGCGCCGGCGGCGCGGTCGCCGATCTTGAGGAAGCTCATCAGCCCCGAGGACCGCCCGCCACCGGAAAGCCGCTCGTTCTCGCCGCGCAGGGCGGAAAAGTTCGTGCCGGTGCCCGAGCCATACTTGAACAGCCGCGCCTCGCGCACCCAGAGGTCCATGATGCCGCCCTCGTTGACGAGGTCGTCCTGCACCGACTGGATGAAGCAGGCATGCGGCTGCGGGTGTTCGTAGGCGGAGTTCGAGCGCACCAGCGCGCCTGTCTTGAAGTCGACATAGAAGTGGCCCTGCGCCGGACCATCGATGCCGTAAGCCCAATGCATGCCGGTATTGAACCATTGCGGCGAGTTGGGCGCGCCCATCTGGCGTGCCAGCATGTAGCGCATCTCGTCGAAGAACGCCTGGGCGTCGGCTTCCGAATCGAAATAGCCACCTTTCCAGCCCCAGTAAGTCCAGGTGCCGGCCAGCCGGTCGAAAACCTGCTTGGCCGAGGTCTCCTGCGATTTCCGCTCACCCTCGGGCAGGGCGGCGAGGGCGGCGTCGTCCGCGACCTTCCGCCAGAGCCAGGAGGGCACGTCGTTCTCCTCGACGGGGCGCAGCCGGGCCGGCACGCCGGCCTTGCGGAAATACTTCTGCGCGAGGATGTCGCAGGCGACCTGCGACCAGTCGGACGGGACCTCCATCTCGTCGAGCCGGAACACCACCGAACCGTCCGGATTGCGGATCTCGCTGCTCGTCCGCGTAAAGGCGATGGACGCATAGGGAGACCTGCCGGCCTCGGTGAAATGACGCTCGATCCGCATTACTTGAATCTCCCTGAACTACGCTAGAACCGACGCCGCCCGGGCGGTGGTGCGGCGACCAGTTGCGTCCAACCCCATATCTTGTGGTGACGGCAACTCTTGTGACTAACGATAGAGCCGCGTCGCCTTTCGCGTCAACAAAAACTACAAGAGTGACAGAGTAACGATGAATACGGCGGGCAGGAAAGTCACACCAGGACAAATGAAAATACAGCAAAGATCAAGTATTCACCGCTCCGTCTCGGTGTTTGAATGCCTCTCAATTCAATTTTGTTTTTGAGTCTGCCTCGCAGGCCGAGGTGGAGTCAGCTTCCACCCCGCGGACCGCGTCTGCGGTCGCGGGTGGAATCGTCGTGGCGACGCGATCTTTCAGGCTTCAGCATCGGCCGTTCCCCCCTCAGAGATGCCCCGGTGCCGGCCCTGCTTGCGAGTCGCCCGAGGTTTTCCGCCAAAAAGCCGAGCTACATTTAGCTGAAACTTTCCCGACGGACGCAAAATCTAGGGCATCGCCGGCCTGCTCGTCAATCGACTGATGTCCCGCACTGCAGCAAATCTGGCTGGCAAAAGAAGAATGTAGGCCGCACGGCGGGGTCGCCGGGAGGCTGGACGGGCGCGCCGCCTCTCTGCCATAGTCCGCCCTCGATTGCCGGGCGCGAGGCACCGGCCTGATTCATGATCGGGCGCTGTGATGAGTATCGGGACGAGGCTTTTCACATGGTGGCGGGGTGAACTGGTTGGTACCGACCAGTTCGGCAACCGCTATTACCGCGAACGCGGAGGAAAGCGGCGCTGGGTGCTCTATGCCGGCGAGCCGGAAGCATCCAAGGTTCCGCCGGAATGGCATGCCTGGCTGCATCGCACGGTGGAGGACGTTCCCGCGCCGCGGCCAAGCCTGCCCTGGGCGCTCGAGCACGTGCCGAATCCGACCGGAACCGATGCGGCCTACCGCCCGCCTGGCGCCCTGGAACATGGCGGCCGCCGTGCGGCAGCGACCGGCGATTACGAAGCCTGGCGCCCGGATTGAGACGGGACGGGCGAGGGAGCGGAGGGAACGAGCGGAAATGCGTGGCAACGTTGTCGAGACCCTGATCGGGGCCGTGGTGGTCGCGGTCGCCGCCTTCTTCCTGGTATTCGCCTATCGCACGGCCGGCGTGGCCAGCGTGGGCGGCTATGAGGTGATCGCCAAGTTCGACCGGGTGGACGGGCTGACCATCGGCAGCGACGTGCGGATGAGCGGCATCAAGATCGGTACCATCGTCGGACAGAGCCTGGATCCGCAGACCTATCGCGCCGTGGTTCGTTTCACCGTCGATTCGGCCATTCCGCTGCCCGACGACAGTTCGGCCAAGATCGCCTCCTCCGGCCTGCTCGGCCCCAACTATCTTTCGGTCGAGCCAGGCGGCAGCGACGACCTGATCCGGCCCGGTGGCGAGGTCAAATATACCCAGGGCGCGGTCAATCTCCTCGATCTGATCGCCCAGGCGATTTTCAGCGCGACCGGTGCGGGGGGCACGGCGAAGGATGGCGGCGGCTGATATCCGCCCTGATAACTCTTGTCCAGATACCTGAAATTCCTTGCTTTTAGCCTGATCTTGATGGGTGTGGCAGACGCCGCCTCGGCGGCCAGTACCGTGCTGCAGGGCCTCGACAAGGTGACGGCCCGCATCTCGACTTTCGAAGTACCGCTGGATGGCACCGTGCGGTTCGGCAAGCTGCTGGTGACGGCCCTGGCCTGCAACAAGCGCCCGCCGGAGGAGCCGCCGGAATCCGCCGCTTATCTGATCATTCAGGACACCACGGCCCCAACCTCGCCGCCGCCGCGGGTCTTCGAGGGCTGGATGTTCGCATCGAGCCCGGCGCTCTCCGCGCTCGAGCATCCCGTCTATGACATCTGGGTACTCGACTGTAAGTCCTAACCTGAAAATTCTCCGGCAAGCACCTGTTCCATCAGCGCGATCGGCAGCGGATCGGGCGGTCCCAGGAAGTCCGCCCTGACCTTCACGGCGCGGGCGAGGCGGGCCCGATATTCGCTCCGGCTCAACTCGATGGCGCCGAACTGGCGCAGGTGCGCCGTGATGAACTGGCTGTCCAGCAGCAGATAACCGGCCAGCCGCAGCCGCGCCACCAGATGGGCAAGAGCGACCTTGGACGCATCGGTTTCCCGGCTGAACATGCTTTCGCCAAAGAAGGCGGCGCCGATCGAGACGCCATAGAGGCCGCCGACCAGCCGGCCTTCGCGGCGTGCTTCCACCGAATGGGCATGGCCGAGCCGGAAGAGCTGGCCATAGAGCCGCTCGATGCGCGGGCTGATCCAGGTCTCCTCGCGGCCCGGCGCCGGCTCCGCGCAGGCGGCGATGACGGCCGGAAAATCCTGGTCGATGCGGATCTCGAAGCGCTGCTGGCGGATGGTGCGCGCCAGCCGGCGGGGCAGGTGGAAGCTCTCGAGCGATAGGATGCCCCGCCGCTCCGGATCGACCCAGAACAGCTCGTCATCGCCGCGCCGCTCGGCCATGGGAAAGAGGCCATGGGCATAGGCGCGCAGCAGGATTTCAGGCGTCAGCGGGTCTTCCAAGCGATCCCTGCCCGAATACGTCATCCCTTGTTGGCTATATACTCCTCGAGCCAATGGATGTCGTAGGCGCCATTGACGAAATCCTGCTCCTGGGTCAGAGCGAGATGGAGCGGAATCGTCGTCTCGATGCCGCCGATCACATATTCCTGCAGCGCGCGCCGGAGGCGCATCAGGCATTCGTTGCGGCTGGTGCCATGCACGATCAGCTTGGCGATCAGGCTGTCATAGTTGGGCGGCACGCGGTAACCGGCATAAAGCGCCGAGTCTACCCGCACGCCAAGGCCGCCGGGAGGGTGATAGTCGGTGACCCGTCCAGGCGCCGGCGCGAAGGTCACCGGATTTTCGGCGTTGATGCGCACCTCGATCGAATGGCCCCAGAACTTGACCTCCTCCTGGCGAAGCGAGAGCGGGGCGCCGGCCGCGATGCGGATCTGTTCGCGCACCAGATCAAGGCCGGTGATGGCTTCCGTCACCGGATGCTCCACCTGCAGGCGGGTGTTCATCTCGATGAAGTAGAACTCGCCGTTCTCGTACAGGAACTCCACCGTGCCGACGCCGAGATAGCCCAGTTCGCGGATCGCGTTCGCTACCGTCTCGCCGATGCGCTGGCGCTGTTCGTCGTTGAGCGCGGGGGAGAGCGCCTCCTCGAGAATCTTCTGGTGCCGGCGCTGCAGCGAGCAGTCGCGCTCGCCGAGATGGATCACGTTGCCAAAGCTGTCGGCCACCACCTGGAGTTCGATGTGCCGCGGCAGGGAAAGGTACTTTTCCATGTAGACGGCGTCGTTGCCGAAAGCCAGCCGCGCTTCCGAGCGGGCAGCGGCGAGCGCCGTCCGCAGCTCGGCGGCCGAGCGCACGACCTTCATGCCGCGTCCGCCGCCACCTGCCGCCGCCTTGATCAGCACCGGATAGCCGATCCGGCCGGCGAGCCCGGCCGCTTCCGCCTCGTCCGTCACCGGTCCGTCCGAACCGGGCACGACCGGGATGCCGACGCTCCTTGCTGCTCCCTTGGCCGCGATCTTGTCGCCCATCAGGCGAATGTGATCGGGCTTCGGCCCGATGAAGGTGATGCCGTGTTCCTCGACGATGCTCGCAAAGTTGGCGTTTTCGGACAGGAAGCCATAGCCCGGATGGATGGCGTCGGCGCCGGTGATCTCCGCCGCGGAAATGATCGCCGGGATATTGAGGTAGCTGTCGGCGGAAGGTGGCGGACCGATGCAGACGCTCTCGTCGGCCAGGCGCACATGCATCGCTTCCGCATCCGCGGTCGAGTGGATGGCCACCGTGTGGATGCCCATCTCTCGACAGGCGCGCAGGACCCGCAGCGCGATCTCGCCACGGTTCGCGATCAGGATCTTGTCGAACATGCGAGGTGCCGCGCCCTATTCCAGGACCAGCAGGACTTGGCCGTATTCCACCGGCTCCTGGTTGCCGACCAGGATCTGCTTCACCCGGCCGCCCTTCGGGGCGGGGATCGGGTTCATGGTCTTCATGGCCTCGACGATCATGACGGTCTGGCCCTGGCTCACCGTGTCGCCCACCTTGACGAAAGGCGAGGCGCCTGGTTCCGGGGCGTGATAGGCGGTGCCCACCATAGGTGACTTGACCGCCCCCGGATGCTTGGCGAGGTCTTCCTGCAGGCTCGGCGCGGGTGCCGGGTCGGCCTGTGCGATGGCGGCCGGAGCCGGGGCCTGTACCGCCACCGCCTGGCCGCCGCGCGCCACGCGCACCTGCACGCCGCCCTCGCTCCATTCGATCTCGCTCAGCCCGGTCTTTTCCAGCAGCGCGGCGAGATCGGCAATCAGTTTCTTGTCGACATTGAGCTTGTTGGGCATCTCTGTTCCATCAGAATGTATTGGCCGCGTCCGCCGGGTCATCGGCTGGCCAGGAGGTCCGCCATCGCATCGAGCGCGAGCAGGTAACCGATCGGGCCGAGGCCGCAGATCACGCCCTTCGCCGCAGCAGAGACGTAGGAGTGATGGCGGAACGCCTCCCTGCGGTAGATATTGGACAGATGCACCTCGATGACCGGTTTGTCCGCCGCCTGAAGGGCATCGAGAATGGCGATCGAGGTGTGCGAGAGGGCACCGGCGTTGATGACGATGCCGGCTGCCGTCTCGCGGGCTTCCTGGATCCAGTCGACGATCTGTCCCTCGTGGTTCGACTGGCGGAACACCACTGCGATGTCGAGCTTCCGCGCCCGCGCCTCGCAGGCGCGGCGTACATCGTCGAGCGTGTCGGTCCCGTATATCGCCGGCTCGCGCTTGCCGAGCAGGTTGAGATTGGGACCGTTCAGGATATGGATCGAGCTCTGCATGCGGCCGGTTCGTGCTGACGCGTGCGAGGGTTATAGCCCCTCCGGACCGGGCGGAAAAGCGCCTAGCTCGGTCACGACCTGATCAGCCGTCGGCGCGCCGGACTTCCAGAACCGTGAGGCCTCCTTCGCCGGTCAGCTCCGCCGGCAGTACGTGCACATTCGTCGCCATGTCCGGCGCGACGCGGCGTAGCACCTCGACATAGCTCTCCACCGGTGCTCGCCAGGACACGAGGCCCTTCTTCTCGCGCCGCCGTCCGGTGCTGACCTGGATCAGGGCACGGGTCCGCGGCCCCATATGGGCGAGCAGGCTGCGGAAAAAGTCGGGGAGCTCGCGTTCCGGCACCTTCGAGATCACGTGCCAGCAGGCCACGAAATCCGCCGGCCGTTCGCGCAGCAACCCGGGCGAGCCCTCGCCGATCACGGCCAGCCTTGGCTGCCTGGCGGAGAGCAGCACCGGATCAAGGACTTCCAGGCCGGCTTTGAAAAAGAGGTCGGTGATGTCGAGCCCGACATAGTTACCCGGGTCGAGATAGGCGATGGCATGCTTGCCGAGGCGCAGGCTGCCGCACCCGTAGTCGAGCAGGACATGCTCGGGCCGCAGGCCGAAATGCCGCAGGACTCCCAGGAAATAGCTTTCCGCCGTCTCGCGATAGTCCGTGCCGAGTGCCCGGTGGCTGCGTCCGCGGGCCAGTTTGCCACCGACCAGGTCGACATAGTATGCGTGGAAGGGCGCGCGCGGGTGCTGCAGCCGCCAGAGCGGATAGCGCAGGTGCTTTCTGTAGAACTTCTCCAGCCACCGGCGTAGCGCCGAGCGCCGCGGGCCTACAGGATCTGTTCGGACTTCGGTTGTCAGGCTAACCATCAGGGAATGCGCACTGTAGGTGATTCTGCCTATAGGTTAGGGATGTAAGTGGCTAAAACAAGGCAATTCGGCCGACAAGTTCATTTTTCCGTTTCGGCTGGCCTGGCGGGCGCTTGGTTGAAACGCCCCCGGGCCTAAACCATACTAATGTCTAAGGTCTGGCACCCCCGGCGTATTCGGAGTTCTGGTCAATGCGATTGCTGATCAACGGCGAGGAGAAGCTTTTTGCCGCGTCCATGAGCGCGGCCGAGTTGCTGGCGGCGCTCGAACTCGATTCGCGTAAGGTGGCGCTGGAGCGGAATTTTGAGATCGTACCTCGTTCGGCCTATGGACAGACCATGTTGGCCGATGGCGATCGCCTCGAGATCGTGCATTTCATCGGCGGCGGCAACGCCGAACCTCCGCGCCCGGGACTGGGGGAGGCGGAGGATCTGCTGGTGGTGGCCGGGCGGCAGTTCCGGTCGCGCCTGCTGGTCGGCACGGGCAAGTACAAGGATTTCGAGGAGACGCGCCGGGCGATCGAGGCATCGGGCGCCGAAATCGTCACCGTCGCGGTGCGCCGCGTGAACATCACCGATCGCAACCAGCCCATGCTGGTCGATTATGTGGACCCGAAGAAGTACACCTATCTTCCGAACACCGCCGGCTGCTATTCGGCGCAGGAGGCGATCCGCACGCTACGGCTGGCGCGCGAGGCGGGCGGCTGGAATCTGGTGAAGCTCGAGGTCCTGGGCGACCAGAAGACCCTGTTCCCGAACATGCTGGAGACGCTCGAGGCGACGCGCCAGCTGGTCAAGGAGGGTTTCGAGGTGATGGCCTACTGCACGGACGATCCCATCCTCTGCAAGCGCCTGGAGGAGGAGGGCGCGGTGGCCATCATGCCGCTCGGTGCGCCCATCGGATCGGGGCTTGGCGTACAGAACCCGGTCAATATTCGCATCATCGTCGAACAGTCCAGGGTCCCGGTTCTGGTCGATGCCGGTGTCGGCACTGCGTCCGATGCCGCCATCGCCATGGAACTCGGCTGCGATGGCGTGCTGATGAACACCGCCATCGCCGAGGCGCGCGAGCCGGTCACGATGGCCCGCGCCATGCGGCTCGCGGTCGAGAGCGGTCGCCTTGCCTACCTCGCCGGGCGCATGAAGCGCAAGCTCTATGCCGACCCGTCCTCGCCGCTGGCCGGCCTGATCTGAGCGGCACATGAGGAAGCACCTCGCCGCAGCACTGCTTCTCTGCTTCGTGCTGCCGATCGGCGTCTCGGCGGCAGTGCTGAACCGCGATGGCACCAGCTTTTGGAACGCGCGCCGCGACGCCAGCGGGCAGGCGCCCGATCCGGCGAGTGTGCGCGAAGCCGTGGTGCAGGTCTATGGCGCACGCACGGTCGGCTGGCGCGGCGCACTTGCCGTGCATACCTGGATCGCGGTCAAGCCGGAAAATGCCGAGGAATGGACGCGCTACGAGGTCATGGGCTGGGGCGTCGACCGCGGCGTCCCGGCGATCCGTGTCAACCGTTTCGGTCCTGACAACTACTGGTTCGGCGCGCGCCCGGAACTGCTGTTCGAGCGGCGTGGCGAAGGCGTCGAGGCGATGATCCGCGATATCAGGGCGGCGGTGGCCTCTTATCCCTACCCTGACACCTACCGGACCTGGCCGGGCCCCAACTCCAACACTTTCGTCGCCCATGTGGCGCGCACCGTGCCGGGCCTCGCCATCGATCTGCCGCCGCATGCGATCGGCAAGGACTGGCTGCCCGATGGTGGCCTGATCGCCGCGGCGCCCAGCGGCACCGGGCTTCAGGTCTCGCTGTTTGGCGCGCTCGGCCTCACCCTGGCCCTTGAGGAGGGGGTGGAGTTCAATCTTCTCGGGCTCACCATTGGCCTCGATCTCAATCCGCCGGCAATCAAGTTGCCGGGTCTCGGGCGGATCGGTGCGGGCAACGGCGCCGGCGACTGAGCCGGCGGCGCGGCGCCCGCTTCAATCGTCCGCCGCCTGGACGGGTGCCATCGGCTCGCGCAGCCGCGCCGCTTCCCCAGTCAAGCGTTGGATCAGCTGGTCGAGGCTGGTCCTCTCGGCCGGGCTGAAATCCGCGAGAAGCTCCGCCTCGTAGGCGCGCGCCAGCGGCACGATGCGCTGGTAGACGGCGCGGCCCTCCGCCGTCATGCGCAGCGCAGAGCGGCGCCGGTCCTCCGCATTGGTGCCACGGCGGAGCCGGCCCCGTGCAATCAGGCGCGCGACGGCACGGCTCACCGTGACCTTGTCCATCGCCGCGCGCTCTGCCACCTCTCCTGCGGAGATGCCGGGATAGCGGCCCAGCACCGCCAGCACCCGCCATTCCGGCACGGTGAGATCGAACCGCCGCGCATAGACGCGGGCCAAGCTGCCGCTCACCAGGTTGGCAAGGACCGAAAGGCGGTAGGGCAGGAAGTCCTCCAGCCGGAGCGCGGTATCGGACGATGGCTCGGCCTGCATGCGGGCGCTTGCAATTAGTTTCATATGAAACTAATTTCCTCGGAAACGGGCCGCGCGTCAAGGGCAGGCCGCCGGGCCCATCGATGCAGGAGGACAGACGATGGCAGACCTTTTCGACAATCCCATGGGGACCGACGGTTTCGAATTCGTCGAATACACCGCGCCCGATCCGGCCGAGCTTGGCGCGCTGTTCGAACGCATGGGCTTCGTTGCCGTGGCAAGGCACCGCTCCAAGAACGTGACGCTCTACCGCCAGGGCGACGTCAACTTCATCGTCAATGCCGAGCCGGAGAGCTTCGCGCAGGCTTTCGCGCGGGTCCATGGTCCCTCGATCTGCGCCATCGCCTTCCGGGTCAAGAACGCAGCCCAGGCCTATGAGCGCGCCATTCGCCTCGGCGCCTTTCCATTTCAGGGCAAGGTCGGGCCCATGGAACTCAACATTCCGGGAATCAAGGGGATTGGCGACAGCCTCATCTACCTGGTGGATCGCTATGGCGAGAAGGGCAGCATCTACGATGTGGATTTCGAGTGGCTGCCCGGCCGGGAGCGCGCGCCAAAGGGACAGGGCCTCACCTACATCGATCATCTGACCCACAATGTCCATCGCGGCCGGATGGCCGAATGGGCGGAGTTCTATGAGAGGCTCTTCAATTTCCGCGAGATCAGGTATTTCGATATCGAGGGCAAGCTGACCGGCCTCAAGTCGAAGGCCATGACCAGCCCCTGCGGCAAGATTCGCATTCCGATCAACGAAAGTTCCGACGACAAGTCGCAGATCGCCGAGTATCTGCAGGCCTATCACGGAGAGGGCATCCAGCACGTGGCGCTGGGCAGCGACGACATCTATGCCACCGTCGAAGGAATGCGCGCGAACGACATCCCCTTCCAGACTTCGCCCGACACCTATTACGAGGCGGTGGACGCACGGGTGCCTGGCCATGGCGAGCCGCTCGCCCGCCTGAAGGCGCTCAACATCCTGGTCGATGGCGCTCCGACCCAGGGGCAGGGCCTTCTGCTGCAGATCTTCACCAACAACGTCATCGGACCGATTTTCTTCGAGATCATCCAGCGCAAGGGCAATGAGGGATTCGGAGAGGGCAACTTCAAGGCGCTTTTCGAATCCATCGAGCTCGACCAGATTCGCCGCGGCGTCCTCAAGGCGAGCGCCTGAGCGAACGCAGGACCCGGACCAAGGAGAGCGACATGGCAAGGAACTGGATCTCGCTGCCGCGCGTGGAAGGGACTGCCTCGCGCCAGGCGCATGTGAACCTGCCCGCCGGCACCTTCGAGCGGGAGATGGGGCGAGAGGGCTTCTTCGGTCCCTCCAGCCATCTCTACCACCGTCACCCCCCGACCGGCTGGAGCGACTGGGAAGGACCGCTCAAGCCGCGCGCCTTCGACACGGTCCGGCTGGCCGGCAGTCACCATGGACCATGGGAAGCGGATCTGCTGCTGCACAACGCCCATGTGAAGTTCCGCCTCTGGCGGCAGGCGGGTGCAATGGACCATCTGGTGCGCAACGGCGATGGGGACGAGCTGATTTTCGTGCATCAGGGGGCGGGCGAGCTGTTCTGCGATTTCGGCCATCTCGCCTTCCGCGAAGGCGACTATATCGTCCTGCCACGCGGCACCATGTGGCGCATCGAGCCGGCCCAACCCGTGGTCGCGCTGCTGATCGAGGCGACGAACGATGCCTACCGGCTGCCCGACAAGGGGCTGCTCGGCGAGCATGCGATCTTCGATCCGGCGATGCTCGACGTCCCGGCCATGGACGCCGCCTTCCGCGCGCAACAGGACGAGACGGAATGGAAAGTGCGGATCAAGCGGCGCGATGCCGTCTCGACGGTCACGTATCCGTTCAATCCGCTCGATGCCACCGGCTGGAAGGGCACGCTGTCGCCGGTGCGCATCAACTGGCGCGACATCCGGCCCGTCGTCTCGGCCCGCTATCACCTGCCGCCCTCGGCGCATACGACCTTCCTCGCCAACCGCTTCGTGGTCTGCACCTTCTGTCCGCGTCCTTTCGAGAGCGATCCGGAGGCGCTGAAAGTGCCGTTTTTCCACAACAACGACGATTTCGACGAAGTCCTGTTCTACCACCAGGGGGACTTCTTCAGCCGCGACAACATCCATGCCGGCATGATCACGCTGCATCCCTGCGGCTTCCCGCACGGGCCGCATCCGAAGGCGCTGAACAACGCCTTCCGTTCGGCCAAGCCGGAGACCGACGAGGTGGCGGTGATGCTCGATGCGCGCGATGCGCTCGAGGTCGGCGAAGCGGCGAGCCGCGTCGAGTTCGAGGGCTACGTGCGGTCCTGGATGGGCGGGACGGCACGTCCGCGGGCAGCGGAATAGGGGGCAAAGCGCGATGAAACTGGCCTCGCTCAAGGATGGGCGCGACGGGCGCCTCGTCGTCGTCAACCGGCAGATGAGCGCCTGCGTCGCCGTGCCGCAAATCGCCGCGACCTTGCAGGCTGCACTCGACAATTGGGCCAGGCTCGCACCGCGCCTTGAGGATGTCTACAACCAGCTCAACGATGCCCGCCTCGCCGAGGCGATGCATTTCGATCCGAAAGAGGCGACTGCGCCTCTGCCGCGTGCTTTCCAGTGGGCGGATGGTTCGGCCTATGTCAACCATGTGGAACTGGTACGCAAGGCGCGCGGCGCGGAGCTGCCGCCCTCCTTCTGGACCGATCCGCTGATGTACCAGGGCGGCTCGGACGGCTTCATCGGTCCGACCGACGACATACTCGCGATCGACGAAGCGCATGGCATCGATTTCGAAAGCGAGATCGCCGTCGTCGTCGATGACGTGCCCATGGGGATCGCGCCGGAAAAGGCCGGCGCGCATATCAGGCTGCTGATGCTGGTCAACGATGTCTCGCTGAGAAACCTGATCCCGAACGAACTGGCGAAGGGATTCGGCTTCTTCCACGGCAAGCCCGCCACCGCCTTCTCGCCGGTGGCGGTGACGCCGGACGAGCTGGGCACCGCATGGGATGGACGCAAAGTGCATCTGCCGCTGCAAACGAAACTCAACGGTGAGTTATTCGGCGAGCCCGATGCGGGCACCGACATGACATTCGATTTCTGCCAGCTTGTCGCCCATGCGGCGCGGACGCGCTTTCTCGGCGCGGGCACGATCATAGGATCAGGCACCGTTTCCAACATCGACCGCTCCAGGGGCTCGTCCTGCATCGCCGAGCGGCGCATGCTCGAGACGATCGAGAAGGGGGCGCCGAAGACCGCCTTCATGCGTTTCGGCGATCGTGTCAGGATCGAGATGTTCGGCAGGGACGGAAAGTCGATCTTCGGTGCCATCGACCAGAAGGTTGCGCGCTACAAAATGCCCTAGAACGGCAGGCAGCAACGGGGGAGGGACGAATGACCGTGGGGCAGGTGCCCGCGATCGGCGATCAGGAGGTCGCAGCCTACGAGCGCGATGGCGCGATCTGCCTGCGCGGGCTCTTCGACATGGGCTGGATCGAGTTGCTTCGCGAGGCGGTAGAGGCTGATATGGCCGCACCGGGGCCCATGGCGCGGGTCAATACTCCGGCGGGCAATCCGGGCCGTTTCTTTGTCGATTTTCAGCTCTGGCAACGCTGGCCAAGCGTGCGTGAGTTCGTGTTTCGCTCGCCCGCTGCCGCGATCGTGGCTCGGCTCATGCGCTCGCCCACGGTCAATTATTACCACGACCATCTTCTGGTGAAGGAGCCGGGTACGGCCGAGCCCACGCCATGGCACCATGACCAGCCCTACTATCCGGTCGATGGCAGCCAGATCTGTTCCATCTGGCTGCCGCTCGATCCGGTCTCGCGCGATACCTGTGTCGAGTATGTGCGCGGATCGCATCGCTGGGGCCGTTGGTTCGCGCCCAAGTTCTTTCGCCAGGGCGGCATAGATCTGGAAGTCGAAGACCCGCGCTTCGAGCCGGTTCCGGATTTCTCCGCCGAGCGCGAGCGCCATGAGTTTCTGGGGTGGGATCTTGAGCCCGGCGACTGCATCGCCTTTCATGCGCTCACCGTGCATGGCGCGCCCGGCAATGCCTCGCCGGTGCGGCGCCGCCGTGCCTTCGCCACCCGCTGGCTCGGCGCCGATGCCCGTTATGCCGCCCGCCTGGGCCAGATCTCGCCGCCGATCACCGGCCATGGGCTTTCGCCCGGCGATCCGATGGGCGGTCCGCTCTTTCCGCGCGTCTGGCCGTGCGCGGCGGACAACACGATCAGGGAAACGCAATGAAACTCTATGGATACTTCCGCTCCTCCGCCGCCTATCGGGTCCGCATCGCGCTCAATCTGAAGAACCTGGCCCATGAGCAGGCTTTCGTACACCTGACGCGCGGCGGCGGCGAACAGTTCGGCGAAGCCTATCGCGGCATCAATCCCCAGCAGCTTGTCCCCGCGCTCGATATCGGTGGCGACGTGCTGATCCAGTCGCTTGCCATCGTCGAGTATCTGGACGAGGTCTATCCCGAACCGCCGCTTCTGCCGAAAACG
Organism: Alphaproteobacteria bacterium; assembly: GCA_026126215.1. Classification (GTDB taxonomy): domain Bacteria; phylum Pseudomonadota; class Alphaproteobacteria; order Ferrovibrionales; family Ferrovibrionaceae; genus JAHCJQ01. The sequence continues at coordinate 14,030 of JAHCJQ010000002.1, forward strand.
CCGGCGGCACGTGCCCATGTGCGCGCACTCGCGCTCGCCATCGCCTGCGACATCCATCCGCTCAACAACCTGCGGGTTCTGAACTACCTGACCAGGGAACTCGGCCAGAGCGAGGAAGCGAAGTCCGGCTGGTACCGCCACTGGGTCGAGAGCGGCCTTGCGGCTGTGGAGCAGATGTTGGTGCGAGATGGGCGCATGGGCCGCTACTGTCACGGCGACGAACCGGGTCTGGCCGATATCTGCCTGGTGCCGCAGGTCTTCAACGCGCGGCGCTTCAACTGCGATCTTTCGGCCTGTCCGAATTTGATCGCCATCGCGGACCGGCTGAACGGGCTGCCCGCCTTCGTCAAGGCGCAGCCGCAGAACCAGCCGGACGCGGAATAGGGCCGGCAGGTAGGGTCCCGCACCCGTAACCACCTGATCCGCTTCGCGGCTCAGGCCCACCAAGTGGGAGAGGGCTCTCCTACTTCTCCCTCTCCCACGAAGTGGGAGAGGGCTCTCCTACTTCTCCCTCTCCCACGAAGTGGGAGAGGGCCGGGGTGAGGGAGGCTGTCAGCAGGTGGCGCAGCCGGCGCGCGCCTCGCTCACCAGTTCCTGAAGCTGGGCGAGCGGAATGGCACCCGGAACAAGGTTGTCGCCGATGACGAAGGCCGGCGTGCCGCCGATGCCGAGGCGCTCGGCCAGGCGCAGGTTGGCGTTGATGATCCGCTCGATGGCGGGATCGGCCATGTCGGCGCGCAGTTTCTTCACGTCGAGCCCGACCTCGGCCGCGATCTGCATGACGGCCGCGTCGTCAAGCCGCCCGCGTGCCGACATCAGCGCGTCATGGAACGGGGGATATTTGTCCTGCTTGCGGGAGGCGAGGGCGGCGCGCGCGGCAAGAACCGAGTCCGGCCCGAGCACGGGCAGTTCCTTCATCACGACACGCACCTTGGAATCCGTCCGGATCAGCTCCTTCACGCGGGGATGGACCTGCTTGCAGTAGCCGCAGCGATAGTCGAAGAACTCCACCACCGTGACATCGCCCTTCGGATTGCCGATCACGAGCGCATCGGGATCGTTGTGCAGCGCGTCCCGTTCGACCTTGAGCGCCGTGCGGGCGCGGTTCGCCTCTTCCTCCTGCTGGCGCGCCTGCAGGGCGCGGATCGCCTCGAGCACGATCTCGGGATGGGCGCGGAACGTCTCGCGGATCAGTTCCTGGATCTCGCGCCGCTGTTCCGGCGAGAGCGTGCGTTCCTGGGCCAGCAGCGTCGCCGCGGGCAGGAGCGCCAGCGGCATGGCGAGTGCGAGAAGAACCAGACAACGGCGCATGGCGGGCCTTGGGGGGTTACATCGAAGAAGTCCGATTGTAGTGTTTCAGACGCGCGACGTCAGCACCCGTGCGACGGCCTGGCGCCAGCCTGCGTAAAGCCGCTCGCTGGTCTCGCTTTCCAGTTCGGGCCGGAAGCTGCGGTCGGAGCGCCACTGCCGGGCGATTTCCTCCTGCGAGCCATAGACCCCCGCCGCAAGGCCGGCAAGGTAGGCGGCGCCGAGCGCGGTGGTTTCCGTCACCACCGGCCGCTCCACCGGAACGCGCAGGATGTCGGCGAGGAACTGCATTGCCCAGTTGTTGGCGACCAGCCCGCCATCGACGCGCAGCGCCGAGATTTCGGCGGCGCCGTCGGCGCGCATGGCCTGCATCAGGTCGCGGGTCTGGTAGCAGACGGATTCCAGGGCAGCGCGCGCGATCTCCGCTGCGCCGCTCGCCCGGGTCAGGCCAAGGATGGCACCGCGTGCCTCCGCATCCCAATAGGGGGCCCCAAGGCCGGTGAAGGCCGGCACCAGATAGACGCCGCCGGTATCGGCAACGGAACTGGCCAGCGCCTCGCTCTCGCCGGCGTGGCGGATCAGCTTCAACCCGTCGCGCAGCCACTGCACCGCGGCCCCGGCGACGAAGATCGATCCTTCCAGCGCGTAGGTGGTCCGCCCGCCGATCCGCCAGGCGATGGTGGTGAGCAGGCGGTTGCGCGAGAAGACGGGTCGCTCGCCGGTATTGAGCAGCATGAAGCAGCCGGTGCCGTAGGTGCTCTTCGAGTTGCCCGGCGCGAAGGCCGCCTGACCGAAGGTCGCGGCCTGCTGGTCGCCGGCAATGCCGCCGATCGGGATCGGCCGTCCGAACAGTTCTTTGTCGGTCTCACCGAAGACGCCGGAACTGTCGCGCACCTCCGGCAGGACGGCGGACGGAATGCCAAGGAGGTCCAGCAACTCCTCGTCCCAGCGCTGGCGCGTGATGTCGAACAGCATGGTGCGCGCCGCATTGGTCACGTCGGTCGCATGCACCCGGCCGCCGGTCAGGCGCCAGAGCAGGAAGCTGTCCACCGTGCCGAAAGCGAGTTCACCGCGCCGCGCCCGTTCGCGCGCCCCTTCGATATTGTCGAGCAGCCAGGCAAGCTTGGTGGCGGAGAAATAGGGATCGAGGATCAGCCCGGTGCGCGCTTGCACCTTCTCCTGCCAGTCCGGCCGCAGCCGCTCGCAGAGTTGGGCCGTGCGCCGGTCCTGCCAGACGATCGCATTGCCCAGCGCCTTGCCGCTCGCCCGGTCCCAGAGCAGGGTCGTCTCGCGCTGGTTGGTGATGCCGATGGCGGCAATCCGTTCCACGCCGACGCGATGGGCGAGCGCGCGCGCCACCTTGATGCTGTCGCCCCAGATCCTTTCCGGGTCATGCTCGACCCAGCCAGGCTGCGGATAGATCTGCGGCAGTTCCACCTGTTCGCTGCCCTGGGGCACGCCACGTCCGTCGAACAGGATCGCGCGGCTCGATGTCGTGCCCTGGTCGATGGCGAGAACGAGTGGATGCTCTGCCATTTCTCTCCTCCCTGTCGTTTGTGCTGGTCTTCGGGAACTGCGCGAGCCTTTCGCACCGTGCGATGTCAGCGCCCCCGCTGCTCGCGCAGCCTTTCGTCGGCAATGAAGATGATGTCGTCGGCGCGCAGCGCCGCCGGACTGCCGGGCGGCAGGCGCCCCTTCGCCCGCTCCGCCTGCTGGCGCGCATCGAGCACCCGACCGGTCAGCAGGGCACGTTCGGCCGAGGCGAGGTGCGCCTCGCCGAGCCGGCCGATGCGGCCATAGCCGATGGAAAGCTGGAACCAGGCGCCCGGCTGACGCGGATCGAGCCGCACGGCTTCTTCGAGGATCTGCACGGCGCGCTGGGTTTCCGCAGGGTCCTCGGTTGCGATGCGGGCCTGGCCGAGAGCGTAGAGCAGAACCGGATCGCGCGGGCGCAGGCGGACGCTTTCATCGTATGCGACTACCGATTCGGCGATCCGGCCATTCTCGAACAGCATCTGGCCCTTGAGTTCCCAGAAGAAGGGATCTTTCGGCCGTTCGGCCAGCAATCCGTCGATCTCGGCCAAAGCCCTGTCCATGTCAGGCTGGCGGTAGTAAGCGATGGCGCGCGCATAGCGCGCCGGCAGGCTTGTGTCGGACAGGGGATAGCGCCGCAAGGTCGTGCCGAGCGGCTCGAGGAAGCCGACCAGCTTGGCCTGGGTGCGCGCGTGCATCTCGACATGTTCCGGCGGCGATGGCGTGTTCGCGAACGGAGATGCCTCGACGCGCGTGCGCAGCGCATCAAGTCGCTCGCGCGAGATCGGATGGGTCCGCACATAAGGATCCTGGCGCTGCGCGAGCAGGGCTTCCTGGTCGCCGAGAATCTTCAGGAACTCCATCAGGCCGCGGCCGCTCTGGCCGGTCCGTTCCAGATAGGTGAGCCCGGCCTGGTCGGCCGCGCTTTCCTGGGTGCGCGAGAAGGCGAGGAAGCCGCGCTGCGCCATTTGCTGGCCACCAAGGATGATCGCCGCGCCCGCATCGGCGCCGTCCCGTCCCGAACCGCTCGCCGCTCCGGCCGCGATGGCGGCGGCGCCAAGCACGGTGGCGATCAGGCTTTCGATATAGGCGTTGCGCAGCGCTTCTTCCGAGCGTGCGATATGACCGCCCGAGATGTGTCCGGTCTCGTGCGCCAGCACGCCGATCACCTGCTGCGGCGTCTCGGCGCGCATGAGGAGGCCGGTATGCATGAAGATGCGCTGGCCGTTCGTGACGAAGGCATTGAGCGAGCGGTCGTTTACCAGATGCACGCTCACCGCGTCGGGATCGAGGCCTGCGGCCGCGAAGATCGGCGTTGCGTAAACGCGGATGATATGTTCGATTTCGGCATCGCGAACCAGGGCGATCCGGCGCTGCTGCGCCAGGGCTTCGCCAATCGGCCCAAGTAGCGCGCCGAGCAAGCAGAGGAAGGCGGCGAAACTGGTGAATCCGGAAGCGTTGCGCAAAAGGCGGTCCTTTCTTCCCCTCGTTGAACCTAGGCAGCCGGCGGCGGCGCGTCAATGCGCGCGCCGGGTGGTATTCGTCTTGCTGCTCGCCGGGCTGGCCGCCTGCGAGAGCGGGCCGCAATCGGCCCTGGCGCCGGTTGAAGGCAGCCAGGCCTTCGCTGGGGCCATCGCCGCCGACGAGCCGCGCGCCGCCATCGCCGGTCGCGATATACTGACGGCGGGCGGCTCGGCCGCCGATGCCGCCGCTGCCATGTTCCTGACGCTGACCGCGACCTATCCGCAGGCCGCCGGCCTCGGCGGTGGTGGCATGTGCATGGTCTATTCGCCGCGCACCAACAAGGCCGAAGCCCTGGATTTCCTGCCCCGGCTGCCGCGCGGTGGCGGCGAACTGGCGCTTCCCGGCAACTTGCGCGGTTTCGGCGCGCTGCAGGCGCGACACGGCAAGCTGCGCTGGAGCGCGGTGGTCACGCCGGCAGAGACCCTGGCGCTCTTCGGCTGGCGCGCCACGCGCGCCACTGTCCGCGCCCTCGGCGATCTGGACCCCGACGATTTGGGCAAGCCGGCCGCCATTGCCTATATGGATGGCATCAACGTGGTGCCAGAAGGGGCGGAGATCAAGCGGCCGGACCTCGGCCTGCTGCTTGGGCGGATCCGGATGGAAGGGCCGAACCTGCTCAATTCCGGCGCGCTGGCGCAGTCTCTGGTGGAGGCGGCGTCGGAGCAGGGTGGGCAGTTCCTCGCGGAGGATCTGCGCAGTATCGCGCCGGCCTGGAGCGATGCGACAGCCCTCCAGGTGGACAGCACCTCCATCGCCATCGCGCCCGGTCCGGCCGGCGAGGCATTTCGCCGTATCTGGGAAGGGAGCGTGACGCCGGGGCTCAGGCTGATCGGCTCCGCCAGTCACGATCGCGGCCGGCTTGCGACGGCGATGGCGGGTGCGCACGGGAACCTGAGCGGGGCGGAGCCGCTCGCCTCTGCGGCCAGCACCTCCTTCGCCGCCATGGACGCGGATGGACAGGCCGTGGCCTGTGCGGTGACCATGCAGCAACCCTTCGGCAACGGACGGGGACTGGCGGATGGCGCGATCCAGTTCGCGCCGCGGCCGGGGCCGGAAGGGGCGGCCGGCGCGCGGCTGGTGGCGACGGTGGCCTTCAACACGGTGAACAAGCTGGGCTTCGCCGCCGGCGCGGCGACCGGCGGCCTGACTGCGGCGGCGGCGCTGGCGCAAACCTCGGCGCTTGCCCTGGTGACCGGCCGGCCGGTGACCGAGGCGCTGGCGGCATCCAGGATCTTTCGCGCCAGTTCGGGAGCCGTGTTGCAGGCCGAGGCAGGTGCCGAAGCCGAACTTACGCGCGGCGAGAACGTGGCCGAGGTCTCGCGCCTCGGCCTCGTCAACCTGATCTACTGTCCGGGCAGCGCCCAGCGCGGGCCGCAGACCTGTCGTGCGGCGGCCGATCCGCGTGGCTTCGGCCTGGCGCAGATCGCCGGGCGCTAGGGGCTTTCACCATGAAGATCGCGCGGCGCGGCGGCATCGATCCCTTCATCGCCATGGAGGTGATGAAGGCGGCGAACGAGCGGCAGGCGGCGGGTGGCGACGTCATCCATATGGAGGTCGGGCAACCTTCGACCGGCGCGCCGCGCACCGTGCGCGATGCCGCGATGCGGGCACTCGGCAGCGACCGCCTCGGCTATACCGAGGCGCTGGGAATTCCGCCGCTCCGCGCGGCGATCGCAAAGCATTACCGGGATTATTATGGCCTCGCCGTGGCGCCGGAGCGCATCGTGGTGACCACCGGTTCGTCGGGTGCCTTCCTGCTCGCGTTTCTCGCCGTCTTCGATCATGGCGATCGCATCGGCGTCGCCGAGCCCGGCTATCCAGCCTATCGCAACATCCTGACGGCGCTCGGCATAGAAATGATTCCGCTGCCCAGCCGAGCCGAGAGCGGCTTCCGCCTCGACGCATCGCAGCTCCGCCGTGCCGGCGCCATGGACGGCATCCTCGTGGCGACGCCGGCCAACCCGACCGGAACGATGCTGGACCTGGCGCGATTGCAGGGACTGGTCGATGTGGCGGAGGAACGCAACATCGCGCTGATCGTGGACGAGATCTATCACGGCATCACCTATGGTGGCCGCGCGCAGTCGGTCCTGGCGCTGACCGACAAGGCCATCGTCATCAACAGTTTCTCGAAATACTTTTCGATGACCGGCTGGCGGCTGGGCTGGATGGTGCTGCCGGAAGTGCTGATCCGTCCTGTGGAGTGCCTGGCGCAAAACCTTTTCATCTCGCCGCCCAGCCTGTCGCAATGGGCGGCGATCGCCGCCTTCGATGCCCATGACGAGCTGGAAGCGAATGTGGCCCGCTATGCGGCAAACCGGGCGCTGCTGCTCGATGAGCTGCCGAGTGCGGGCTTCGATCGGCTGGCGCCGGTGGACGGCGCCTTCTACATCTATGCCGATGTCTCGCGGCTGACCAACGATTCCGTCGCCTTCAGCCGCCGCATGCTGAAGGAGATCGGTGTCGCCGCCACCCCCGGCCTCGATTTCGATCGCGCGGAGGGCCGCCATTTCATGCGTTTCTCCTTCGCAGGATCGACCCAGGAAATGCGCGAGGCGGCGCGCCGGCTCAGAGATTGGCGGAAGTAGGACGGGCCGCGCTCCCTGCGGCGCGCCTTCCCTTGCGTTACTGACCCTCGCCGTTGCGCCGGCGCCACCAGCCGAAGCGGCGCGGCTTCGCCGGCTCGGCCGCGGCCGAAGTTGGCGCGGCTTCCGCTGCCGATGGTTCTGCCGTGGCGAGCATCCCCGGCGCCAGCTCCCTTTCGGCCATTCCAGCGGATGCGAGTTCGGCCGATGCCGGCTCCGTGGCTGCGCGCTCCACCATCGTGATTTCCGCAGGTGCGGTCTCGCCAGCCGCCGGTTCCACCGCTGGGGGCATGGCGGCTTCGCTCCGATATTCGATCATCGCCGGCGATTCCATTTGCTCCGGCGCAGTTTCAGGTTGGGCCACCTGATCCGCATCTGCGTGGGCGGTCTGGTCCGGCGGAACCTCGCGGTGCTCCTCCTGTTCGTCCCCGCGACGGCGACGGCGCCCGCCGCGGCGACCGCGGCGGCGGCGGCGGGCCGAACCATCGCCATCGCCTTCTTCGCCGACGCCGGCATCCGCGGCAAGATCGCCGACGGCCTCATCCGTCTCGCCGTCCTCGACTTCGCCCTCACCCGCGTCGCCCGAAGCGCTCTCGCCCGCCGTCTCGCCGGCCTGCTCGCCCTCCGCAGCTTCCTCGCCCCGGCGCGGCCGGCGGCGGCGGCGCCTGCGACGGCGGCGGCTTGAATCGTCCTGGCCGTCCTCGCCGGTGCTCTCCTCGGCCTGTACCTCGGCTTCTTCCTCCTCGACCTCGGGTGACGGCGTCTCGATATCGCTCGGCCGCACGCTTTCGGCGCTGATCGCGGCCCGGGCCTGGGTGCTCGGCTGCTTCTGGCGGCTGCGCTCGATCTTGTGCGCGGGCGGTATCAGGCTGTCGTCGCCCTCGAACAGAACGCGGATTCCATAGCGGGCTTCGATGCCTTGCAGCGCCTCGCGCTTCATATTGAGGATGTACATGGCGACCGAGGTGGCGACATGCACGGTCAGCTCCTGCGCACGCTCGCGCATCGCCTCTTCCTCGATCGCGCGCAACAGATAGAGCGCGGTGGAGTCGGTCGAGCGGATATATCCGAGCCCACCGCAATGCGGGCAGGTGCGCGTCGAGCTTTCCAGAAGGCTCGGACGCAGTCGCTGGCGCGACATCTCGAGCAGGCCGAAGGGGCTGATGCGCCCGACCTGGATGCGCGCGCGGTCGGCCTTGAGGCACTCCTTGAGGCGCCGCTCGACATTGCGATTGTTGCGGCCTTCCTCCATGTCGATGAAGTCGATGACGATCAGGCCGGCAAGATCGCGCAGGCGAAGCTGCCGGGCGATCTCCTCCGCCGCTTCGAGGTTGGTCTTGAAAGCCGTTTCCTCGATATTGTGCTCGCGCGTCGACTTGCCGGAATTGACGTCGATGGAGACCAGCGCCTCGGTCGGGTTGATCACGATATAGCCGCCGGACTTGAGCGACACGGTCGGGCTGTACATCGAATCGAACTGCTGTTCGATCTGGTAGCGGTGCAGAAGGTGGATCGGATCCTTGTACAGGCGGACCTTGTCCACATGGCCCGGCATGATCATGGCCATGAACTCGCGCGCCTGGTGATAGGCGTCCTCGCCCTCGACCAGGATTTCCTCGATGTCGCTCGAGTAATAGTCGCGGATCGAGCGCTTGATCAGGCTGCCTTCCTCGTAGACCAGGCAGGGCGCCTGCGAACGCAGGGTCAGTTCGCGCACCGAATCCCAAAGCCGCAGCAGGTAGTCAAAATCGCGCTTGATCTCGGGCTTGGCGCGGTCCATGCCGGCGGTGCGCAGGATGACACCCATGCCCTCCGGCACATCGAGATCGTCGACGATGCCCTTGAGGCGCTTGCGATCGCTCGGGTTGGCGATCTTGCGGCTGATGCCGCCGCCGCGCGCCGAGTTCGGCATGAGCACGCAATAGCGGCCGGCAAGGGACAGATAGGTCGTGAGCGCGGCGCCCTTGTTGCCGCGTTCCTCCTTGACCACCTGCACCAGCATGATCTGCCGGCGCTTGATCACTTCCTGGATCTTGTAGTTCCGCAGGTACTGCCGGCGCTTGCGCGCGAGATCGCGGGCATCCTCCGCATCGTCGTCGCCGGCCTCCGCCGGTCGGGCGGGGGAAGCCACCTGCGGTTCGGCCGCATCATCATCGCTGCCGATGCTGTCCGCCGCTTCTGCCGGTTCGGCATTCGCCACGCCGCCGGGAGCGATCTCGCCGGCCGGGGAAGTGCCTGCCTCCATTTCGCCAGCATGGGCGCCGGCCTCGGGTACGGGCTGTTCGTCCACCCGATCGCCGGAGGGCCCGGGCGCCCCATCAGAAGCGACGAACGGGCCGCCCAGGGTCTCCGGCTCGATGCCGATGGCCATGACGCCGCTCTCGCCTTCGCCGCCATGGATCTCCTCGATTACGTCCTCGCCGGTATCGACCTCGACGACGTTGGAGATATCCTCGTCCGGACGGCCTTCGGCGGCCTGCGCCTCGGCCTCGACCTGGGCATCTATCGCGGCTTCCTCTGCAGCCTGCAGTTCGAGCAGGCGCTGCCGGTCGGCGACCGGTATCTGGTAATAGTCGGGATGGATCTCGCTGAAGGCGAGGAAACCGTGCCGGTTGCCACCATATTCGACGAACGCGGCCTGGAGGGCCGGTTCGACGCGGGTGACGCGGGCAAGATAGATGTTTCCCTTGAGGGGGCGCCGGCTGGCGCTTTCGAAATCGAATTCTTCGAGGCGGTTACCCTTCACCACGACGACCCGCGTTTCCTCGGGATGCGTGGCGTCGATCAACATGCGGGTTGCCATGCGGCATATGCTCCGCGGCGGACCGTCGCTTGCGCGAACAACAGGCGACGAACCGCCTTATCTTTCGCGAAGCCTGCGGCGCCGGTGTCGACTCGCCCATGAACCGCTTCGGCGGATCACGGTCTGACGATACGTGACGCCGGCGCTCCCGCGAGGATCCGATCCGCCGCGATCCGCCGCCACGACAATCGGGCTGGCGGAAAGCTTCGTGGTTCCAACATGCTCCGCCCTGTCTTCCTCGTTACGCCACGTGGCCGGGGCAGGGGCCGTTACCGGATTTCCGCGCCTGAAGGCTCGCCGTGCGTCCCGCCGCCTGTCCGCTCGACCCGGGGGCCGGCGCAGGCTCGACTGCGGAGGTTCGCAACCGGCAGTCTAGACGTCCGCTAGCCGGCCAACAACCATTTTGATTGGCAGCCTGGGCGAGTCCGGGCGGGGCAGTTGCGCAACCAGGCGGCGAAAAACTTGCCAAACCTGGGGAAATGCCGGCCGCTGGGCGCGGTTTCCCTTGAATCTGAACCACTTGCGTGGTTAGCCTGAAACCGCGAATCGGCCTTACCGGAAGTCGCCCGTGACTGTCAGGATGCCCAAACTGCTCCGTCTCCTGGGCGGACTTGCGATTGCGACCTGGCTCGCGCTGCCGGGCGGTGGCGCGGGCGTGTCCGAGGCTTGGGCGCAACCCACGGTGAGCGGCATCCGCGTCGGGCAGCCAGCCGATAATATCACGCGCTTCGTCCTCGATCTGTCGGAGGATGTGAAGTTCAACCTGTTCCTATTGCCAGACCCGCACCGGGTGGTGCTGGATCTGCCACAGATCAACTGGAGCGTCGATCCCGGTGCCGGCACGCAGGCGCGTGGACTGATCACCGGCTTTCGCTTCGGCCAGTTCCAGCCGGGCACCGCCCGCATGGTGCTCGATCTAGGTCAGCCGGCGGAAATCGTGCTGGCACAGGTCATCCCGCCGCGCGATGGCGCCGGTCACCGGCTGGTGGTCGATCTGCGAGGCGCCACGCGCGAGCGATTCCTGGAGGCAGTGCAGCGCACGAAGCCGACCGCGCTAACGCAGGTTGCCGCCGCCGTCCCACCGCTCGGCACGCCGCGGCCGCGCGGCGACGGGCGCAAGATTATCATGCTTGATCCAGGGCATGGCGGCGTCGACCCCGGCGCCATCGGCGTTTCCGGCATTTACGAGAAGCAGATCACGCTGATGTTCGCCCAGGAGCTGCGGCGCAAGCTCCAGGCCACCGGGCGGTACCGGGTGCTGATGACGCGCGAGGGCGACGAATTCGTCGAACTGCGCCGGCGGGTCGATCTGGCGCGCGAAGCACAGGCCGATCTTTTCGTTTCGATCCACGCCGATTCGATCGAGAACCGCCAGGTACGGGGTGGGACCGTCTACACGCTTTCGCAGACCGCTTCGGACCGCGAGGCCGAACAGCTCGCCGCCAAGGAGAACAAGGTCGATATCATCGCCGGCATCGACCTGGGACGGGAATCCGATCAGGTGACATCGATCCTGATCGATCTGGCGCAGCGGGAGACCATGAACCATTCGGCGACTTTCGCGCAGATCCTCGTGCGCGAGATGGAACAGCGGGTCCATATGCACAAGAACGGCCACCGTTTTGCCGGTTTCCGGGTGCTCAAGGCGCCGGACGTGCCCTCTGTCCTTGTGGAGCTCGGCTATCTCTCGAGCCGGGCGGACGAGCAGATGCTGCGCTCGCCCGCCGGCCGTGCCCGGCTGGCCGACGCGCTCCTGCGGGCCGTCGACCGGTATTTCGAAGGCGGCCGCAACTGCGCCGCCGCAGCCCTGTCCTGCCCGCCCTGAACGCGCCGGTCCGTAACGCGGTGGCGGGGAGCGCCTTGACCCGGTTATGATTGTTTTATCGGCCCCCCCCCGTCCCCAGCATGGAATCATGCGACGCCTGACCCGCATCCTCCTGACGCTCACCGCCATAGTGCTGTTCCTCGGCGTGCTTGGCCTGGGCGGAGTGCTTGCGGCATTCTGGCATTTCAGCCGCGGCCTGCCCGAGTTCCAGCAGCTTGCCGAGTATGAACCGCCGATTACGACCCGCGTGCATGCCGGCGACGGGCGCCTGATTGCGGAGTATGCCCGGGAGCGGCGGCTGTTCATGCCGATCGAGGCAATCCCGCAAATCGTGATCGACGCTTTCGTCTCGGCGGAAGACAAGCGGTTCTTCAGCCATGCCGGCGTCGATTTCCTGGGCGTGGCGCGCGCCCTGGTCGCCAATCTTCAGAGCATTGGCCAGAACCGCCGCCCCGAGGGCGCATCCTCGATCACCCAGCAGGTCGCCAAGAACTTCCTGTTGAGCAACGAACTCTCCTACGAACGCAAGATCAAGGAAGCGATCCTTGCCTTTCGCATCGAGCGCGCCTTCACCAAGGAAAAGATCCTCGAACTCTATCTGAACGAGATCTATCTGGGAGCGGGGGCCTACGGCGTGGCGGCGGCGGCGCTCAATTACTACGGCAAGTCGCTGGACGAACTGGAGATCGACGAGGCCGCCTACCTCGCCGCGCTGCCCAAGGCACCCAACAACTATCACCCGGTGCGCTTCCCAAAGGCAGCCAAGACGCGGCGCGATTATGTGCTGGAGCGCATGGCCGAGGATGGTGTCATCACCATGGCTCAGGCCGTGGAGTTACAGCAGCGGCCGATCCGCATCCGCGACCGGCGCGACAGCCAGGTGGCGCGCTCGGACTGGTTCGCCGAGGAGGTCCGGAGGGAGATCGCGGCGCGGTTCGGCGAGCGCGCGCTCTACGATGGCGGGCTCAGCGTGCGCGCCACCATGAATCCGAGGCTCCAGGAGATCGGGGAGCGCACGCTGCGCAGGGGCCTGCTTGCCTATGACAGGCGTCATGGCTGGCGCAAGCCCCTCGGGCAGGTGGAGACCGGCCCGGGATGGGCGGAGCGGCTGCAGAAATTTCCGCCCGTGCCCGGCCTCGATCCCGGCTGGCGCATCGCGCTCGTGCTGACCGCGGAGGGCGCGGCGGCCACCATCGGCTTCGCGGATGGTGCGCAGGGCCGGATCCCGCTTGCCGACATGGCATGGGCCCGCACCTGGAAACCTGATCAGGAACTCGGCCCGCCGCTCAAGTCGGTGGGCGAAGCGCTGGCACCGGGCGATGTGGTCGCGGTGGAGGCGACCGATCGGCCTGGGCAGTTCGCGCTTCGTCAGATTCCGGACATCGGCGGCGGTCTGGTGGCCCTCGACCCTCACACGGGCCGCATCCTTGCCCTGGTTGGTGGCTGGGATTTCCAGGTGAGCCAGTTCAACCGCGCGACGCAGGCGCAGCGCCAGCCTGGTTCCGCCTTCAAGCCGTTCGTTTACGTGGCAGCACTTGAAAACGGCTTCACGCCGTCCAGCCTGGTGCTCGATGCTCCTTTCGTGCTTGACCAGGGACCGGACAAGGCGAAATGGAAACCCGGCAACTATTCCGGCGAATTCTACGGCCCGTCCACGCTGCGACTCGGCATCGAGAAATCGCGCAACCTGATGACCGTCCGGCTGGCGCAGTCGATCGGCATGGACAAGGTCGCCGATTATGCACGGCGCTTCGGAATTTATGACGCCCTGCCCGAGCAGCTTTCCATGTCGCTTGGGGCGGGGGAGACCACGCTGTTGCGCCTGACCACCGCCTACGCGGAGCTGGTCAATGGCGGCAAGCGAATTTCGCCAACCCTGATCGACCGGGTGCAGGATCGAAAAGGGCGCACGATCTTCCGCCACGATGAGCGGCCCTGCCCGAAATGCCAGGCCCGCGACGGCGCGGCGGCGGACAGCGAACCGGAGGTTCCTGACACGCGCGAGACCGTCCTCGATCCGGCGACGGCGTATCAGATGGTCTCCATGCTGCAAGGCGTCGTCGAGCGCGGGACCGGCGTGCGGATCCGCGAATTGCGACGACCGCTTGCGGGCAAGACCGGAACCTCGAATGAGTTTTTCGATACCTGGTTCATTGGTTTCAGTCCTGATCTCGTGGTCGGCGTCTTCGTCGGCTTCGACACGCCGCGAACGATGGGCGACAAGGAATCGGGCTCGGCGGTTGCCGTGCCGATTTTCCGCGATTTCATGGCCGAGGCGCTGGCGGAGAAGCCGGTCATCCCATTTCGCGTGCCGCCGGGCGTGCGCCTCGTGCGGATCGATCCCGCCTCGGGCCTGCCGGCAGAGCCGGGGCAGCGCAGTGCCATCCTTGAAGCGTTCCGCCCGGGCAGCGAGCCGCGCGGCCGCGGCGACGTGCTCGATGGTTCGGACGATGACGGCGATGCGCCCGCGGCCGGCAGTGGCACCGGAGGCATCGGCCTTGCGCCGTTGCGCCCGCTCCCCTCGGGCAGCCAGTCCTCGCCCACCACTGGAACCGGCGGGCTTTACTAGCGCGCCCACGATCACTATTTTCCCGGTTCCATTTCCGGAGTTGCCGATGCGTGCCGAAATCGAATCCCTGGTCGCCGACATCAAGCAGTCGCTGGAACTGCTGAGGAGGCATCTTTGACTGGGATCATGCCCTGGTCCGACTGGACGAACTGAACGCCCGGGCCGAGGATCCCGGACTTTGGGACGACGCCGAAGCGGCGCAGAAGCTGATGCGCGAGCGCACGCGGCTCGACACGGCGATTCAGGCGCAGCGCCGGATCGAACAGGAGCTTCAGGACAATATCGACCTCATCGCCATGGGCGAGGCGGAGGGCGACCAGTCCATCGTCGAGGAAGCGGAAAAGGCGCTGGCGCAACTCAAGCTGGAGGTGGACAAGCGCGAGCTTGAAACGCTGCTTTCCGGCGAGGCCGACGGCAACGATGCATTCCTGGAAATCCACGCGGGCGCCGGCGGAACCGAGAGCCAGGACTGGGCCAACATGCTGCTTCGCATGTATGTGCGCTGGGCAGAGAAGCGCGGCTACAAGGTCGAGTGGCTGGAGGAAAGCGAAGGCGAGGAAGCCGGTATCAAGTCGGCGACGATCAAGGTCTCGGGCCCGAATGCCTATGGTTGGCTCAAGACCGAAAGCGGCGTCCACCGCCTCGTCCGCATCTCGCCCTATGATTCAAACGCAAGGCGGCATACCTCCTTCGCCTCGGCCGGCGCCTATCCCGTCGTGGACGAGACGATCAACGTCGAGATCAACGACAAGGACCTTCGGGTCGATACCTACCGCGCCTCCGGCGCCGGCGGCCAGCATGTCAATCGTACCGACAGCGCCGTGCGCATCACCCATCTGCCGACCGGGATCGTGGTGCAATGCCAGCAGGAGCGCTCGCAGCACAAGAACCGGGCGTCAGCCATGAGCATGCTCAAGGCCCGCCTCTACGAGCTCGAGTTGCAGAAGCGCGAGGCCGAGAAGCAGGCCATGCACGATTCGAAGACCGATATCGGCTGGGGGCACCAGATCCGCTCCTACGTTCTGCATCCCTACCAGATGGTGAAGGACCTGCGGACGAACGTGGAAACATCCGACACCCAGGGCGTGCTGGACGGGGATCTGGATGCATTCATGGCCGCCGCGCTGGCCCAGAGGGTCGGTCACCAGCGCGACAAAGCGAACTGAGGGTAAACGGATGGGGCCTGCCCCGCTGGCGCGGCCGGCCGTTCAGTTCCGCCGTGCCTCGGAGAGTTCGCGGCCGCCGGGCAGGCCGGTGCCCAACGAGACTTTTTCCAGCGCCGCATCATCGTTTGACAGAGTGAGCGCGATGCTCTTGCCCGCCTCGATGAAATTGAGCGGGTCCATCGGCGATTCCCGGTAGATCACTTCGTAATGCAGGTGCGGTCCCGTGCTGCGGCCGGACGAACCGACCGAGCCGATCAGGGTTCCGGCCGTCACCCGGTCGCCGGGTTTCACATGCAGGCGATGCAGATGCGCATAGCGGGTGCGCAATCCCAGGCCGTGATTGATCTCCACCAACCGGCCATAGGGACCGGCAAAGCCAGCCGAGGCGACCCGGCCGGGCCCGGTCGCATAGACCGGCGTGCCGTGCGGCGCCGAGACGTCGAGGCCGGTATGGAGTGCCGGCTTGCGGGTGAAAGGATCGGTGCGCTGACCAAAACCGCTGCTCACCTGCCCGACGCGGGTCGGCTCGGAAAGCGGCAGGCGCTGGAGCACTGCCTGCAGCCCGGCAATACGCATCAGCGACTGGTTGAGGCGCACCGCCGCCGCATCCTGCAGGCCATTGGCGCTGAGGGAGGGCACGTAGGGGCCGCCCACGTTGGCGCGTACCTCATCGGCGGCGAGCAGCCGGTCCACATCGATGCCGATAAAGCCGATGGCCCGCTCCAACTCGTTCAGCGCCACTGTCGTACGCGTGTTGAGCTGATCGAAGATGCTGTCCGTCGAAGCAACGAATCCCTGGCCCATCTCGAGCCCGATGCGCCGGCTGCGCTCGACGCTTGCCAAGTTCTTCCTGAGAATCTGCGTACGCCGATCGGCGATGGTCAGCTTTTCGGAAAGCTCGTGATTATGCAGCGCGAGCTGCTGGATTTTCTCGTCGCGCGCGCTCACCTCGTCGCGCAGTCCCTGAACCTGACCCACCGTCCGCCCCAGTTCGCGCATGAGTGCATCGACCGCCACCGAAAGTTCGAGCACGCGCTGCTGTTCACTGACGCGGATTTTCTCGCTTTGCCAGAGCCCTACCGAGGATGCCGCCAGGGCGCCGCCGAACATGAGAAATGCGGCAAGTCCCGCCATTTGCAGGCCAGGCCGCAAACGGATCGTGCTGATCTGCTCGCCGGTACGAATCAGAATCTGCCTGTCGGGAAAAAGACGGCGCAGAAGACTGCGCTGACGCAGCTCGAAGGACCGGTTCATTGTCGCACCATTGTTCTCGTTGCTTCGGTCACGCACCCGGTTGCGTGCCGATCGTATGTCCGTCGGCGAATCGCCGGTCACCCAAGGCCTGCCTGCGGCGGCGCCGTGACCCCGACGGCGCTGGGCGCTCCGGCTCCCGCCTCCCCGATCGCATTGCAGCCGAAACGGATAGCGAATTCAAGCCTTCAGTGTTCAACCGATGGTGAGGTGAATGGCAGGCGAAGATGCGCCATGGAGGTTGCCCTGATATCATGCGGGCGGGAGGCACGATGACCCTGTTCAGCGAAACGGTGGAACTGCCACTTTGGCTTGTCCTGCTGACCGGCGTACTGGCGGCACTTGCCTTCATCGACCGCCTGTTCGTTCCTTCGGTGCGCTGGATGTTGCGCCGGCGCGTCAACGAGGCAATCGAAGAGCTGAATACGCGGCTCAAGCTGCGAATTTCGCCGTTCAAGCTGACCAAGCGCCAGGTGCTGATCGAGCGTCTGACCTTCGACCGCAAGGTCCTCGCGGCGGTCGATGCGCTGGCGCAGGAGCGCGAGGTGCCGCGCGATGTGGTGCTGGCGGAGGCGGAAGCCTATGCGCGCGAGATCGTTCCCGCCTTCAACGCGTATTTCTACTATCGGATCGGCTACTGGCTGGCGCGGCGGGTGGCGCGACTGCTCTATCGCGTGCGGCTCGGCTTCGCCGACGACGAGGGCCTTGCGGCGGTGGCGCCGGAATCCACCGTAGTCTTCGTGATGAACCATCGCTCGAACATGGACTACGTACTGGTCGGCTATCTGGCGGCGGATCGCTCGACCCTGTCCTATGCGGTCGGCGAATGGGCGCGCATCTGGCCGCTGCAGACCCTGATCCGCGCCATGGGCGCGTACTTCGTGCGCCGTAACTCACGCAATCCTCTCTATCGTCGCGTGCTGGAGCGCTATGTGTTCATGGCGACCAAGAACGGCGTGACCCAGGCCATCTATCCCGAGGGCGGCCTGAGCCGCGACGGACGGCTCGGCGCGCCCAAACTCGGGCTTTTCGACTATATGGTGAAGCGTTTCGATCCGCGCGGCGAACACGATATCGTTTTTGTTCCGGTCGGCATCAATTACGACCGCGTGCTCGAGGACCGCAGCCTGCTCCTCCGTCTCGATCCGGCGGCAACGCGGCGCGGGGTCTGGCATGCGCTCCGGGTCACGCTCGGATTCGTGGCGCGCCATCTCTGGCTCATGGTCATCGGCCGCTGGCATCGTTTCGGCTATGCCTGCGTCAATTTCGGCTCGCCGATCTCGCTCAGGGACTGGCTTGCCGGCAACGGCGAGGACCTGCGCGGCCTGCCGCGCGAGGCGCGTTTTGCTCGGGTAGAGGCGCTGGCCAGGCATCTGATGGGTGCGGTCGGCGCGGTCGTCCCGGTCCTGCCCGTGCCGCTGGTGGCAAGCGTGCTGCTGGAGGCGGGGGAGATGGGCTTGAGCGAACTGGAGCTCAAGTCTGCGGTGCTGCGCCTCATGCGGGCGCTGGAGCGCACCGGTGCCAAGGTCTACCTGCCGCGCCAGGACGAGGATTATGCGGTCACTGCCGGATTACGGATGCTGGTGGAGCGGCGGCTGGTCAGCGCCGGTGACGGACGGCTGCGCGTGGCGCCAGGCGAAGAAGCGGCCGTGCGCTATTACGCCAACTCCATCGCGCACCTTTTGCCACAATCCGTGCCGGCATGAGCGGCCCGGCGTGCGGCGCGCGACCAGAGCGCGACCTCGTGATTCTGGTGCATGGGCTTTCGCGCACCCGGCATTCCATGCGCCATTTGCGGCGGGCGGCCGAGGCCGCCGGCTTCGCGACACAGTGTTGGGCCTATCCGAGCCGGCGCCATGGCGTGCGCGAACTGGTCCAGTCCTTCCGGCGGTATCTGCTGCGGCTTGGCCCGCGCGGCGGCCGCGTGCACTTCATCGGCCATTCGCTCGGCGCGATCCTGATCCGGGCCGCGTTGCTCGAGCCGGTGCCGTTCCGCATCGGGCGCATCGTCATGCTGGCCCCGCCCAACCGCGGCGTCGGCCTGGTCGAGCGGCTTTCGCATCTGGCCTTCCTGCAGCGCATCTTCGGTCGGCCGAGTGCGGAACTCGGTCCCGGCTCGCGGTTCCTGAGGCGGCTTGGCACACCGGCCGCCGAGATCGGGGTCATCGCCGGAAGCCGCCGTTTCCATCCCTGCAATCCGACATCCTGGCTCAATCTCGCGCTCAATCCGGCGGCGGAGACCGACGGGACCGTGGAACTGGCCAGCACGAAACTGCCAGGCATGCGCGATTTCCTCGTCGTCGATGCCAATCACAGTTTCATCATCGCCGATGACGAGGCAATCGAAGCCGCGATCGCCTTCCTCCACCGCGGCACGTTCCCGCGCCCGGCCGTTGCTAAAGCGACCTGAGCGCCGCCAGCACTTCTTCGGCGTGGCCCGGCACCTTGACCTTGCGCCAGATCTGCCGGAGCTTGCCCTGTCCGTCGATCAGGAAGGTGGAGCGGTCGATGCCCATGTACTTGCGTCCATACATGCTCTTCTCGATCCAGACGCCATAGGCTTCGCAGACCTTGCCATCCTCGTCCGAGGCGAGATCGACGCCGAGACCGTGCTTGGCCTTGAAACGGTCATGTGCGGCCACGCTGTCCTTCGAGCAGCCGATGACGCTGCAACCAAGTTTCGCAAACTCGTTCAGTTTTTCGGTGAACGCGATGGCCTCCTTCGTGCAGCCGGAGGTGTCGTCCTTCGGATAGAAGTAGAGCACGACCGGCTTGCCCTTCAGCGCCTTGAGGGAGATTTTGCGGCCGCCGTCGCCGGGCAGGGTGAAATCGGGTGCCTTGTCTCCGACCTTCAGTTCTTTCGACATTTTCGCCTATACTCCATGCTGTTGCCCGGACGTCGCGCCGGCTTGCTGATGCCTGAGCCAGGTATCGAAGCTGGCGCGGATGCGCGCCTGCGCTTCCACCAGGGCCTTTTCCAGCCCGGCGAAGTCACCTGTTCCGCCGACGCTGGCCAGCAGCCGTTCGAGACCGGGGGGCATCCTCGCGCCGTCCTCCCGGCTGTCGAAGCAGAGGCGCAGCATCGCTTGCAGCGCGCGGAGCAGGAGGGTATCGCGTGCGAGCGCCTCGGCAACCTTTCGGTCGATCTTCCCTGCCGTGCCGAGCCGCCGGAAGGCCAGCGCGGTATTGCCGGTCACCAGCGCGGGATCGTCGGCGCCGTGCCGAAGCACCAGATACTGTGCAAGGAACTCCGCATCAACCAGCCCGCCATTTGCGTGCTTGATGTTCCAGGGATCGTCGGTGCCGTGCTGGGCCATCAGTTTCGCGTGCATCTCGAGCACTTCGACGCGCAGCTTGTCCGGATCGCGCGGGCGCGCCAGGATTTCCGCGAGCAGCGCCTGGCAGCGCGCTCGCAACTCGTCGGGCCCGCCGACGACGCGCCCGCGGGTGAGCGCCATGTGTTCCCAGGTCCAGGCTTCTTCGCGCTGGTAGCGGGCGAGCCCGTCGAAATGCACCGCGATCGGCCCCTTGTTGCCGGACGGGCGCAGCCGCATGTCCACCTCGTAGAGCACGCCCTCGCCGGTCAGCGCGGTCAGCGCGTTGATGATGCGCTGGCTCAACCGGGTGAAATACTGGGATGGCGCGAGCTGTGTCCTGCCGTCCGACTGCTCGGCTTCCGGGTCGTGGTCGTAGACGAAGATCAGGTCGAGGTCGGAACCGAAGGTCATTTCTCCCGCACCGAACTTGCCGAGGCCGATGATGGTCATGCCGCCACTCGTGAGGCGGCCGTGCTGGCGGGCGAATTCGCGGCCGACAAAATCGAGCAGATTGCGCAGCACCGCCTCGGCGATCGCGGTGAGCGCGCGCCCTTCCTCCTCGATATCGATCCGTCGCCTGAGGGCCTGCACGCCCACCTGGAAGCGGCGGTCGTTGGCGAAGCGACGGGTGAAATCCAGGATGTCCTGAAAATCCCGCGCCGTTTCGAGAAACGTCCGCAGGTCCTCCGTCAGGCGGTCGGCGTCGGGCAGTGGATCGGCGAAGTCGGCCGCCAGCACGTTGTCGAACAAACCGGGCTGGCGGCTGAGCCGTTCCGAGAGGCGGGGGGCGCTGCCCATGACCAGGGCGACCAGGTCGAGCAGTTCGGGATTGTTGTAGAAGAGCGAGAAGAGCTGCACGCCGGCCGGCAGTTTGGACAGGAAGTCGTCGAAGCGGCGGAAGGCATCGTCCGGGCTCGCGGTCCGGGCGAGCGCCTGCAGCAGACGGGGCATCAGCGCCGTCAGGAGTTCGCGCGCCCGCACCGAGCGCATCGCCCGGTAGCGGCCATGATGCCAGCCGCGGATCGTGGCGGCGACCATGGAGACCTCGCCATAGCCCATGCGGGCGAGCGTGCGGATCGTATCGGGGTCGTCCTCGGTTCCGGTGAAGACGAGGCTGCCTTCCTCGGCGCCGAGATCGGGCGAGGCTTCGAACAGCGCGGCATAGTGCGCCTGCACCCGCCGCAGCACTTCGGTGAGCGCCACCGAGAATGCCGCCGCGTCGGCAAAGCCAAGGAAGGTGGCAAGGCGCGAAAGGCCGGCGGTCGTTTCGGGCAAGGTCTGCGTCTGCTCGTCGTCGATCATCTGCAGGCGGTGCTCGACGCGGCGCAGAAACTCGTAGGCCGCGATCAGCTCGGTCGCGACGGCCTGCTCGAGCCGCCCGGTCTGCACCAGTGCCCGCAGCGCGCCGCAGGTGGTTGAGATGCGAAGCTGGCGGACGCGCCCGCCAAGGATGAGCTGCTGGGTCTGGGCGAAGAATTCGATCTCGCGGATGCCGCCCCTGCCGACCTTGATGTTGTGGCCGGGAACGGCGATCTCCGAGTGTCCCTTATGCGCATGGATCTGGCGCTTGATGGAATGGATGTCCTCGATCGCCGCGAAATCCAGGTTCTTGCGCCAGACGAAGGGCGCGATGCGCTCGAGGAAGCCGCGTCCGGCCTCGATGTCGCCGGCGATGGCGCGCGCCTTGATCATGGCGGCGCGTTCCCAGTTCTGGCCAAGGCTCTCGTAATAGGTCTCCGCCGCTTCCATCGAAATGGCGACCGGTGTAGCCGCCGGATCGGGTCGCAAGCGCAGATCGGTGCGGAAGACATAGCCGTCGGAGGTGCGCTCCTGCATCAGCCGGACCAGCCCCTGGGTCATGCGGACGAAGAAATCCCGGATCTCGCGCCGGCCACGATAGGGGACCGTCTCCTGGTCGTAGAGGACGATGATGTCGATGTCGCTCGAGTAGTTCAGTTCGCGCGCGCCAAGCTTGCCCATGGCGATCAGCGCCAGTCCGCTACCATGGCAGGGGTCCGCCGGATCGGGCAGCGCCATGTCGCCCTCGTTGGCGGCGGCAAGCAGCAGGTGCCCGGCAGCGGCGTGGAGCGCGCCGGCGGCCAGGTCCGAGAGTGCCGCAGTCACCTGTTCGAGCGGCCAGAAGCCGCCGATATCGGCGATTGCCGTGAGCAGGGCGACCCGCCGCTTGGCGGCGCGCAGCCTGGCCATCAGATCCGCCAGCGGGGTGGCCGGGCCGGGCAGGCGCTCGAGCTGCTCGGCGAGCAGCGCATCCGGGTCTTCTTTCAGGATGCGGCCGAAGAAGCGGACATCGCGCACCAGACAGGCGGTGAGGTAGGGGCTGTTGCCGAACAGCGCCTCGAGCAGCCGCCTTCCCCGCCGGTCCGCCAACAGTTCCCCGGCAAGCGCGGAGAGTCCCGCATCCTCGGCCTCTGCCACGGCCTCGCCGAATCGTTCTATGCCGCGCGCCGCCTGGTCGGGATCGTGCGCTTGCGGGAGGTCGCTAAGGCGGTCAAGCAGAAGAACTGGCATTTCCGGCCATTACTGATAATTGAATAAGGCGGAGGGGCGCTCTTGCGGTAGAATCCACTATATCGACACGATGGCGGGGCGGACCCTGGTGATTTTCAAGGCGAGCCGGATGATCTTCAAGCTGATCGCGGCGTTGTTCGCCGCGACGGCCATCCTGTTCGCCGCCCTGGCCTGGCGGCTGCAGGCGGGACCGATCTCGCTCGCCTTTCTCACCCCTTATTTGAACGAAGCCCTCTCCATCGGCAATGCCGGATTTCGCGCCGAGGTCGAAGATACGGTTCTGCGCTGGGAGGGATGGGCGCGCACCCTCGGCATCCAGGCGGTGAACGTGCGGCTGCTGCGCGGGGACGGCTCGCTGATTGCAGCGGTACCCCGCCTCAATCTCGATCTCAGCGCCCGCGCGCTCCTGGAGGGGCAGCTTGCGCCCACGGAAATCGCCATCATTGGCGTGACTGCGATCCTGACGCGGCGCGCCGACGGGCGGTTCGATTTCGGACTGGTGTCGAGCGAGGGCGCTTCATCCTCGGGCAACGTGCTGGCGCTGCTGGTGGACCAGTTGAGCCGGCCGCGCGGCGAGGGGCTCGCCGGCCGGCTCGAGCGGGCAAGCATTCTCGATGCAGACCTCACCCTGGTCGACGAACGGGCCGATTCGCTCTGGCGGGCGCCGCAGGCCCGACTGATCCTCTGGCGGGCGGCAGACCGGGTCCAGGTCGACCTGGATGCCGATCTCGATCTGGACGGGCAGCCGGCCAAGCTGGTGGCGCTTGGCACTTTCGATCCGGCGAGCGGCGGGCTCGGTCTCCGGATCGCCTTCCGCGACCTGCCGCCGAGGCATATCGCCGAGCGGCTGGCGCTGCCAGACGAGGTTTCGGCGCTCGACCTGCCGGTTTCCGGTTCGATCGGTTTCAGCCTTGATGCGGCCGGCAACTTTTCGGCGGTCGATTTCGACATCTCGGGCGGTGCCGGCCGGCTGTCGCTGGCGCAGCTTCGCCCCGAGCCCTACGAGGTGCGAAGCCTGCGCCTGCGCGGCAAGCTTTCCGACGCGCTCGATCGCGCCCTGATCGAGGAAGCGCGGGTCGAACTCGGCGATGTCGTGCTGAGCCTGGCCGGGACCATGCAGTATACGGCGGAGCGCGGTTTCGGTTTCGACGTCAAGGGCAGTTTCCCGACGCTGCCGACGGACGGGTTGATCGCGCACTGGCCGCCGACGTTGGCGCGCGATGCGCGCGCCTGGATTGCGCAGAACATCGCGGGAGGCAAGGTGCAGGATGCAGTGCTGCGCGCTCGGGTCACGCCGGAGATGGTGCGCGACGGCAGGCTGCCGGCGGATGCGATCACCCTCGATTTCGCCTTCGAGGGGCTGCAGGTTCAGTATTTTCGCGGGTTTCCCAGGCTGACCGACACGCGCGGGCAGGCCAGGCTCAACGTCAAGAGCCTCGACCTCACCATGGAAAAGGGCGTGGTGGAGCGCCTCGCCGTGGAAAGGAGCCGGCTGCTCATCACCGGCCTCGACGTCAAGGACCAGGACGCCGAAATCGACATCGTGGTGCGCGGCAGCGCGCCCGAGGCGCTGGCCCTGATCGACCGCGAGCCGCTTCGCCTGGCGACGGGCCTCGGCATTTCGCCGGCCGAAGTGGGCGGCGAGGCGGTGGTTACTGCCCGCTTCCGCTTCCCGCTGGAGAAGGACCTGGAACTCGACGAAGTCGATGTGCGCGCCAGCGCCGAACTGCGCGCCGTGTCGATCGAGAAGATTTTCGACCGCTTCCGCGTGAGTGAGGGCACCCTGGCGCTGAAAGTCGACAAGTCGATGCTGGAGGTGGCTGGCGACATCCGTCTCAACCAGGTCCCGGTCAAGATCCGCTGGCTGGAGAACTTCGATGGCAAGGCGGCGTTCTCCAGCCGCTACAGCCTGGCCGGCCGGCTGGACGATGCCGGTCGGGCGGCGCTCGGCCTGCAGGCCGGCGGCTACCTGTCTGGCCCGGTGCCGATCGAGACGGAAGTGGAGATGATGCGCGGTGGCGGCCTGCGGGTCCGGGGTCGGGCCAACCTGACCGAGGCCGAGATCCGCATCGATCAGGCGCGCTGGCGCAAGCCGGCCGGTGTGGCGGGACGCGGGGAGTTCCGCATCGCCGCGTCCGGCGAGAACGTGGAGCTGCAGAGCGTCCGGCTGGAGGGCGAGGGATTTGCGGTCGCCGGCCGGATTGGCCTGCGGGATGGCAGCCTGATGGAGGCGGAGTTTCCGGAGCTGCGTTTCGGCAGGAGCGAGGTCGCACTTTCGCTCGGCCGTCCGGCGCCGGACCTGATCCAGGTGAAGATCACGGGGCGTAGCCTGGATCTCAGGCCCTATTTCGAGAACTACCATGTCATGGAGGAGCCGGAACCCGGTGGGCCTGCCGGCAATGGCCAGTCGCTGGATGTGGAGGCCCGCCTGGAGCGGGTGCTGTTCACCGACGACATGGTCCTGGATGGTGTCGATATCCTCGCCGCGAGGCGCGATGGCGTCTGGAACCGGATCGAGGCGGGTGGCGCACTCGGTAATCGGCAGGCCGTGACCCTGCGCCTGGCGCCGGCCGAGGGACGGCGGCATGTGCGGCTGGATGCCGGCGATGCCGGCCGCGTCGTGCGGGCGCTTGGCATTTCCGACAGCGTCAGCGGCGGCACGCTCGAACTCAAGGCGGAGATCCGCGACGACAAGCCCAATGCGCCGGTCGAAGGCCGCCTGCGGCTTCAGGATTTCAAGCTGGTCAACGCGCCGCTGCTGGCCAAGATCCTGAATATCGCTTCCTTCGCCGGCATCGGCCAACTCCTTACCGGGGAAGGCATCGCGTTCGTCCGGGCAGAAGTGCCGTTCACGCTGGAGAACAACGTCCTGCGGCTGCAGGACGGTCGCGCCTGGGGTTCGGCCATGGGCTTCACCGGCACCGGCAATGTCGATTTCCGGCGCGGCGAGATGGCGCTCAACGGCACCATCGTCCCCTCCTATACGATCAACAGCCTGCTCGGCTATATCCCGCTTCTGGGCCGGGTCTTCACCAGCCGCGAGGGCGAGGGGCTGTTCGGCGCCGTCTACCAGGTGCAGGGACCGATCAGCGAGCCAAAGGTCACGGTCAACCCGCTTTCGGCACTGGCGCCTGGCATCCTGCGGCGGATGTTCGAGCCCTGGGAGACCGATGGCTCGAAGCAGCCTAACGGCCCGCGCCCCGATTTCGAGCCGAGCCCCCAGGTCGGCGGCAATTGAAGTGCGGCCGCGTTCTCAGCCGCCCTGGCGCGCTGCCAGATAAACCGAGAACTTGGCCTTTTTGCCTACCTCGACAGGGATGAAGCCGAAGCGCGCGAAGCCTTGTTCGTCGAAGCGGTAGGACGGGTCGGTCACGACCTCGCCATGGACCCGCACCTGACCGTCGCGGATCAGGTTCTTGGCGATCGAGTTGTTGGCCGAGACCTGCGCCTCCACCATGGCGCGAGCCAGCGGAAAGGCCGCTGTCTCGATCTCCACCCGTTTCCAGCCACCGGCCACGGCGCCGAGATCCTCGCGCCCGGCCGGCGCTTCGAAGGTGCGGCGCGCCAGGGCCGCGGCATCTTCCGCTGCGGCGCGGCCGTGACAGAGGGCCGTCGTTTCGGTCGCCAGCAGCTTCTTGGCTTCGTTCAGCTCCTGCCCTTCCAGGCGCTCAAGTCTGGCGATCTCGCCGAGCGGCAACTCGGTGAAGAGCCGCAGGAAGCGCCCGACATCGCGGTCCTCCGTATTGCGCCAGAACTGCCAGTAATCGAAGGGCGCAAGCTGCTCGGCATTGAGCCAGACCGCGCCCTGCGCCGTCTTGCCCATCTTGGCGCCGCTTGCCGTGGTGATCAGATGGGAGGTCAGGCCGAACAGCGAAGCATCGGCCACCCTGCGGCCCAGTTCGACGCCGTTGACGATGTTGCCCCACTGGTCGGAGCCGCCCATCTGCAGCACGCAGCCATGCCGCCGGTGGAGTTCGACGAAATCGTAAGCCTGCAGGATCATGTAGTTGAATTCGAGGAAGGTCATCGGCTGCTCGCGCTCGAGGCGCAGCTTGACGCTGTCGAAGCTCAGCATGCGGTTGACCGAGAAATGCCGGCCGTACTCGCGCAGGAAGCCGATATATTCCAGCCGGTCGAGCCAGTCGGCGTTGTTCACCATGACCGCGTCGGTCGGGCCCTCGCCAAAGGTCAGATACTTGGCGAAGATGCGCTGGATGCCCGCCATGTTGGCGGCGATTTCCGCCTCACTCAGCAGTTTCCGGCTCTCGTCGCGGCCGGTCGGGTCGCCGACCTTGGTGGTGCCGCCGCCCATGAGCACGATCGGCTTGTGGCCGCTTTGCTGCAGGTGGCGGAGAAGCATGATCTGCACCAGACTGCCCACATGCAGGCTCGGCGCCGTGCAGTCGAAGCCGATATAGGCGACGATGCAGCCGGCCCTGGCACGCTCATCCAATGCCGCAAGGTCGGTGCACTGGTGCACGAAACCGCGCTCTTGCAGCCGTTGCAGAAAGTCGGAACTGGGCATCGTCATGGCCGGCCTGCTGGTTTTCGGAAGGCCGGTGGTGTAGCACAAAGGCCCGGATATCGAAAGAGGAGGCGGACCCTGCCATGTGGGCGTTGGGCATGATGAGCGGCACATCGATGGACGGCGTGGACGCGGCTCTGATCGAGAGCGATGGCGAGCGCGTCCACGAGTTGGGGCCGTGGATCAGCCGCCCCTATCCGGACGGGTTTCGCCGCCGGTTGCGCGCCATCCTTGGCGGCGAGGGCGACGTGGCTGGCGTCGAGCGTGAACTGACCGACCTTCATGCGCAGACCGCCCGCGAACTCCTGGCGGCCTGGGGCCGGCCGCGGGACCAGGTCGGCGTCGTCGGCTTTCATGGCCATACGATCCTCCACCGGCCGGAAGAGGGGCGGACATGGCAGATCGGCGATGGGCCGCGCCTTGCAGCCGCGCTCGGCATCGATGTAGTCAACGACCTGCGCCAGGCGGACGTGGCGGCGGGCGGGCAGGGCGCGCCTCTGGCTCCCGTTTATCACCGCGCGCTGGCGCGCGATCTTTCCCGCCCGCTCGCGGTGCTCAATATCGGCGGCGTCGCCAACGTGACCGTGATCGACAGCAGCGGCGGGATGCTTGCCTTCGATACCGGTCCGGGCAACGCGCTGATCGACGACTGGCTGCTGCGCCATACTGGCCGGGCGATGGACGAGGGTGGCGCGGTCGCTTCTGCCGGACGGGTGGACAACTCCGCCCTCGCGCAACTCCTCGATCACCCCTATTTCGACCGACCGCCGCCCAAATCCCTCGATCGGGACGACTTTTCGGCCCGGCCGCTGGCGGGGCTCTCGCTCGCCGACGGGGCGGCCACGCTGGTCGCCTTCAGCGCTGCCGCGGTGGCGCGCGCCCTTGCCCATGTCGCTGAACCGCCCGGGCGATGGCTGGTCTGCGGCGGCGGCCGGCACAACCCGGCCCTGATGGCGGCGCTCGCCCGGACGTTGCGCGCCCCGGTCGATCCGGTGGAGGCGGTGGGATGGCGCGGCGATGCGCTGGAAGCGGAAGCCTTCGCCTTCCTGGCCATTCGCCATCTGCTCGGGCTGCCGGTAAGCTTCCCCGGGACAACTGGCGCACCGCAGCCGATGACGGGCGGCCGGCGACACACGGCGGCCGGCGTCGCCTCGTCCTAGGACGCCTTTGCCGTCAGCAGGGCGCGCTTCAGATACTCTTCGATGGTGGCGCCGAGAACCTCCTGCTCGTTCTCGAAGAAGTGGCTGGCGCCCTTGATCGGCCGATACTCGACCGTGATATCCCGCTGGTTTGCCAGGCGGTTGGCGAGTTTCTGTACGTCCGCTTCCGCGACAAGCTGATCGGACGTCCCGTGGATGATCAGGCCGGACGAGGGGCAGGGCGCGAGAAACGTGAAATCGAACAGACTGGCCGGCGGCGCCACCGAAATGAAGCCCGCCAGTTCCGGACGGCGCATGAGAAGCTGCATGCCGATCCAGGCGCCGAAAGAGAAGCCCGATATCCAGCAGGCCGAGGCATTGGCGTTCATCGCCTGCATCCAGTCGAGCGCGGCTGCGGCGTCGGCGAGTTCGCCCGGACCGCCGTCATAGATCCCCTGGCTGCGGCCGACGCCGCGGAAATTGAAACGCAGCACCGAGAAGCCGCGGCGCGCGAAAGCGTGGAAGATGGTGAAGACCACCTTGTTGTTCATGGTCCCGCCATACTGGGGATGCGGGTGCAGGACCAGCGCGAGCGGGGCGGAGCTGTCGGCTGAGGGGTGGTAGCGGCCTTCCAGTCGTCCGTCCGGTCCGTTGAAGATCACGTCGGGCATGTTTTCTCGCGCAACTCGTGAATCCGGGAGATTTTTTTCCTGTCGCAAATCCGACTTATCCGGTCGGATAATTCAGGAGCGACGCGCAGGAAAGCAATGATCTCCCGGGGGTTAAACTTGACTAAACTGGTCAACAATCTATGTTTAGCAGTGATCAGGCCGGTTTCGGACGGCGCAGGTGGACCGCCATGGCGTGGCCCAGCCAGCCCGCGCAGATGGCGGCGGAGCATAACATGACGGCGGCGGCTATGTTCAAGCGTCTTCGAGATGATATCGACTCGATAATGGCTCGCGATCCCTCGGCCCGCTCGCGGCTGGAGGTGCTGCTCTGTTTCCCTGGCCTTCATGCGGTGATGTTCCATCGTCCCGCTCATTGGCTCTGGGAGAACGGCTTCCGGACCCCGGCGCGTTTCATCGCCAATGTCAGCCGCATCCTGACCGGCATCGACATCCATCCGGGCGCCACCATCGGCCGGCGGCTCTTTATCGATCATGGCGTGGGCACCGTGATCGGCGAAACCGCCGAGATCGGCGATGGCGTCACCATGTATCAGGACGTGACGCTGGGCGGCACGTCGCCGTCGGTGAACGCCCGCGCCCAGGTCAATCTGAAGCGGCATCCGACGATCCGCGACAATGCCATCGTGAGTTCCGGGGCGCAGGTTCTGGGACCGATCACGGTCGGCGAGGGCGCGATCGTCGGAGCCAACGCGGTGGTATTGAAGGACGTGCCCGATCAGGCGCGCGTCGTCGGCATTCCGGCTCGCGCCGTGGGCAAGCCGAAAGCGCCCCCGAGCGAGGAATTCTGCCCCTATGGCGTCACCGGCGAGGTGGTCGATCCGCAGGCGCGCCTGATCGAGAGCCTGACCGAGCGTCTGCATGCGCTGAACGCGCGGGTCGGACAGCTCGAGCAGTTGCTGGCCGCGCGTGGCGGCGCGGTGGCAGGTCGCGGTGCCGAGGCAATCGATGCGGTGAACGGCAACGGCGCGGCGCAGCAGCATCGCGACGCGGCCCTGAGCGAACTCAAATAGGCGCCGGGCAGACGGTCATGTTGGAAGGAGTGGCAAGGTGAAACTCAGTACCAGGGGACGCTATGCCGTCATGGCGATGGCGGATCTCGCGGCGCACAGCAACGGCCGGCCGATCTCGCTCGCCGATATCGCCGGGCGGCAGGAGATTTCCCTGTCCTACCTGGAACAGCTCTTCGGCCGTCTGCGAAAGGGCGGGCTGGTGCGCAGCGTGCGCGGGCCGGGCGGCGGCTATTTGCTCGGGCGTTCCTCGCAGGAAACGCGTATTGCCGACATCGTGCTGGCGGTGGACGAACCGATCCGGGCGACGCGCTGCAAGACCGGCAGTCCGAAAGGCTGCCACGGCAATTCCGGGCGCTGCCTCACCCATGACCTGTGGGAGGAGCTGGGCAATCACATCCATCTCTTCCTCAACTCTGTCTCGCTGGCCGATGTGGTCGGGCGGCGGGTGCTCGGCGCCAGCGGCGAATTGCATCGCGGCGAACCACTTGCGGGCGCGGACGACGGTCGGGACGGCGCGCCCGTCTCGATCGCGGCGCAGTGAGAACTGGCAGCCAGGCGGATCCGCGCATGGAACGATGAACATGGCTTATCTCGATTATAACGCGACCGCACCGCTTCGCCCCGAAGCCCGTCGCGCCATGCTGGAGGCGGCCGAGTCCGGCGGCAATGCATCCTCTGTGCATGCCAGCGGGCGGCGCGCGCGGCGGATGATCGAGGAGGCGCGCGAGAGGGTTGCGGCGCTGCTCGGCGTAAAACCAGGCGAGGTGGTGTTCACCTCAGGCGGCACCGAGGCGAACCATCTGGCGCTGCTCGGCGCTGGAGCGGACCAGGTGCTGGTCGGTGCGACGGAACATGATTCGGTTCGCCTCGTCCGCGCGGATGCGGAAGCGCTGCCGGTCGATGGTTCGGGCCAGATCGCGCTGCAGAAGCTCGACGCGGCGCTGGCGCAGAGTGCGGGACGGGCGCTGGTTTCGGTTATGCTGGCCAACAATGAGACCGGCGTGATCCAGCCCATCGCCGAGGTGGCGCGG
This sequence comes from Alphaproteobacteria bacterium, assembly GCA_026126215.1. Taxonomy (GTDB): domain Bacteria; phylum Pseudomonadota; class Alphaproteobacteria; order Ferrovibrionales; family Ferrovibrionaceae; genus JAHCJQ01. Next base: position 44,837 of record JAHCJQ010000002.1, read on the forward strand.
ATAGCGCGGCGGCATGGCGCGCTGGTACATTGCGACGCGGTCCAGGCGATCGGCAAGATCGCCGTCGATCTGCGGGCCCTGGATGTCGACTTGCTGAGCCTGAGCGGCCACAAGCTTGGCGGGCCGCAGGGCGTCGGCGCGTTGCTGGTGCGGGACGGCCGCGTGCTCGAGCCGCTGTTGCGCGGTGGCGGCCAGGAGTTCGGCCGCCGCGCGGGAACCGAGAACCTGCCAGGCATTGCCGGCATGGCCGCCGCGCTCGCCGCTTGCCTTCGCGATCTCGCCTCCATGGACGCGCTGGCGCGGCTGCGCGATGGCATGGAGGCGCGGCTTGCCGCGTTATGCCCGGAGCTGCGGGTCTGGGGAAGTGGCGCGCCGAGACTTGCCAATACGAGTTGCCTTGCCATGCCCGGCACCCTGGCCGAGACGCAGGTCATGGCGCTGGATCTGGCCGGCATTGAGGTCAGCGCCGGCGCCGCCTGCTCCTCGGGCAAGGTCCGCCCCTCCCATGTGCTGCGGGCCATGGGGGCGAGCGAGAGCGAGGCGCGCGAGGCGATCCGCGTGAGCCTGGGCTGGGCCAGCACGGAGGAAGACGTGGAACGGTTTGTTGCGGCATGGGCCGCGCTCTACATGCGGACCGGCGGGCAGGCGGCGCGCGTCGCCGCGGCCTGAGACGGCCGGCGGAATTTCAGGATGGTGCGGATGAACGAGATGAGTGGACGAGCCAACATAAAGACGCCGATCTATCTGGACTATCAGGCGACGACGCCGATGGATCCTCGCGTGCTGGACGCGATGATGCCCTTCTTCACGACAATGTTCGGCAATCCGCATTCGCGCAGCCATTCCTTCGGCTGGGATGCGGAGGAAGCGGTCGAGCAGGCACGTGGCCAGGTCGCGCATCTGATCGGCGCGGACGAGAAGGAAGTTATCTTTACCTCCGGCGCGACCGAATCGAACAACCTTGCCCTGAAAGGCGTGGCGCGCTTCTACAAGGATCGGCGGAACCACATCGTCACGGTGGTGACGGAACACAAATGCGTGCTCGATACCTGCCGTCATCTGCAGCAGGAAGGTTTCGACGTCACCTACCTCAAGGTGGACAGCGACGGCCTGATCGATCTCGAAGAGCTGCGCGCGGCGGTGACGGAGCGGACAGTCGTGGTCTCCGTGATGGCGGTCAACAACGAGATCGGCGTCATCCAACCGCTCGAGGAGATCGGCCGCATCTGCCGCGAGAAGGGTGCTTTCTTCCATACCGACGCGGCACAGGCGGTGGGCAAGATTCCGCTCGACGTGAACCGGATGAACATCGATCTGATGAGCATCTCCGGCCACAAGATTTACGGTCCCAAGGGTGTCGGCGCCCTCTACATCCGTCGCAGGCCCCGAGTCCGGCTGGAGCCGCTCTTCTCCGGCGGCGGGCAGGAGCGCGGCTTCCGCTCCGGCACCCTGGCGCCGGCACTCTGCGTCGGCCTCGGCACCGCCTGCGCCATCGCCGAACGCGAGATGGGACAGGACAACGAGCGTGTCCGCGCGCTCTCGGAGCGCTTCCTGAAGGGCGTGCGGGAAAAAGTGCCCGAGGTCTATCTCAATGGCCACGCGGAGCGGCGCTATCCCGGCAATCTCAACCTGAGCTTCGCTTACGTCGAGGGCGAGAGCATGCTGATGGGAATCAAGGAACTGGCGGTCTCGTCCGGGTCGGCCTGCACCTCGGCCTCTCTGGAGCCCTCCTATGTCCTGCGCGCCATCGGCGTCGACGAGGAGATGGCGCATACCTCCATCCGCTTCGGTTTCGGCCGGTTCACCACCGAGGCGGAGATCGATTTCGCCATACAGACGGTGGCGGAGCGGGTCGGCAAGCTCAGGGAGATGAGCCCGCTCTGGGAGATGGCCCAGGACGGCATCGACCTGAAATCCATCGAGTGGGCCGGCCACTGAATCGTGACGGGAAATCACTGGACACGGGGCGTTCGCGCCCTTAACTGAAGGACCGACCAAGGGAGTATTGCAATGGCTTACAGTGACAAGGTCGTCGATCATTACGAAAATCCCCGCAACGTCGGCTCGTTTGAAAAGGGCGATCAGGCGGTCGGCACCGGACTGGTCGGCGCGCCGGCCTGTGGCGACGTCATGAAGCTGCAGATCAAGGTGAACGAGGCTGGCATCATCGAGGATGCGAAGTTCAAGACTTTTGGCTGCGGCTCGGCCATTGCCTCGTCGAGCCTGGTGACCGAATGGGTCAAGGGCAAGACGCTCGACCAGGCGGAGGCGATCAAGAATACCGAGATCGCCCAGCATCTGGCGCTGCCGCCGGTGAAGATCCACTGCTCGGTCCTGGCCGAGGATGCGATCAAAGCGGCGATCGCCGACTACCGCAAGAAGCGGGACGGCGCCGACGCCGGAAGCAAGGCCGACACGGCGGCCTGAGGCGCGAGGGACCGAAGAAGATGGCTCGGCATGCACTGAACATCACCGATAGCGCCGCCCAACGGGTGAAGGAGTTGCTGGCGAAGCGTGGCAAGCCGGCGGTCGGCGTGCGCGTCGGCATCCGGACCGCTGGCTGCTCGGGCCTTTCCTACACGCTCGAATATGCCGACGAGAAGGGCAAGTTCGACGAAGTGGTCGAGGACAAGGGTGTTACCGTCCTGATCGATCCGAAGGCGGTGATGTTCCTGCTCGGCACCACGATGGACTGGTCGGAGGACAAGCTCAAGAAGGGCTTCGTCTTCAGCAATCCCAACGAGAAGGGACGCTGCGGCTGCGGTGAGTCGTTCCACGTCTGACGCGACGCGGGCCGGCGGGCCGCCGGCCGGATGCGCGGGCGTCCTGTTGAACCTGTGGCAAAGGGGGCCGTGCCGGGCGGCGCGGCCCCCGCTTCATTGTGACGAGGGGCCTACGAAGTGAGCGAGGAGCGGGCGGAGAAGGGCGGCAGCGCGGGCAGCATGCGCGACTGCTGGTCCTGCGGCACGACGGTCGCCGTGCGCGCGCCTTTCTGTCACGCCTGCGGCGTGATCCAGGCACCGCAGCCTGTCGACCACTTCACGCGCCTCAACCTGCCGGCGCGCTTCGATCTGCAGAGGGCGGACATCGAGCGGCAGTATTTCGGCTTGCAGCGCTATTTCCACCCCGACCGTTTCGCCGCCAAGCCGGCGCGCGAGCGTGCACTTTCCTCCCAGCATGCGACCGACCTCAACGAAGCCTACGAGGTGGTGAAGGACCCGTTGCGGCGGGCGGAGTATCTGCTCGCCCTGATGGGACGGCCGGTTCAGGGCGATGCCTGCTCGACGATCAGCGATCCCAGGGTCCTGCTCGAAGCCATGGAGATGCGGGAGGAGCTGGCTGAGGCGCAGTCGGCGGCGGAGATCGAGAGTATCGTCGCGCGCGTCGAGGCGGAATGCGAAGCGGTTCTGGACGAGGTGGCCGATGCGTTCGCGCGCGAGGCGTTCGATCTGGCCGGCCGGCATTGCATCCGCCTGCGCTACCTGACCAGGCTTGCCGCCGAGGCGCATGAGCGCCGAGCCCGGCTCGAGGCGTGAGCGCCATGCAGATCCTCGAAATCCACGAGCCGGGCGAAACGCCGCTCCCGCACGCCGAGGATCGGCGTCCTGCGGTCGGTATCGATCTCGGCACGACGAACTCTCTCGTTGCGCTGTCGCAGGACCAGAAGCCGGAGGTGCTGTGCGATCCCGATGGCAGCGCGATGGTGCCCTCGGTTGTCGCCTATTCAGGTACGGGCGAGGTCCTGGTGGGTGAGGCCGCGCGTCGTCATCTGCTCGAGGAGCCGGACCTGGTGGTCAGCTCGATCAAGCGGCTGATGGGGCGTGGGCCGGAGGATCTCAAGCGTCTCGCCGGAAGCCTGCCTTTCGAGCTGGAGCCGGCCGAGGACGGCCGCATGGTCCGCCTGCGCATTGGCGAGCGGCGCCTGACGCCGGTCGAGATTTCCGCCGATATCCTGCGTGCCCTGAAAGCCCGGGCCGAACGCGCGCTAGGGCGCGAGATCGGCCAGGCAGTGATCACCGTGCCGGCCTATTTCGACGATGCCGCCCGCACCGCGACGCGGGATGCGGCCCGGCTGGCCGGACTGGAGGTGCTGCGCCTCGTCAACGAGCCGACCGCTGCCGCGCTGGCCTATGGCCTCGATCAGGGTGCGGAGGGGCTCTATGCGATCTACGACCTGGGTGGCGGCACCTTCGACGTCTCGATCCTGCGTCTCGAGAAGGGGGTCTTTCAGGTTCTGGCGACTGGCGGCGACGCGGCCCTGGGTGGCGACGATTTTGATCATGCGATCGCCGAGCGCTTCCTGGCGGAGCGGGCGCGCCAGTTGGGCGCGGAGACGCTGTCGGTGGCTGCGACCAAGCAGGCGCTGGTTACCGCGCGCCTCGCGAAGGAATGTCTCACCGACCGCACCCAGGGCGAATGGGTGCTCGATCTCGATGGGCGGACCTCGCGTCACCGGCTCGATGCAGGGTCCTTCGAGGCCCTGGTGGCACCGCTGGTCGAGCGCACCATCGCCACCGCCAAGCGGGTTCTTTTCGATGCCCGGCTCAAGCCTCAGGATGTGCGGGGCGTCGTGATGGTTGGCGGTTCGACACGGGTGCCGCTGGTCCGCCGTAAGGTGGCGGAGCTGTTCGGTCGCGAGCCGCTGGCGAATATCGATCCCGATCAGGTTGTGGCGCTGGGCGCCGCGCTGCAGGCCGAGGCGCTGACGCACGGCTCGGACACGTTGCTGCTCGACGTCACGCCGCTCTCGCTCGGCATCGAGACGATGGGCGGACTGGTCGAAAAGGTGATCCATCGCAATTCGACCATCCCTGTGGCGCGGGCGCAGGAATTCACCACCTACCAGGACGGCCAGTCGGCCATGCTCATCCATGTGGTGCAGGGCGAGCGCGAGATGGCTCGCCAGAACCGGTCGCTGGCCCGCTTCGAGTTGCGTGGCATTCCGCCGATGGTGGCCGGCGCCGCGCGCATTCGCGTCAGCTTCGCGGTGGATGCGGACGGGCTGCTCACCGTGAGCGCCGAGGAAAAGACCACCGGTGTCGCCGCCCATGTCGAGGTGAAGCCGTCCTATGGCCTGACCGAGGAGGAGATGGCCGCCATGCTGCGGGAAAGCATGGAACATGCGCGCGAGGACATGGAGGCGCGCCTGCTCGCCGAGGCGCGCGTCTCGGCCGACCGGGTCCTGCTCGCCCTGCGTGGTGCGCTGCGCGCCGATGGCGGGCTGCTTGATGCCGCCGAGCGCCAGACGATCGACGCGGCTGTGGCAAAGCTCGAACGGTCGAAGGAAGGCGAGGACCGCGGCGCGATCCAGGATGCAATCGAGGAACTCGATCACGCGACGCAGGATTTCGCAGCCCGCCGGATGGACCGCAACATCGCGGCCGCGCTGAAGGGCGTGTCGGTCGATCAGCTTGGCCGCAAGACGGGGTCGGGCGAATGACGGGGTTGGAAGGGTTTATTGGCGAGGAGCAGGCTTGATGCCCAAGATGACGTTCATCAGTCCCGACGGCAAGCGCACGGAAGTGGAGGCGCCGGTCGGACTATCGGTGCTCGAGATCGCGCACCGCAACAATATCGACCTGGAGGGCGCCTGCGAGGGCTCTCTTGCCTGCTCGACTTGCCATGTCATCGTCGATCCGGAGGATTTCGACCGGCTCAGCGAGCCGAAGGAGGAAGAGGAAGACATGCTCGACCTTGCTTTCGGCCTGACCCATACCTCGCGGCTTGGCTGCCAGATCATCATGACCGAGGAACTGGACGGACTGACGGTCACCTTGCCGGCCGCTACGCGCAACATGATGGTGGACAAGTAGCTCGCCGGACCGGGGGAACAGCCATGGGATTGAAATGGACCGACGTGATCGACATCGCGATCGAGCTGTCCGAACGGCACCCCGACGTGGATGTGGTCAATATCCGCTTCACCGATCTTCATAAATGGATCTGCGAACTGCCGGATTTCGACGACGATCCGAAGCGCTCCAACGAGAAGATCCTCGAAGCGATCCAGATGGCCTGGCTCGACGAGAAGGACTGAAGCGGCTTTTACGATCCGCTTTTCAGTTCAATCTCGACGAAGGCGAACGGAAACGGGTTGTCGTTGATCACGTCGTGCTCGACGCCCGTCTGCCGCGCGTAGGAACGCCCGGCGACCAGCTCGGCATGCTGCTCTCCCGCTTCCGAGGAGATGAGCAGGCGGCCCGTCGTGAGCGGCACCACCACATAATCCATGCCATGGCGGTGCCAGCCGGTATGCGCACCGGGCGCGAAGCGCCATTCCGTGACCACGACCCGGTCGGTCTCCAATTGTCTGATCCCCTCGGCGAGGGGCCGTTCTGCGTGGCTGTCTCTGTCCGTCATTGTCCGACCTCGTCCCTGCCGGCGAGAACCCGCTCGATGTCGCTTCGGCGCACGAGCTTGACGCGCGGTGCCTCGCTGCCCGTCGCGGCTTGCATCTCCGCCGCCTCGATCCGCTTCCAGTCGGCGAAGCAGACCGGGCGCAGGCCGCGCGCCGCCAGACGTCGGTCCAGTCCAGCTGGCCCAGGTTTGGCCTGGTCGGTCGCCACCTCCTCGAGCAGCCGTTCGGCCAGTTCCGCTGAATCGCCACGGTTGGTGGCAATCACGCCAGACGGGCCGCGCCTTGCCCAGCCTACGACATAAAGGCCAGGCGCGACCGCGCCATCCCTGTTGGCCACGATACCGCGCGCCTCGTCGAGGAGAACATCCCGCACTGGTCCGCAGCGATAGCCTATGCAGCTCACCACGAGGTCCGCGCCGATCCGGCTCAGACCGCCCGGGCCTTCGAGCAGTAGCCCGTCGCCTGTTATCTCGCGGGGAACGGCGTGGAAGCGAAAATGAATGCGGACCGGCCGGTCGTCCTCCGCCAGTTGGGCGAAGCCGCGCAGGGTGGCAAGGTTTGCTTCTTTGACCTTGCGCAGCGCCGGATCGACCTCGCCGAGCGTCGCCGGCAGGTCTTCCGGGCACACGACCGGGCGAGCGCGTTCGAGACGACCAAGCTCCGCCAGTTCGGCATTGGTAAAGCTCGCCTCCACCGGGCCGCGCCGCCCGATCAGGTGAATTTCGCGGATCGGCGCCGCCGCGATGGCTGTGGCGGCGTGCGGCGCCAGATCGGACTTCGCCATTTCTGCCGGCGTCTTGGCGAGGACGCGGACGACGTCGATGGCGACATTGCCGTTGCCGATCACCGCGACGCTCCGCACGCCGCCCATTTCCACGGGCAGGTCGGCGAAGTCCGGATGACCGTTGTACCAGCCGACGAAGGCCGCCGAGCCAAAAACGTTGCGGCGGTCCTCGCCCCGGATGCCAAGGCGCCGGTCGACGCTGGCGCCGCAGGCGAGCACGACGGCGTCATAATCCTCCTGCAACTCCGCGAGGGCGACGTCGCGCCCCAGTTCGACCCCGCCGAGGAAGCGCAAACCTGCCTTTTGCAGCAGCCGGTCGAAGACGCGGGTCACGACCTTGGTGCCTTGATGATCCGGCGCCACGCCATAGCGGACCAGGCCATAGGGCATGGGCAGGCGGTCAATTATGTCGATGCGCGCGTCGGGACGCTTGCGAGCGATGGCTTCCGCGCAATAGAGGCCGGATGGCCCAGCCCCGATGATGGCGACGGCCAGGCTCATATGGCCCGCGCCTCCTGGCGCGCGCCCGGCGCAAAGGCCCAATGGCATTTCATGCGAGTCTCCGGGGGCATTGCGGGGAACCCTGGTTGCGGCGCGCCAATTGACAGCGGGAAGTGATACAATACATTCGATACAACCAATAATTCTGCGTCATGTCGCGGGAGGCAGGCCGATGCCGAAATTCAGGACCTATGACAAGGGCGATCCGCTGCCGGACGACTACCGGAAAGCATTGATCAATCTCCTTTCCTTTCAGGCCGACAGCGAATATGCCGGCGGTCAGCGGGTGGCCGAGAATATCAGATTCGCGCCCCGGCCGGAGGAAGCCTATCGCCTCTCCAAGAAGGTGATGGAGGAATTTGGCCATGCCTACTATTGCTGGAACATTCTGGCCGATCTCGGCGTCGATGTGGACGCGCGCCTGCGCGAGCTGCTTACGAACAAGGAAAACCCGGATCCGGCCAAGGTAAACGTAATCAACGGGTTCCGGCGTGAAAACTGGTCGCACTATTTCGATAGCTGGCAGGACGTAGCGCTCTTCTCCACCGTCGTCACCCCGGCGGCCGTCGCCTTCCTCGGGCAGTATCGCGAATGTTCCTACCTGCCCTGGGCTCGGGTCAACGTGCGCATCCACAAGGAGGAGCACGGGCACCTTGCCTTCGGCGTCTGGGCCGCCAAACGCTGCATCGAGTTCGGCGGCGAGAAAATGCGCGAGGACATGCAGGCGCGGGTGCCGAAGTTCATGCGTATGGGCCTCGGCTTCTATGGCCGGCCATCGACCGGCAGGAACGCGTCCGCGATGTTCGACCAGTATTACGAATGGGGCCTGAAGACGAAGAAGCCGGAGGAGCTTCAGGCGGAGTACATGGAGTTGATGTCGGAACGTCTGCGCGATGTCGGCCTGGAGGTGCCGCAGGGCGTCGAGGCCGATTACGACATGCGCATCGGCTACAACATGGACGAGCCGGTGCGCGCCGGTGCCGCCTTGTGAGCGCCAACGGCAGTATCCAGCGGCCAAACGGAACGGCTACGGTCTTCGACGAGGCGAAGAGCGTACTGGCGCGGTTTGGCTACCGTTCCCTGGGCGCCGACGAAGTCCGGGATGACTGGGCGGCCATGTGGGAACTTCTGAAGGCTGATTTCCAGACCCGCGCCCGGCCATTCATCGCCGATTTCGCCAGCCTGCGCGAAGCCCAGCGCGAAGCGGCAATCCGCTATATGGCCGCGCGGCTCGAGGCAGACCGCTTGCTGGAACGCTGCGAGGCGGCGCATGGACGGCTTGCAGGCCAGGGGATCGACGCGGCCGCGGTGGAAGCCTTTGCCAATGCGCGCGAGAGCTATGAGAACATGGTGCAGCGCTTCGGCGAGACGCGGGCGGAACTGGAAACGCTTCTGTCCGCCTCGGCTTCGCCCGGCTGAGCGTGTCTTGCCGGCATCGCGGCGCCCGCTATGATCGGCTCGTGCTGACGGGAGGGAGAGGACACGCCTGATGGCCAAGGCATTCGCATCGACGGCGGACCTCGCCGAGAAGAAGGTCAGGTTCGAGCGGCTTTCCGACAATGCCTATTCGTACTCGGCCGAGGGTGACCCCACCTCGGGTGTCATCATCGGCGACGACGCGGTCATGGTGATCGATACCCGATCGACACCTGTCGCTGCCCAGGACCTGATCCGTCGCGTGCGCGCCATCACCGACAAGCCGTTCAAGTACGTGGTGCTGACGCATTACCACGCCGTGCGCGTCCTTGGTGCCTCGGCCTATGGGGCGGAGCACATCATTGCCAGCGAAGGGACGCTGGAGCTGATCCGCGAACGCGGCCGGCAGGACTACAAGTCCGAGGTGGGACGTTTCCCACGCCTGTTTGAAGGCGTGGAGAGCGTGCCGGGCCTCACCTGGCCGACGCTGGTATTCAAGGAGCGCATGTCGCTCTGGCTCGGCTCGCTTGAAGTGCAGTTCCTGCATCTGGGGCGTGGCCATACCAAGGGCGACATCGTCGTCTGGCTGCCGTCGCAGCGCATCCTGTTCTCCGGCGATCTGGTGGAGAACGGCGCCACTCCCTATACGGGCGATGCCTATTTGCGCGAATGGCCGGAGACGCTGGAGAGGCTCAAGGCGCTCAGGCCGCGCATGCTGGTTCCCGGAAGGGGGGATGCCTGCAAGTCACCCGCCGCGGCGGCGAAGGCCATCGCTGGTACGCAGGACTTCCTGCGTTCGCTTGTTGCCGAGGTGCGCAAGGGCGTTCGCCGCAAGGAGGATCTCCGGCAGATTTTCCGGCGGGCGCATGGCGCACTTGAGCCTCGTTTCGGCCGCTGGGCGATTTTCGAGCATTGCATGCCCTTCGACGTGACGCGCTGCCATGACGAGCTGATCGGCCATGACGATCCGCGCATCTGGACCGCGCGGCGCGACCGCGAGATGTGGCGCGCCCTGCAGGGCGAGTAGGCCGAAATGGCGGTTGGCAGGCAGTTCAGCTCGCAGCTCGACGAACTGCTGGCGCCCATCGGCCGCATCTCGATCCGCGAGATGTTCGGTGGCGCGGGGATTTTCCACGAGGACGTCATGTTCGCGCTGGTGGCGGACGAGACGCTCTATCTGAAGGTGGACGATGCGACACGTCCGGACTTCGAGGCGGAAGGATCGCATGCCTTTGCCTATGAGACATCGAGCGGGCGGCGGCAGGTGATGAGCTATTACGAGATCCCGGACCGGCTGTTCGACGAGCCGGATGAGTTTCTGGCCTGGGCGAGGCTCGCCATTGCCTCCGCGCTCCGCGCCAGGCGCAGCCGCCCGCCCGCCCGCTCCGGCGCCAAGGGTCCGCTCAAGCGTCCTGCCCCGCGTGGCCGCCGGGCCTGAAGCACGCTCCTGATGACCCTCGCCCTGTCTCTCTCCCGCTCAGGCGGGAGATTGGACGACACGTCATCTTCCATTGGAACGAGAAACAGCGGTTCCTTCTGCCTCTCCCTCCGGGCTTGAGCCGCGAAGCGGATCAAGTGGTCGGGGTGAGGGCTTCGCCCAAACCCTTGCGCGCCAGTTCCATGGCCTCGGCAATCACCTGCTCGTCGCCGATATGGTTGGCGAGGATGAGCACGAGCTTGGCGTTCAGCAGCTGGCTTTCCGCCTCGCTCAGACCGTCATGCAAACGGATGAGGCGTTCGTAGAAGCCGTCGGCATCGGCAATATTGGCATCGAGCGAAAGGTGCTTCGTCATGCCTTTTCCTCCATGCCGAGCGCGCGCGCCAGCGCCCGGCCGATCGCGGGGAGCGAAGGGGCGCGCCAGCGCGCGGCCACGTGCTGGTCGGGGCGGACAAGATAGGCGGCTCCGGTCGGCGCAGCGAAGGCTTGATGCACCGATCCATCGCCATCCCGGAGCGTGCGGACCGGCGCGGTGGCGGCATCGCGCGCGACGAGAAGCGGCTCGATAACGGGGGCGGGCATGATCGAGAGGCCTTCGAGGAGGGATGCAATGCCAGGCGGGACCGCGGCCGCTTCGCCGAGAAAGATCAGCAGCCGGAACCCTCCGCCAAGATGGTGGAGCAGGAATCCGTCCGGTGCGGCGAGCGCGAGGTTGGGGCAGGGCGCGCCGGTCGGCGGGCCGCCGGCCCAAGGCTCGCCATCCGGCGTGGAAAGCGGCGTATCCGTATGGATGGTCGGGGTGGAGAGCCGGCCGCTATTGACCAGCGCGCGTGCGAAGGGGGCATCGGCGGCCAGATGCAGGACGGCATCGCGCAGGGTGCGGCTTGCCGGCGTCCGCGGCGTGAGGAAATCGGTGGTGCGGCTGGTGATGCGGATGTTCTCGTCCGCCGCCTGGCCCCGTTCGGCATCGTAGGAATCGAGCAGCCGGTCGGGCGCCAGGCCCTTGATGACGTAGGCGAGCTTCCAGGCCAGGTTTTCCGCATCCTGGATGCCGCTGTTGCCGCCACGGGCGCCGAAGGGCGACACCTGGTGCGCGGCATCGCCGGCGAAGATTATGCGTCCATGCCGGAACCGGGCCAGGCGGCGGGCCTGGAATGTGTAGATACTGGCCCAGGTGATCTCCATCGGATGGTCGCCCAGCATCGCCCTGACCCGCGGAAGGACCCGCTCCGGGCGCTTCTCCGCCTCACGGTCGATGTTCCAGCCAAGCTGGAAATCTACCCGCCACATGCCAAGTCCCTGCCTGTGACAAAGCGCGGTGTCGCCGCCGCCGAACTCGGGCTGGAACCAGAAGCGCCGGTCCGCATTGGGCAGTTCGGCATGGACATCGACATCGGCGATGAGGAAGTGGTCCTCGAAAACCCGGCCGGTGAAATCCAGGCCGAGCGCGCGCCGGACGCTGGAGCGCGCACCGTCGGCCGCCACCACCCAGTCCGCCTCCATCCGGTAGGGACCGGACGGCGTCTCGACCGTAATGCGCACATGATCCGCCGCCGGCTCGACGCCGCTCACGCGGTTGAGCCAGCGCATCTCGATCAGCGGCTGGCGCTCCACCGCCTCGTGCAGGAATTCCTCCGCGAGATACTGTTGCAGGTTGGTGAAGGCGGGGAACTCCTGCGGTCCCTGCGGCTGCAGGCCGAACTGGTAGAGCTCCCGCGCGCCATGAAAGACCCGCCCCGTGTTCCAGGTATATCCGGTCGCCACCATCCGCGCCGCAACGCCGTGTCGATTCAGAATCTCGAGCGAACGTTTCGACCAGCACAGCGCCCGGCTGCCCTCGCTTACCGTGTCGCCTTCCTCGAGGACCGTCGATGGGATGCCATGGGCGGCCAGTTCGAGGGCGCAGGTCAGTCCGACCGGGCCGCCACCGACGATGGCCACGCCGCCCCGCCCGGTCTTGCCCTGCTGCTCCGGCGCCGGACGGAACGGACGGCGGCGATAGGCGTGGGCGGGCAAGGGTCAGTCTCGCGGCCGGAAGTCGAGAACGCGCTTCGCTTTCCCGAGCGAGCGTTCGATGCTGCCCGGATCGACGATGGAAGCAGCCGCGCTGACCCCGGCCAGGGCCTTGATGTGTCGTTCCAGATCATGACCGATCGCGGCCCTTTCGCCCTCGCTGGCATTCAGCAGGTCGGCGCGCAGTTCGACCTTAACGGTCAGATGATCGAGTGGGCCTTCCTTGCGCAGTTCGAGGACGTAATGTGGGGAAAGCCGCGGATCCCGAAGCAGGATCTCCTCGATCTGCGTCGGAAAGAGATTGACGCCGCGCACGATCAGCATGTCGTCGGATCGTCCGGTGATCTTGGCCATGCGCCGCACGGTGCGGGCGGTGCCCGGCATCAGCCGCGTCAGGTCCCGGGTGCGGTAGCGGATGATCGGCAGGCCTTCCTTGGTCAGGGTGGTGAAGACCAGTTCGCCGGTTTCGCCATCGGGCAGGACCATTCCCGATGCCGGGTCGATGATCTCCGGGTAGAAGTGATCCTCCCAGACATGCAGGCCGTCCTTGGTTTCGATGCACTCGTTGGCGACGCCCGGCCCCATCACCTCGGAAAGGCCGTAAATGTCGATGGCGTCCATGTCGAATCGCCGTTCGATCTCGCGGCGCATGCTTTCCGTCCAGGGTTCGGCGCCGAAAATCCCGACTTTGAGCGAGGATCGCGCCGGGTCGAGCCCCTGACGCTCGAACTCGTCGGCGATGGCCAGCATGTAGGAAGGCGTGACCATGATGATGGAAGGCTGGAAGTCGGCAATGAGCTGGACTTGCCGCTCGGTCTGGCCGCCGGACATCGGGATCACGGTGCAGCCAAGATGCTCGCCCCCGTAATGCGCGCCAAGGCCACCGGTGAACAGGCCATAGCCATAGGCGACATGCAGCAATTCGCCCGGCCTCCCGCCCGAAGCGCGGATCGAGCGGGCGACCAGGGCCGACCAGTTTTCGATGTCCTTGCGCGTATAACCGACGACGGTCGGCTTGCCGGTGGTCCCCGAAGACGCATGAATGCGAATGAGTCTCTCGCGCGGCACGGCGAACATGCCGAAGGGATAGTTGCGCCGCAGGTCCTCTTTGGTGGTGAAGGGAAAGCGCGCCAGGTCGTCCAGGTGGCGCAACTCGTCTGGATGGACGCCGGCACGCTCGAAGGACTGTCGATAGTGCGGCACGTGCTCGAAGGCGTGACGCAGGCTCCAGCGCAGACGCTCGAACTGCAACGCGGCGATCTCGTCGCGGCTCGCAGTCTCGATCGGATCCAGTTCGGCGCGCGCGGGCGGCCTGGCCCGTTGCTTCGTCATCCGCCCTCCCTCGCTTCCTCCCGTGCCGCAGGCGCCAGGCCCGGCACCACCTCGCCGTTCAGGCGGTAGGAGTTGCCGCGGAAAAGCGCAACCAGGCGGTCCCGCTGGTCGCTTACCCTGATGTCATAGATGCCGGTGCGGCCGCTGCGCGATACCTCGCGTGCCTCCGCGGTCAGCAGGTCGCCGGCGCGCGCGGCGCTGACGAAGGATATCTGCGCGGTCTGCGCCACCGTGACGTGGTTGTAGGAATTGCAGGCATAGGCGAAAGCGGTATCGGCAAGAGTGAAGATCATGCCGCCATGGCAGATATCGTGTCCGTTCACCATGTCCGGGCCCACCGCCATGCGCATGCGCGCGAGGCCGGGCGCGATTTCATCCAGGGTGATCCCGAGCGCACGCGCCGCACGGTCACGGGCATACATGCCATGACCCACCGCGTCGGCGATGGCCTGCGGCGTCATCGCCCCTCGAAGCGGGCCGGCCGCTTCTCGAGAAAGGCGCGCACGCCTTCCTGGAAATCGCGCGTGCGCCCGGCCTGGCGCTGCAGGTCGCGCTCGACGCCGAGCTGGCCGGCCAGGTCATTGCCGGCCGAGCGGTTGAGTGCATCCTTGATCAGCGAAAGACCCTTGGTCGGCCCGCTGGCCAGCTTGCGCGCGACGCTCATGGCTTCGCCCATCAGCGTTTCGTCGTCGACGCATTTCCAGATCAGGCCCCATTCGGCTGCCGTCTCCGCCGGCAGCTTCTCACCCATCATGGTGAGATAGGCGGCGCGCGCCGAGCCTGCGAGGCGCGGCAGAAAGTAGGTTGAACCGGCATCGGGCACCAGGCCGATATTGCAGAAAGCCTGCAGGAACGTGGCCGAGCGCGCGGCGATCACCAGGTCGCAGGCCAGCGCCAGCGACATGCCGGCCCCGGCCGCCGGTCCATTGACCGCGGCGAGGATCGGCTTGGGCAAGCGGCGCATCGCGAGGATCAGCGGGTTGTAGTCGCGCTCCAGCGCCATGCCGAGATCGGGTCCGTCGGCATCCACATCGCCAAGCCCTGCGGTAAGATCGGCGCCGGCGCAGAAGCCCCGTCCCGCGCCGGTGACGAGCAGGCAGCGGATCGCGCCGTCCGCGCGCGCCATTTCCATCACCTGGCGCAGCTCGCCATGCATTTCCGCGGTGAAGGCGTTGAGCCGGTCCGGCCGGTTGAGCGTCAGGGTCGCGATGCCATCCTGTACGTCCCAAAGGATCGTCTTGAAGTTCATCCTGTTCCATCCTCCCAGGCCCCGTGGCGCCACATGATACGGGAAACGCCGCTCTTCGCCACCGCCTGCTGTCAGGTGGCAGGCTCAGCCAGGCCGAGCCGGGCGAGCGCGTCCCGGGCGCCGTCGCGCCAGGCGGCGAGCAGGCGCGCATTGTCCCGCGCCCGCAGCCGGTAGAGGAGATGGCGCTGCGCCGCACCGGGTTCCTGCCGGCCAAAGCTTGCTGCCACCCGCGGCCACCAGTAATCGACCGAGGCCTGTGCCCGGCCCGGTCCGCCAGCCATGGCCATCACGGCCGAGAGCGCCTGTTCGCCTTCCTCCGCATGGGCGCGTTCACGTTCGACAATGGGTGGCATCATGCGCGCGAGCGGCCCGTAGGAGCCCTGCGCCAGGTCGCCAAGCTGCAGGACCGAGGCCTGGCCCATCAGCAGCATCTGTGCCGTCACGTCCTCCCAGCTTTCCAATGGCGCATGGAAGATGTTGAGGCGGCGGTCGCCGGCCAGTCGGCGCTGCCCAGGATCGGCCTGCCGGGGCAGGCGCGAAGACCAGTCATACGCGGCGACATAGAGATCGGGGCGGACGCCGAAGCGCTCGAGCAGCGCGAGCCCGGCCCGGGCGTGATCGAACTTCTCCGAGACAATCCGCGCCAGCACGATGCGTTCGGGCAATCCGGGAGCGCGGTTGATGAAATCGGCGAACCCGGCGGCCCCGGCCAGCTCCGAATCGACAAAGCCGCAAAGCAGGCGGGTCAGTTCCTGTCTGTAGAATGGCGGGAGGTCGCCGGTCTCCTCGAAACAGGCGCCGGCCGCCAGCCGGGACAGCCATTCCGTCTCGTCGGGCTGCATGTTCCTCCCTCGTCCGCGCCGCATCATAGCAGGTCCGTTCCGGTGCGCATCCTTGTGGACTTGCATCGATCGCTCCAGTATCAGACAGGCGCGGGCGGTGGAGAAGGGCCGCGCATGGCGAAGATCCTGATTCTGGTCGGAACCGAGAGCGGCAATGCCGCCATGGTCGCCGACTGTCTGAAGGACGAACTTGCGCCGCTCGGGTATGAGGTGAGCGTGCTGGAGGACGGCCGCGCGGCCGCGGAGCGGCTGGCTGGGGCCGGCATCGTGCTGATCTGCACCTCGACCCACGGCTCCGGCGAGTTGCCGGACAACATCATTCCCCTGCACGAGGCGCTGAGCGGCGGGCGGCCGGACCTGTCGGGGCTTCGCTATGGCGTGATCGCGCTGGGCGACCAAACTTACCGGGACACGTTCTGCAATGCGGGCCGCATGTTGGACGCACTCTTTTCCGAACTTGGCGCGCAACGCGTGGGCGATCGGCTGGAGATCGATGCCTGTACCCAGCCTTTGCCGGACGAGGAGGCGTTGGCCTGGGCCAAGGACTGGGTCACACTCCTGTAAGCCGAAACATGCTCAGAGTCCGAGATAGCGGTGCTGGATCTGCTGGTCCGCCATCAGCTCGCGCGACGATCCTGACCAGACATTGCGGCCTTTCTCGATGATGTAATGGCGCTCTGCAATCCGTGTCAGCGCCTGGATGTTCTTGTCTATCACCAGGATCGCCTGTCCGTCGCGCTTGAGCCGTTCGAGGCAGGCCCAGATTTCCCGGCGGATCAGCGGCGCAAGGCCCTCCGTCGCTTCATCGAGGATGAGCAGGTGCGGGTTGGTCATCAGCGCGCGGCCGATGGCGAGCATCTGCTGTTCGCCGCCCGAAAGCTGGTTGCCGGCACTCTCCGCCCGTTCGGCCAGCCGCGGAAACAGTTCGTAGACGCGGCTGATGGTCCAGGGCGAGGCGGCATTGGATCGGTTGGCGGCCGTGGCGACGAGATTCTCCCGCACGGTGAGGTTGGGAAAGACCTGTCGGCCTTCCGGCACCAGTCCGAGGCCGATCTGCGCCACGCGATAGGAGGGGAGGCCGAGAATTTCCTGTCCGCGAAACCGGATCGAGCCGCGCGCGGGGCGGGTCAGGCCCATGATCGAGCGGATGGTGGTGGTCTTGCCCATGCCGTTGCGGCCCATGAGTGTCACCATCTCACCGGCCTTGACCTCGAGCGATATGCCATGCAGGACCTGGCTGGTTCCGTAGCTGGTGTCAATCCCTTCGACGGCGAGCATCGCCTGGTCAGCCATCCGCCGCCTCCGTGCCCTGGTCGCCGAGATAGGCCCGCCGCACTTCTTGGTTGGCGCGAATGGTATCCGGGTCGCCGGTGGCGATGGCGCGGCCATAGACGAGAACGGTGATGCGGTCGGCCAGCGCGAAGACCGCATCCATGTCATGTTCGACCAGAAGGATCGTCAGCCGGCCCTTCAACGCGCGCAGCGTCTCCACCATGCGCGCCGACTCCTCCGGCCCCATGCCGGCCATCGGCTCGTCGAGCAGCAGCATGGTGGGCTGCGTTGCCAGCGCCATGGCGATCTCGAGCTGGCGACGCTCGCCATGGCTCAGATTGGCGGCCCGCGCATCCGCCCGCGCATCCAGGCCGACTTGGCGCAGCGCCGCGCGTGCGGGCTCCTGGAGCGTCCTGTCGCTGGCGACGCGCCGCCAGAAGCGGAAGGAATGCCCCGCATGGGCCTGCACCGCCAGCGCAACGTTTTCCGCCACCGTCAGGTCGAGGAAGATCGAGGTTATCTGAAAGGACCGGGCAAGGCCCTGCAGGGAACGGCGATGGGTCGGGCGGCGGGTGATGTCTGTGCCGCGAAAGCGGATGCGTCCGCTATCCGGGCGGATCTCCCCAGTGAGCTGGCCGATCAGCGTCGTCTTGCCTGCGCCGTTCGGTCCGATGATGGCGTGCAGCTCGCCGGGCGCGATGTCGAGCGAGACCTGGTCGGTGGCGACGATGCCGCCGAAGCGCTTGACCAGCCCTTCGATGCGAAGCAGGGGATCAGCCACGGCGCCGCCCCTCCAGCATGTCGAAAAGGCTGCCAATGCCCCCGCGCGCGAACAGCACGACCAGTATCAGCAACGGGCCAAAGATGATCTGCCAGTATTCCGTGATGCGCGAGAGCAGATACTCGACCAGCAGGAAGGCAAGGGCGCCGAACAACGGGCCGGTGGCGGTTCCCATGCCGCCCAGCACCACCATGACGATGAGGTCGCCGGACTGCACCCAGTGCATCATGGCCGGGCTGACGAACTCGTTGTGATTGGCCATCAGCGCGCCGGACAGGCCGCAGATCATGCCGGCGATGACGAAACCGGTTAGGCGATAGCGATAGGTCGGAAAGCCGATCGCCTGCATGCGGCGATCGTTCGACCTGGAACCGCGCAGGACCATGCCGAACCGCGACTGAACCAGGCGGTGCACGAGATAGAGCGCTCCGACTAGGAGGACAAGGCAGACATAATAGAACACCCGCTTGTCCGACAGGTTCAGCAGGCTGCCGAAACTGCTGCGGTTGTAGATGGTGAGGCCGTCATCGCCACCATATTCCTCGAGCCCGACGCCCATGAAGTAGACCATCTGCGCGAAGGCCAGGGTGATCATGATGAAGTAGACGCCGCGCGTGCGCAGGCAGAGCGCGCCGATCACCAAGGCGAACAGCGCCGAGATGGCGATGGCGAGCGGCCATTGCAGCCAGCCGGCATGCACGCCGTGACTGGCCATGATGCCGACCACGTAACCGCCGATGCCGATATACATGGCATGGCCGAAACTCACCATTCCGCCATAGCCGAGGATGAGGTTGAGGCTGGTGGCGGCAATCGCATAGATCAGCATGCGGGTGAACAGCGTCACCAGGAACGGGGAGGCGAGCAGTTCGGCGAAGAGCGGCAGCAGCGCGAGCAGGACAAGAATGAGCGCCGCGGCGAGATTGCTCGGCGAGGACAGGGAAGCAGGGCGCATCATTTGCCGGGCGCGGGGAAAAGGCCCTGTGGCCGCAGCACGAGAATGGCGGCCATGAGCATGTAGATCAGCATCGAGGAGATGGCCGGGGCCGCCGTCGCCGCCGCCGCCCGGTCGAGGAAGAGCCGCAGCAGGTCCGGCAGGAAGGCGCGGCCCACCGTGTCGATCATGCCGACGATGAGGGCCGCGACGAAGGCGCCGCGGATCGAGCCGATGCCGCCGATCACGATGACGACGAAGGAGAGGATCAGGATGTTTTCGCCCATGCCGATCTGGGCGGTGAGGATTGGCGCGGCCATCAGGCCGGCCAGCGCTGCCAGCGCCGCGCCGAGGCCGAAGACAAGGGTATAGAGCAGCTTGATGTCGATGCCGAGCGCGCCGATCATCTCCCGGTTGGAGGCGCCGGCGCGGATCAGCATGCCGAGACGCGTGCGTTGAACCAGCACGTAGAGGAAGACCGCGACCGCGAGGCCGACGCCGATGATCGACAGGCGGTAGGTGGGATAGCGGACGTCGGGCAGGATCTCGACGGAAGTGGAAAGGAACTGCGGCAGGGGCAGGGACATGCCGGCCGGCCCCCAGATCAGCCGGACCGCCTCGTTGAAGAAAAGGATCAGGCCGAAGGTGGCGAGAACCTGGTCCAGATGGTCCCGCGGATAGAGCGTGCGCAGGCAGATTATCTCGGTAACGATGCCCACCAGCAGGGTGGCCGGCAGGGCGAGGAGGGCGCCAAGAATGAAACTGTCCGTCCAGCCGGCAAAGGTGGCGGCGAGGAAGGCGCCGATCATGTACATCGAGCCGTGCGCCAGATTGACCAGGTCCATGATGCCGAAGACAAGGGTCAGTCCCGCCGCCAGCAGGAACAGCAGGAGGCCGAGCTGAAGGCCGTTCAGGGACTGTTCGAGAATCAGGATGGTCATGCGCTTGGCCGCCGCTCTGGGCTGGAACCGGCAGGGATCATGGGCGCGCCATATGGCCGATGGACGAAAAGCAGGCGGCGGGGGTGTTGCCCCCGCCGCCGCGGCCGGCGCCGCCCTACCACTTCATCGGGCACTTGGGCTGGTGCAGGTCCTTGTGGTCCTTGAACACCGTGGCAATCGTCTTGAGGTTAAGTTCGCCACTGGCCTCCCGCACCGTTTCCTGCAGATAGAAATTCTGGACCGGGAAGTGGTTCTGGTTGAACTTGAACTCGCCGCGCACAGACTTGAAGTCTGCCTTGCGCAGCGCGGCGCGGATACCGTCCTTGTCGCCAAGCGCGCCCTTGACCGAGCGCACGGCGCTGTCGATCAGCATCACCGCGTCATACTGCTGGGCGGCGTAGAAGGAGGGCATGCGGTTGTACTTCTTCCGGAAGTCGGCGACGAACTTCTTGTTCGCCTCGTTCTGCAGATCGTTGACCCAGCTCTGCGTTCCGAGCGCGCCGAGCGCGTTGTCCTTCTGCAAGGGCAGGGTGATCGCATCGATCGTATAGGCCGAATAGAAGGGAACCTGCGCCTTGAGGCCGGCCTGGGTGTACTGATTGAGAATCTGCACGCCGGCGGCGCCGGGATAGAAGACGAAGAGGGCATCGGGGCGCGCCGCGCGCACTTTCGAGAGCTCGGCGGAGAAGTCGAGCTGATCAGGCCATTTGGTATATTCCTCGCCGACCACCTCGCCCTTGAAGGTGCTCTTCACGCCCGCGGCCATGTCCTTTCCGGCGGCGTAATTGGGCGCCATGATGAAGATCTTCTTGATGCCGCGCTGATTGAGCGCTTCGCCCATCGCCATGGGTGTCTGGTCGTTCTGCCAGGAGGCCGAGAAGAAGTATGGATTGCACAGTTCGCCGGCAAGCTGCGAGGGGCCGGCATTGCCGCTGATCAGGAAGGTCTGTGAGTCGATCGCGCTCTTGACCGAGGCGAGCAGCACGTTGGACCAGATATATCCGGTGAGGAAGTTGACCTTGTCCGACTGGATCAGCTTTTCGGTCTTCTGCTTGCCGACATCGGGCTTCTGCTGGTCGTCTTCGTAGATCGCTTCGACCTCGACGCCGCCCATCTTGCGTCCGAGATGGTCGAGTGCCAGTTCGAATGCGTCGCGCATGTCGTTGCCGATGGTGGCATTCGGACCGCTGAACGTGTTGACGAAGCCGATCTTGACCTTGACCTGGCCCAAAGCCGGGCCGGCCATGAGGGCCAGAGCCGCGGTGAAACATAGCAGCGTGGTCTTGTTCATTTCCTTGTTCCTCCCGTGATCCAAGATTACCCGGCCGCGGTCATCCTAACCCGCCCTCCCGCTTCTGAGAATGCCGGTCCAGGGTGCCGAAGGCGCAGCGGTTCCCATTGCTTCAAACGTAAACTATTGGCCAGTCAAACATCAAGCGCCGTGCGCTCGCGGCGCCGAGTGAGGCCCGCCATGTTTGCATGGACGCGGCCGAGCAGCCGCTTGAGCTGCCGTTCCTCCGCCGGCGACAGGCCGGCCAGCGCCGTTCGCTCATAGTCCAGGGCAACGGGCGTAATCCGGCGGGCCAGCGCGCGCCCGGCCGGCGTGAGGCGCAACTCGATCGACCGTGCATCACCGGCCACGCCTCGCGCGCGGACGGCCAGCCCGCGATCTTCCATCAGGTCGAGGATGCGCGAGAGGGTGGATATGTCTATGGCCGTGCTTTCCGCGAGCTGGCTGACAGTCTGCCGGTCGCGGTGCTGCAATGCGGCAAGCACGCGCCAGATGGGCAGGGTGATGCCCTGCGCGCGCAGCTCCCGTGTGAAGGCCCGGGCGATCCGGCTGCCGGCACGGTTGAGCAGGTAGGGAAGATAGTCATCGAGATCGAGCATGGCCGGGCCGGCTCAGCCGGCGAAGGCTGGTGCGATTTCCGCCATGAAGCGGGACATCTGGTCGCGCACCATGGAGTCGGGCTTGAGGCCATAGTTGAAATAAAGGATCACCTCGGAAATGCCCGCCGCTTCGACCTGCTTGAGGTCGTCGATAATCTTTCGCGGATTGCCGACCAGGACGGATTTGGCGGTCAGGCTTTCCGGCTTCATGTTGCGCAGGATGTCGACGATCTCCAGGAAATAGCGGTAGGTCGGCGGCACCGTCTTCGTGTCGGAAGGGAAGGCGGCGATCAGCGCATCCTGGAAGTAACGGATCAGGGCAGCGCGGCCGAATGCCTCTTCCTCCGGCGTGTCGGCAATGTGGATGAAGTAGCTGCACATGGCCCGCCTCGGCGTGCGGCCATGCCGCGCCGCCTCCTCGTGAAAGGCGCGGACCGCGTCCGCAAGGGAGCCATAGACCATGGCGGCGGCAAACGGGGCGAAGATGATGTTCCAGTCGCGCCGGGCCGCCAGTTCCATGCTTGGGCGCGAGAAACAGGCGACATAGGGCCGCAGCGGCTTCTGCGCCGGGCGCGGCCGTACCTCGATGTTGCTGAACTGCCAGAACCGGCCCTCGTGCGACCACTTGCCCGGCTCCGTCCAGGCACGCCAAAGGATGTCGAGCCCTTCCTCGAACATCTCGGCCGAGCGGGCGAAGTCGGCCTGGAACGGCTCGTACTCGAGCCGGTCATAGCCGCGCCCGGCGGCGAAGTCGACGCGACCGCCGGAGAGCAGGTCCAGCGTCGCCCATTCCTCCGCCACGTGCAGGGGATGATGCACGGGCAGCAGCACTACCGCCGGCGCCAGGCGGATGCGCCGGGTCGCGCCGGCGAGCTGCGCCAGCAACATGTTCGGGCAGGCATTGACGCCGAGCAGGTTGAAATGATGTTCGCCGATCCATGCGGAATTGAGGCCGATCTCCTCTGCATGCAGGGCCTGGCCATAGATCTCGCGCACGAACTGTTCGGGTGAGCGGGTGTTGTCGGGATAGCGGTTGTCGCTGAGGGTGAAATATCCGAACTGCATGCTGGCCTCCCCGCCGATTTATTTGTAATTGCAAATATATTAGCGCGCCCGCCGCCCGCCGGCAAGGCGCTCCATGCGTGCTAGGATGGGGCCGGCGGACCGGCCGGTCCGCCGGCCATACCGGAGGGTTGCGATGGTGGAGGTCGATCCGAGGAGGGTGGCGCTGGTGCTGGGTCCGCTGCACGACTTCATGGCTGCGGCGCGCGCCGAGCCGCTCGATGCCGTGGCGGCGGCCGCGGAGCAGGTGGAAATCGAGGAGATGGTGCGCCATCCCCATGGGGCGGAGAAGGCGCTCTACGAGGCGGCGCTGGCCTTCCTGCGCCACGTGGAAAAGGAACGTGGCGGGCAGGGCGGGCCCGCCGGCATCCTGTCGACCTTGGGACAGGCCCTGGCCGACGAGGAATGACGTTCAGGCGGCGTGGCGCCGCACCGCGGCCTCGTCCCATTCCAGGCCGATGCCCGGCCGTTCCGACGCGACAGCCATACCGCCGCGCACGATGCAGGGCTCTTTCAGGATCGGCGAGGCCCAGTCGACATATTCGAGATAGTGCGCGGTCGGTGTCGCCGCCAGCAAATGGGCGCTGATCTCGGGAAAGAGGTGGCTCGACATCGGCATGGAAGCGGCGTCCGCCAAAGCCGCCGCGCGCAGCCAGCCGCTGACGCCGCCGATCTTCGAGGCATCGGGCATCACATAGTCCATCGCGCCTGCATCCAGCGCCTTGCGCATGTCGTGCGAACCCCAGAAATTCTCGCCGGTCTGCACGGCGGTCCGCAGCTCATCGCGCACGGCGCGATGTCCGGCAAAGTCATCGAAGCGCACCGGCTCCTCTATCCAGTAGAGGCCAAGCGATTCCAGGGCGCGGCCGCGCCGGATCGCTTCCGCCGGCAGCAGGCACTGGTTGTAGTCGCTCATCACGAGGACGTCCTTCGGCACCGCCTTGAGGACCGCACGTACCACCGCCAGATCCTCCTCGAGCGTCGGATAGCCGAGGCGTACCTTGATGGCGCGGAATCCGCCTTCGAGCAGCTCGGCTGCTTCCTTCCCGGCCTTGCGCGCGCCGATCAGCCCGAGGCCGCAGGAATTGTAGGCCGGGATTGGCTTGCAGCTCGCGCCGAGGACGCGTGCCAGCGGCAGTTCCCTGGTCCGGGCGAAGGCGTCCCAGGCGGCCTGGTCGATCGCCGCCATGGCGATGGCCACCAGTCCCTGCGCACCGATGAGCAGCGCGCGGGCGCGCAGCTTGCGCTCGATATCGTAGGGCGCCAGCGCATCGCCGGCCAGCATCTCGCCGAAGCGTTCGACGAGTTCCACGACCGGCTTGAGCGCCCATTTTCCATAGGTGAAGACGTAGGCCGAACCGGTGGGGCCGTTTTTCGTCACCAGGTCGACAAGGACGAGCGGTGCGGTGCCGACGGTCCCGCCGCCGGTGACGAGCGGACGGCGCATCGGCACGTTGACGGCACGCGCGCGCACGCCGGAAATGGAAATGCCAGGATTGCCGGAACTCGCCATGTGATTCCTCCCGATAGAGCGTCAGAGCCTACGCCTCGGGAGAGGCGCTGGACAAGCCGGGCATGGAAGGGCTGACGCAATGACGCTGGTCGGGCGGCCTGGGCTCGGCTAGAGAACGCTGGCAGCGCAGCGGGAGGTTTCTGCTTGGAGTGGATCTGGATTCCGATAACTCTCGCCGGGGCATTCCTGCAGGCGTTCAGGACTGCCTTGCAGAAGTTCCTGAAAGGCCGCCTCAGTACCAATGGCGCCACCTTCACTCGTTTTGTCTATGGCGCGCCTCTCGCCGTGCTCTACCTCTTTGCGCTGCGCCACCATCTCGGGGCGGAGATGCCGTCGCCCACCCCTGTGTTCCTCGCCTGGGTGGTGACCGGCGGCCTGTCGCAGATCCTTGGCACCTCGATGCTGCTGCACGTGCTGGGCTTGCGAAACTTCTCGATCGGCGTCGCCTATTCCAAGACCGAGACGATCCAGGCGGCAGTATTCGGACTTGTCTTCCTCGGCGACCCGCTCAGTACCTGGGGTCTTGGCGCAATCTTGCTGGCGACGTTTGGCGTCGTCGTCTTTTCCTTCCGGGGCGGCGCGATGTCCGGCGCCGCCGCCGCGCCAGCCGGCGGCTGGCGCGCCAATGCGGTGCTGTTCGGCATCCTGTCGGGGAGCTTCTTCAGCATTTCGGCGGTGGCCTATCGCGGCGCAGCCCTTGCCGTCCCGGTGGATAATCTTTTCTTCGCTGCGGCCTATGCCGTCGCCTGGGCGAGCTGCCTGCAGACCCTGATGCTCGGCGCGTATCTGCGCCTGCGCGAACCCGGGCAGATCACGCGCGTTTTCCGCAACTGGCGGATCGCCGCCCTGGCCGGTGTCACCAGCATGGTCGGTTCTGTCTGCTGGTTCACCGCCATGACCATCCAGACGGTCGCCTACGTCCGCACCCTCGGCATGGTCGAACTGATTTTTACGTTCCTGTTCTCGGTCTTCTGGTTCCGCGAGCGCGCGCGGGCGCGGGAGATCGTCGGCGTGCTGCTGCTGGTGGCCGGCATCGTCATGCTGCTCAACCCGCCCTGACCGGGCGGGAGGACCCACTACCGCAGGTTCTCCAATCAGCCTAGGATTGTGCCCGCCACTAGCGGGGCCAGGCATGACCGAGCGCGTTCAGCGAAAGCTGGTCGCCGTGCTCGCCGCCGATATCGCCGGCTACAGTCGGCTGATGGGGGCGGACGAGGAGGGGACCCTCGCGCGCCTCAAGACCCTGCGCCGTGTGGTGATCGATCCGATCCTGGGCGGCCATAGCGGTCGGCTGGTGAAGACCACCGGGGACGGACTTCTGGTTGAGTTTGCGAGCGTCGTCGACGCCGTGCAATGCGCCATCGCCCTGCAGAAAACCCTGAGCAGCCATGAAGGCGGGCGGCCGGAACTGGAACGGTTCCGTTTGCGGGTCGGCATCAATCTTGGCGATGTGATCATCGACGAGGACGACATCCACGGCGACGGAGTGAACGTCGCGGCGCGGCTGGAGGCATTGGCCGAACCGGGCGGCATCTGCATCAGCCGGTCGGTGCGCGATCACGTGCGCGACCGGATCGGCCTGCCACTCGATGATCTTGGCGAGGTCCAGGTGAAGAACATCGCGAGGCCGGTGCGTGCCTTCCGCATCCGGCTCGATGGCGGGGTACCCGCCGCCGCGCCGGGCGGGGCGGGGCGAAATCGCCTGCACCCGGCGCTGCGGCTCGGCCTTGCCGGCGTGGTCGCGCTGCCGCTGCTCGGTGGGCTTGTCTGGCTTGCCGTTCCGCAATTCGCGGACAGGCCGATCACGGCGGCGGGGTCGGCGCTGTCCCAGAAGCGCCTCTCTGTTCTCGTTCTGCCATTCAGCAACCTCTCCGACGATCCCCAGCAGGGCTGGTTCGCCGACGGGATCACGGAGGACCTGATCACCGATCTCTCGCGCATCTCGGGCGCATTCGTCATCGCGCGCAATACGGCCTTCACCTTCAAGGACCGCGCTGTCGACGTGCGCGAGGCGGCGCGGGAGCTTGGCGTTCGCTACGTGCTCGAGGGGAGCGTCCGGCGCGTCGGCGAGAAGGTGCGCCTCAACGTGCAGCTCATCGATGCCCAGTCGGCGGCGCATGTCTGGGCGGAACGCTTCGATCGCGATCTCAAGGACATCTTCGCGCTGCAAACCGAGGTCACCGGGCGCATCGCGCGCACGCTGAATCTCGAACTCCTGGAGGCCGAGACAAGGCGCGGCTCGGCGCGCGCCGCTGGCAACCTGGATGCGCACGACCTCGCCTTGCGGGCCTGGGTGACCCTGCTCAACAAACCACAGACGGCCGCGACCAACCGGGAGGGCGAAGCCCTGGCGCGACAGGCGATCGCGCTGGATCCGGACTCGGCGCTTGCCTGGACGGCGCTGACTTACGTGCATACCAGGGCCGGCAGCTTCGGCTGGACGGCGTCGCGCGAGGCATCGCTACGCGAGGCCGTAGCTGCGGGGGAACGCGCGATCGCCCTGGACCCGAAGAGTTCGGATGCGATCTACATGCTGGGATATGCCCTTCGCACCAGTGGTCAGCATGAACGCTCGATGCAGGCCATGGAACAGGCGATCGCGCTGAATCCGAACAACCCTCTAC
The DNA here is from genome assembly GCA_026126215.1 of Alphaproteobacteria bacterium. Classification (GTDB taxonomy): domain Bacteria; phylum Pseudomonadota; class Alphaproteobacteria; order Ferrovibrionales; family Ferrovibrionaceae; genus JAHCJQ01. The sequence continues at coordinate 71,787 of JAHCJQ010000002.1, forward strand.
CCTATCACGGCCTCGCTTATAGCCGCATCCTGCTCGGCCGCGCCGAGGAAGCGCTACCTTTGCTCGAACACGCCTTCCGCCTTAGCCCGCGCGAGCCGCTGGCCGCCATCTGGCATTGGACTGCCGGTTATGCGCAGTTTCTGGCAGGCCAGGACGAAGCTGCCATTGCCTCGGCGCGAAAGGCCATGGCGGTCAATCCCGAGCATCCGAATTCGTGGTGGCTGCATGCCGCCGCCGCCGGCCAACTCGGGCGCATTGCCGAGGCAAGCGCGGCCGTCGAACGCTACCAGACCATGCCGGGGGCGGTGCGCTCGGCCGCAGCTTTGCGGGAGCGCATGCGCCTCGGCTCCGATAGCGAGGTCTACCTGCGCCAGCTCGACCGTCTGGTGGCGGGCCTCCGGCTTGCCGGCATGGCGGAATGATGCTGCCTCCCGCCTAGGCCCGGCGGGCGGATGCCGCTATGCTCCCCGGCGGTCCTACGGGCGATGGGGAGGAAGCGGATGGCGGGCGGTGCGCGCATGATGGGGCGTTTCGATTATGTGATTGTGGGAGCGGGATCGGCCGGCTGCGTGCTGGCCAACCGCCTGAGCGCCGATCCGGGGGTGCGCGTACTGATCCTCGAGGCGGGTGGTCGCGACACCTATCCGTGGATCCATATCCCGGTCGGCTACTTCAAGACCATGCACAATCCCCGCACCGACTGGTGCTTCGTGACCGAGGCCGAACCCGGCCTCGGCGGGCGCGCGATCAACTATCCGCGCGGCAAGACCCTGGGCGGCTGCTCATCGATCAACGGACATATCTACATGCGCGGCCAGGCGCGCGACTACGACCAGTGGCGCCAGCTCGGCAATGCGGGCTGGGGCTGGGAGGACGTTCTGCCCTACTTCCGCAAGTCGGAGGATCAGGCGCGCGGCGCCGACGAGATGCATGGCGCGGGTGGGCCGCTCGCCGTCACCGAACAGCGCATCCGCTTGCCGGTGCTCGATCTTTTCGCCGATGCCGCGGAAGAAGCAGGCATTCCCCGCACGGACGACTTCAACAGGGGCAACAACGAGGGCGTCGGCTATTTCCAGGTGACGCAGAAACACGGCTTCCGCTGGAGCACGGCGCGCGCTTTCCTCAGTCCGGCCAAGAAGCGCCCGAACCTGACCCTGCTCACCGGCGCGCATGCGGCGCGCCTCGTGATCGAGGACGGGCGGGCGCGGGCGCTGGAATTCTGGCAGGGCGGCGAGCTTTGCCGGGCGGAGGCCGATGGCGAGATCCTGCTCGCCGCCGGCGCGATCGGCTCGCCGCATCTGCTGCAGGCATCGGGCATCGGCCCCGGCGCGCTCCTGCGTGCCCATGGCATCGAGGTGCGCCACGAGCTGCCGGGGGTCGGCGAGAACCTGCAGGACCATCTGCAGATCCGCCTTGTCTATCGGCTGCATGGCGTTCAGACGCTGAACGAGAAGATCAATTCCCCGATCGGGCGGATGATGATCGGCCTCGAGTATCTTCTGTTCCGCACCGGGCCGATGACCATGGGTGCGAGCCAGCTCGGCTGCTTCGCGCGCAGCGATCCGGACCGCGAAACGCCCAACCTCGAGTACCATATCCAGCCGCTTTCCACCGACCGGCTGGGCGATCCGCTGCATCCTTTTCCGGCGCTCACCGCCTCGGTCTGCAATCTGCGACCCGAAAGCCGCGGCCATGTCCGGCTCAAGTCGGCCGACACAAGGACGCCGCCGGCGATCCAGCCCAACTACCTGTCGGCAGCGGAGGATCAGCGGGTGGCAGTGGACTCGATCCGGCTGACCCGGCGCATCCTGCTGGAGACCCGCGCCTTCGCTCCGCACCGGCCCGAAGAACTCAAGCCCGGCGCGGCGGCGCAGCGCGACGATGAACTGCTGGCGGCGGCGGCGGCGCTCGGCACCACGATATTTCACCCGGTCGGCACCTGCCGCATGGGGCGCGACCTGATGGCTGTGGTGGACGAGCGGCTCCGGCTGCACGGAGTGGCGGGCCTGCGAGTCGTCGATGCCTCGGTGATGCCGACCATCACCTCGGGCAATACCAACGCGCCGACAATCATGATCGCCGAGAAGGCGGCAGACATGATTCTTGAAGATCGGCGGCAGAACTTGGCAGCCTAATGTAGGCCGTTAGGCATACTGTGGCGATACAGTTTTGCACTTTCGCAACTTTAAGTAATTGGATCATTTCGTGAATTTTCATTCGCGAACATGTGACCACTAACAATTCTGGCCTTGGTTATCATCGTGCCTACGCCATCGCCCTAGCGGCAATCACGATGGCTTTCTGGGGCAGGTCGGTGAAACTGAATATTGACGGCGCGTTGCCCAGCAGCCCAAGCCTCGCGGACCATGAGGCCGAGGTACTGGCCCAGCTCAACGAGGCGATGGCCGAGCGGCGGAGCCCTGGCCGGGCCCTGGTGCAGCCCTTTGCCGCCTTCGTTGTCTGTCTCGCGCTCTGGGAGCAGTCGACCCAACTCGCCCTGGTAACGATGGTGGCGACGGTCGTCGTGGTTGTCGGACTGAACCAGGTGGCGCTCTTCTTTTTCGCGCGCGACAAGGCGCGCCGGGAGCGGGCCGAATTCTGGCGCGCCTGGATGACTGGCGGGGTCGCCAGCATCGGTCTCGCCTGGGGCCTTGGCATATGGCTTGTCTATGTCTCCGGTCCCTCCGCCAACGATTTTGGCCTGATCGCCCTGGCGGCGGTGGTGGGCGTCGGCGGCATCGCCTATTGCGTGATTCCGTCGGCGGCGATCAGCTTCGTATGGCTGGCGCTGGCGCCTGTCTGGCTGCTGGCAGTCTACGAACTTGCCGCCGGCCATCAACTGACGGCGATCAAGGCGGCATGCATTCCCTTCTTCCCGATCTATGCCGCCATCATGACCAACTTCTCCCTGATGTGGGGCCGCGACCTGCGTCAGCTCATGCTCCGCCACCGGGAGGCGGTAACGGCGGAGGGGCGGCTGGAGCGGCAGGTCCAGGCCCGCACCCGCGATCTCGAGGCGCGCACCTACGAACTGCTGATGGAGCGGGACCGGGCGATCGCCGCGAGCCGCGCCAAGACGCAGTTTCTGGCCAGCATCAGCCACGAGTTCCGCACCCCGCTCAACTCGATCCTGGGCTTTGCCGAGACCATGCGCATGCGGCTGTTCGGCGACCTGGGCAATGCGCGCTACGAACAGTATGCGGAGGACATCTTCCAGAGCGGCCGCCAGTTGCAGGAGATTCTGGACGGGCTGGTGGCGCTGTCGCATATCGAAGGCGGCCGCTTCGTCGCCAAACGCGAGCCGGTCGATCTCGCGCGGGTGGTGGAGGACTGCCTCCGCGATCACTCCCAACTCGCCGACAGCCGGTCGGCGAGGGTCGATATCAGAATTGCCGAAGATGCGCGCATGCTGACCGCCGATACAAGGTCATTGCGCCTGATCGTCGGCAACCTGCTCTCGAACGCCCTCCGTTTCGGCGGCGAGCGGGGCGACGTGCAGATCGCCACCCGGCTCGAGGTCGGCGAAACGGTCTGCATTTACGTGGTCGATCGCGGCGCCGGCATGAGCGAGGAGCAGATCTCGCTGGCGCTCGAACCCTATCAGCAGATCGACAACCTTCTGGCACGCCGGCGCAAGGGGGCGGGCCTCGGCCTGCCCATCGTGCGCGCCCTCGTCGACCTGCATGGCGGACGTTTCAGCATCGACAGCGCGCCGGGGCGGGGCACAAGGGTTGAAGTGCGGCTGCCGCGCGAACCTCTCCAGCCGGCGCGGAACGCGGCGTAAACATGAAAACGGCGGAACCCGGAAGGTTCCGCCGCCTCACGCTTCGGGAGCTTGCGGGTGGTCGGCTCAGGCCGCCTTGCGGCGACGCAGCGCGGCAAGGCCAAGCAGGCCGCCGCCCAGCAGCAGGAGCGCCGCCGGCTCCGGCACATTCTGGTCCGGACGCTCGGCGAAGCCGGTCAGGGTCGAACTGGAGAACACCACGTTCGAGGCCAGACCGCTGCCCTGCTGGATGACCTTGATGCGAACGCCAAGCAGGCCGTCCGCCTGGAGCGAGGCGATCAGGTTGAAGGTGGCGAGGCCAAAATTGAAGGTTTCGCCGGCATTGCTCACGTTGCCGGACAGGGCGATGAAGGATCCGAGGTCAAAACTGATCTGCGTCGATTCCGAACCGCCGATGTCCTGCAGCACGATCGCCAGGTTGCCGCCGCCGATGATGTCGGTGGCGATGTTGATGCTGTCGTTGATGTCGTGCGTGAAGGAATGCGTATCCGTGCCGCCGACGGTGAGGGTTACCGGTCCCATCACGACATCGGTGAAGGGAATGATCGCCGCCTGTGCGCCGCCGGCGAGGCCGAAAGCCAGCACCGCCGCGCCTGCCGCCGCCTTGATATTCCTGGTAATGGACATCTGATTTCACCCTTTGCTGCCGAGGCAGCCTGTTGCCTGTGGCGACCGATGCAGCTCTCGTGCCAGGGCAGCACATCGTTATAGTGCATGTAATATCAATGAGTTAGTCTGGGAAGAGGTTAACTTAACCATACGAAAAATTACGCAGTGATAAAAAGTTCAGACGCGCTGTCAGATAGCTTTACAGTCAACCGAAGCAAAAAGGCCGCCCCGATGGGCGGCCTTCCGCTTTCTGGCGGAATTGCTCAAGCGATGCGTTTCAGCGCGCCGTCCAGCCGCCATCGACCGGGATGGCGACGCCGGTCAGTTGCGCGGCATCGTCGCTCGCCAGGAAGACGGCGAGCCCGCCAAGCTGCTCGGTCGTTACGAACTGCTTCGAGGGCTGCTTCTCGCTCAGCAGGTCGACCACCGCCTCTTCGTAGGGGATGTTCTTTTCCTTGGCGATGGCCTCGATCTGCTTCTCGACCAGCGGGGTGCGCACCCAGCCGGGGCAGATCGAATTGCAGGTGATGCCATGCTCGCAATATTCCAGCGCCACCACCTTCGAAAAGCCGATCAGTCCGTGCTTGGCCGCGGTGTAGGCAGACTTCTTGGTCGAGCCGATCAGGCCGTGCACTGAGGCGATATTGATGATGCGGCCCCATTTGCGGTCCTTCATGCCCGGCAGGACCCGCCGCGTCAGGTCGAAAATCGAGCTGAGATTGACCTCCAGCACCTCGTTCCATTTGTCGAGCGGGAATTCGGCCACCTTGGAGACATACTGGATGCCCGCATTGTTGATCAGCACGTCGACCTTGCCGAAGGCGCGGACGGTTTCGTCCACCAGCCGGCCGCGATCGGCCTCCTTGGTCATGTCGGCCGAGCAGTAAGCGAGCCTGGCGCCGGTCTCGGCCTTGATCTCGTTCAACAGCTTTTCGGCTTCCGCTGGCTGGCGCGAGCCGTTCAGCATGACGTCCGCCCCCGCTGCCGCCATGCGCCGGGCGATCCCGAGGCCGATGCCGCTGGTCGAGCCGGTGACGATCGCCGATTTGCCTTTGAGAATCATCTGAACCCCCTCTACCGACATCCCCCCGATGGGACTTGTCGAACCGCTAGGAACTTGCCCCAATGCCGGGCGAGCGTCCAGCCTGACGCGATGACAAGCCCGTGAATCACATGCCACCGGGGGTGGTTCAGCGGGATAGCTCCCGCATTGCCCGCTCCAGCCCGCCCAGGGTCAGGGGATACATCCGGTCGGTCATGAGCTGGCGAATGACCTGGATCGAGGGAGTGTGCTCCCAATATTTCTCGGGCACCGGGTTGAGCCAGGCGACCTTCGGGTAGATCGCGGTCACCCGCTGGAGCCAGGCCTGGCCCGCCTCCTCGTTCCAGTGCTCGACGCTGCCGCCGGGATAGACGATCTCGTAAGGGCTCATGGTCGCGTCGCCGACGAAGATGACCTTGTAATCATGCCCGTATTTATGGAGCACGTCCCAGGTCGGCAGGAACTCCGAGTGCCGGCGGCGATTGTCCTTCCACAGCTTCTCGTAGAGACAGTTGTGGAAATAGAAGAACTCCATGTGCTTGAACTCGCTCCGCGCCGCGGAGAACAGCTCCTCGCACACGCGGATATGGTCGTCCATCGAGCCGCCGATGTCGAACAGCAGCAGCACCTTCACCTTGTTGCGGCGTTCCGGCACCATTTTCAGGTCCAGGTAGCCGGCGTTGTTGGCGGTCGAGCGGATCGTGTCCGGCAGATCCAGTTCCAGTTCGGCGCCGTCGCGCGCGAACTGGCGCAGCCGGCGCAGCGCCACCTTGATGTTGCGCGTGCCGATCTCCACCGTGTCGTCGAGATTGCGGTATTCCCGTTTGTCCCAGACCTTGACGGCCCGGCGGTTGCGTGACTTGTCCTGGCCGATGCGCACCCCTTCCGGATTGTAGCCATAGGCGCCGAAAGGGGAGGTGCCGGCAGTGCCGATCCATTTCGATCCGCCCTGGTGGCGGCTCTTCTGCTCCTCCAGACGCTTTTTCAGCGTCTCCATGAGCTTTTCCCAGCCGCCGAGCGCCTCGATCATCTTCTTCTCGTCCTCGGTCAGCACCTTTTCGGCCAGCTTGCGCAACCACTCTTCCGGGATCTCGGCGGTGGTTTCCTCGGAAAGGAACTCCAGTCCGTTGAAGCACTTGCCGAAGACCCGGTCGAACTTGTCCAGATTGCGTTCGTCCTTCACCAGGCAGGCGCGGGAGAGGAAGTAGAAATCCTCGACCCTGTGGTCCGCGACACCCTCGCGCATGGCCTCGAGCAGGGTCAGGTACTCGCGCAGGGAAGCCGGGACCTTGGCCTGCCGCAGTTCGAGGAAGAAGTTGATGAACATCGCCTTCGGTCCCGCCGGCCTGTCAGTTCCCGCCGCGCTCGCGCCGGGCGATGAAGGCCAGCCGCTCGAACAGATGCACGTCCTGCTCGTTCTTGAGCAGCGCGCCGTGCAGGGGCGGAATAAGCTGCTTCGGATCCCGCGTGCGCAGGGTATCGGCCGGCAGGTCCTCGGCCATGAGCAGCTTCAGCCAGTCGAGCAGTTCCGATGTCGAGGGCTTCTTTTTGAGGCCCGGCGTCTCCCGGATGTCGTAGAAGATGTTGAGCGCCTCCCGCACCAGTTCCTTCTGGATGCCGGGGAAATGCACGTCGACAATCTGTTGCATCGTCTCGCGATCGGGGAAGCGGATGTAGTGGAAGAAGCACCGGCGCAGGAACGCATCCGGCAGTTCCTTCTCGTTGTTGGAGGTGATGATCACCACCGGCCGGTTGACCGCGCGAACCGTCTCGCGGGTCTCGTAAACGTAGAATTCCATCCGGTCCAGTTCGAGCAGCAGGTCGTTCGGGAACTCGATATCCGCCTTGTCCACCTCGTCGATCAGCAGGACCGGGCGTTCGGGCGCGGTGAAGGCTTCCCACAGTTTGCCCTTGTGAATGTAGTTCCGTACGTCCTGGACCCGCGCGTCGCCGAGCTGGCTGTCGCGCAGGCGGGAGACGGCGTCGTATTCATAGAGGCCCTGCTGCGCCTTGGTGGTCGACTTGATGTGCCAGGTGATGAGCGGCCGGCTGATTGCCTTGGCGATCTCGTGGGCCAGAACGGTCTTGCCGGTGCCCGGCTCCCCCTTCACCAGGAGGGGACGTTCCAGGGTTATGGCGGCATTCACCGCCACGTTAAGATCCTCGGTGGCGACGTAACTGTCGGTTCCAGAAAATTTCATGCAACGGTTCCCGGACATTTGGCTTGCGATGGCTGCGGGGAAGGTATTAGCGGCTGCCGCCGCTGGCAAGTGCCGCCGCCGCAGGGCTGCCGTTCGCCTGGAGTGGGCGAGGGGCGAGGACCCGCCGCCCGCCGCCCGCCCTTTCGCTCGCTCGCCTTCCGGCCTAGGTAGATATTCTGCTCGTGACAAGCGGAGGGGTTAAATCTAGTTTCTCGGCTATCTGCCGGGGGGAGGTTCCGGCGACCAAGATGGGAGCATGTATTCATGACACGTTCATTCGTGAAGTTTGCCGCTGTCCTGATGGCCGGCACGATGCTGGCCGGGGTGGCGGAGGCGCGGAGCCTGAAATGGGCGCGCTCGGGTGATTCGCTCACCCTCGACCCGCATGCGCAGAACGAAGGCCCGACCTCGACGCTCGCGCACCAGATCTATGAGCCGCTGGTGACGCGCAAGGTCGATGGCGGGCTGGAGCCGACGCTGGCGACTTCCTGGCGCATCCTGCCCGACGATCCGACGGTGTGGGAATTCAAGCTGCGCCAGGGCGTGAAGTTCCACAACGGCAATCCCTTCAACGCCGATGACGTGGTCTTCTCGGTCGAGCGCGTGATGTCGCCGACCTCGGACTTCAAGGGCCTCTGGGCCTCGGTCGAATCCGTGAAGAAGGTCGACGACTACACGGTTCATATCAAGACCAAGGGTCCGAACCCGATCCTGATCCAGAACATGACGAACACGTTCATGATGGACAAGGAATGGACCACGGCCAACAAGGCCGAGAAGGTTCAGGACTTCAAGAACAAGGAAGAGAACTTCGCGGTTCGCAATGCCAACGGCACCGGCGCCTTCCAGCTCGTCTCGCGCGAGCCCGATGTCCGGACCGTCCTGCGCCGCAACGATGCGTATTGGGGCAAGGGCAAGGTCCCGCTCGAGGTGAGCGAGATCGTCTACACGCCGGTCAAGGCGGATGCTACCCGCATCGCCGCCATGCTCTCCGGCGAGGTCGATTTCGTGCAGGACGTGCCGGTGCAGGATATCCAGCGCCTGAAGTCGCAGTCGGGCGTCAAAGTGAACGAGGGACCGGAGAACCGCACGATCTTCCTCGGCATGGATGTGGGTTCGGCCGAACTCAAGAGTTCCGACCAGAAGGGCAAGAACCCCTTCGCCGACAAGCAAGTCCGCCAGGCGATGAGCATGGCGATCAATCGCGATGCCATCCAGCGGGTGGTGATGCGCGGCCAGTCGCGGCCGACCGGCACCATCGCGCCGCCCTTCATCGACGGCTTCACGCCGGAGATGGGCAAGCCGCCTGCCTACGACGTCGCCAAGGCCAAGGCCATGCTGGCGGCGGCCGGCTACCCGAACGGCTTTTCGGTGACCCTCAACTGCCCGAACGACCGTTACCTCAATGACGAGGGCATCTGCCAGGCAGTGGTCGGCATGCTGGGCCAGATCGGCATCAAGATCAACCTGGTGGCCCAGTCGAAGTCGATCCACTTCCCGCTGATCCAGAAGAACCCGCCGGAGACGCAGTTCTACCTGCTTGGCTGGGGCGTGCCGCCTTTTGATTCCGATTACATCTTCACCTTCCTCTATCACACCAGGGAAGGTGCGCGAGGCGGCTGGAACGCGATCGGCCTCTCCGACAAGGCGCTGGATGCGAAGATCCAGTCGCTGGCCTCGGAAACCGATCTGGCCAAGCGCAAGGCGACGGTGGCGGATATCTGGGCGAAGCTGCAGGACGAGACCTATTACATCCCGCTGCACGACCAGCTCCTCGCCTATGCGATGAAGCCGGAAATCAACATCCCGGTCCATCCGGACAACACCGTCTGGATCAAGAACGTGTCGTTCAAGTAGTAGCACGGCGCGACTGCGGCCCGGCGCGGACAGCGGATCCGTGCCGGGCCGCCCTCCCGGTCCCGTTCGCGGCCCCGACGCTCAGGCCGGATCCTGTCATGCTCAGTTACGTTGTCAGATCGCTCCTGCAAGGCATCGCCGTCATGTTGGTGGTGGCGGCGCTCGCCTTTTCCATGTTCCGCTTCGTCGGCGATCCGGTCGTCAACATGGTTGGCCAGGAGGCCAGCCAGCAGGATCGTCAGGAACTCACTGAACGGCTCGGCCTCAACGATCCGATTCCGACCCAGTTCCTGCGCTTCGTCACGAATGCGGCGCAAGGCGATTTCGGCATTTCCTTCCGCCAGCAGCGCAAGGTCTCCGACGTGATGCTGGAGCGCCTGCCGGCGACGATCGAACTGGCGCTTCTGTCGGCGATCTTCGCCACTATCGTCGGCACCGTGCTTGGCGTCTATACGGCGATGCGCCGCGACGGCGTGCTCTCCAACGCGCTGATGAGCCTGTCGCTGGTCGGCGTCTCGTTGCCAACATTCCTGATCGGCATCGGGCTGATCTATCTCTTCGCCGTGGTGCTCGGCTGGCTGCCGACCTTCGGGCGGGGCTCGCCGGTCAAGATCGGCTGGTGGTCGACCGGCCTCACCACCTGGGACGGGCTGAAGCGGCTGATCCTGCCGACACTGACCCTCGGCCTCTTCCAGCTCACGCTGATCATGCGGCTCGTGCGCTCCCAGATGCTGGAGATCATGAGCACCGACTATGTGCGTTTCGCCCGTGCCCGCGGCATTCCGGAAAAGACGATCCGCTATCGCCATGCGCTCAAGAATGCCCTGGTGCCCGTCATCACCATTGCCGGCCTGCAACTGGGCAGCGTGATCGCCTTCGCCATCGTCACGGAGACGGTCTTCCAGTGGCCCGGCCTCGGCGCCCTGTTCGTCAACGCGGTGCAGTTCGCCGATGTGCCGGTGATGGCCGCCTACCTCATCTTCGTCGCGTTCGTCTTCGTCGTGGTCAACCTGCTGGTGGACCTTGCCTACGTGGCGCTCGACCCGCGCATCGCGCTCGGTGCGCCGAGGGGAGGGGAGGCACGATGAGCCAGGCGCCCGCCATGACCCGGATCTCGGCGCGCTTCGCGCGCTTTCTCGACTCCGACTTCTTTTTTTCCTACCGCAATTCGCCGGTGGCCATCGTCGCTTCGTTCCTGACGGTGACCCTGATCCTGGCGGCGCTTTTCGCCCCCTTCCTCACGCCGCAGAACCCGTTCAACCCGGCCGAACTCAATCTCATGGACGGGCTGACGCATCCGATGCAGGCCGGCCTCGGGTCGAACCGCGTGTTCTGGCTCGGTGCAGACGAACAGGGGCGGGATGTGTTCTCGGCCCTGCTGTATGGTAGCCGGGTCTCGCTTTTCGTAGGCTTCGCCTCCACCATCTTCTCGGCTTTTCTCGGTGTGACGCTCGGCGTGCTGGCCGGCTATTTTGGCGGTCGGACCGATGCGCTGATCATGCGCGTCACCGACGTGCAGCTCTCCTTTCCCGCGATCCTGGTGGCCTTGCTGGTCTTCGGCGTGGCGCGCGGCGTCATCCCGCCGGAATTCCAGGAGCGGGTGGCGCTCTGGGTCATGGTGGTGGCGCTGGGCCTCGCCAACTGGGCGCAGTATGCCCGCACGGTGCGCGCATCGACCCTGGTCGAGCGGCAGAAGGACTATGTCTCGGCGGCGCGCATCATCGGCCGCTCGCCAGCGCCGATCATGGCCCGGCATGTCCTTCCCAACGTCGCGGGCCCGGTCTTCGTCATCGCCACCATCAACCTGGCATTGGCGATTCTGGAGGAGGCGACCCTCTCCTTCCTCGGCGCCGGCCTGCCGGTGACGCAGCCCTCGCTGGGCACCCTGATCCGCTTCGGTCAGCAGCAACTTTTCTCCGGCGAATGGTGGATCCTGGTCTTCCCGGCGTTGATGCTCATCACGCTCGCCCTGTCCATCAACCTCCTGGGCGACTGGCTCCGGGATGCACTCGATCCGAAGATAAAATAGGCGCACCTGCGCCGAAGGCTTCGAGCCGGGTCGAGCCGACCGGAACGACCCGACTTTCGCCGGCGATCCAGGCATGGAATCCGTGACGGAAGATCGACCGGAATGCCGGGTCGAGGGCGCAGAGTCCGCCCGCATAGGATCCGAAGGCGGGCATCACCAGCCGCATGCCATCGGTAAGGAAGGCCCGGCCGGTCAATCGTCGGCCACGCACGCGAATGGCCGCTTTCGGATGCAGATGGCCGGCGATCTCGCCAGCCTGCGCCTCGCTCGCCGGCTCGTGACGAAAGATGAGCGCGCCCAATCGCAGCACCTGCGAGGGCGCGCCGCCCAGGCCCGGTGGCGGACGCGGGTCGTGATTGCCCAGTATCCAGTGCCACTCGGTGGCGGCGACCATCTGGGCCAGCCGGGCGGCTTCCTCCCGGCCCAGCCTCCCCGATGCGTCGGGGTCGTGGAAGGTATCGCCGAGGCAGATCACCCGCGCCGGCTCGAACCGGGCGATCAACCGGTCGAGCCGGATAAGGCTGGCACGGGAATCGTAGGGTGGCAGCAGCGCACCGCGACGGGCCAGCGCCGAACCTTTTTCCAGATGCAGGTCGGCGAGCACCAGGCAGCGCGCCTCCGGCCACCAGAGCGCGCCACTCGGATCAGGAACCAGTCTCGTGCCATTGACCAGCATGGGGTGATGATCAGAATTCTCGACCATGAGCCGGTTTGTCCGGCGACGCCCTCACCCAACCCTCTCCCACGCCGTGGGAGAGGGCTTCTTCTCCCTCGCCCGCTTGCGGGCTTGAGCCGCAAAGCGGATCAAGTGGTCGGGGTGAGGGAAGCGCGACGGCTTCCAGCAGGACCTGCGTTTCTCTAGCGGAAGATTCGGGCGCCGTCGATGGGCGAGGCATCACGCGGTCAGACGAGGCGCGAAGCTTCGGCATAAAGTTCGTCGGCTGCCTCCTCCAGCAGCGCATCGCGGGCGGCGCCCTGCACTGGCTCGCGGCCGATCTCCAGCATGACCGGCACGGCGAGCGGCGAGATGCGGTCGAGCTGGCGCCAGACGATGCGATCGCGCACGCGCGACAGCATGGTCGCCAGGCGACCAAGATCGAGCAGGCCGCGCGCCGCCTCGGCCCAGGTGGCCTGCATCAGAACATGGTCCGGCTCGTGCCGGCGCAGCACGTCGTAGATCAGGTCGGAGGAGAACGTGACCTGCCGGCCCGACTTCTCCTGCCCGGGATGGCGCCGCTCGATCAGGCCGGCGACCAGCGCGACATTGCGGAAGCTGCGCTTGAGCAGGCTCGACTCGGCCATCCAGGCTTCGAGGTCGTCGCCCAGCATGTCCTGATCGAACAGGTTGGCGATCCTGTCCGGTGGGTCGAGGCTCCAGACCGCCACCGCATACTCGCTGGCGACGAAGCCCAGCGGACGGTAGCCGAACCGCTCCATGCGCCGGGTGAGCAGCATGCCGAGGGTCTGGTGGGCAAGCCGTCCTTCGAACGGGTAGGCGACCAGGTAGTGGCGTCTGGCGCGCGGGAAAGTCTCGACCAGGAGATGGTCCGCCGGCGGCAGGAGCGATCGCCAGCGCTGCAACGCGAGCCAGTCGCGCACCTGCCGTGGCAGTCCGCGCTGTAGCGCGGGCGTCGCCAGCATCCGCCGCACGCGCTCCGCCAGAAAGGTAGAGAGAGGAAACTTGCCGCCGGCGTAGGCCGGTATCTTTGGCTCGCCGCCGTTCGACCGGCTTACTTCGGCCTGCATCTCCCGGAGGCCGAGGAAGCGCAACACTTCTCCGGCAAAGAGGAACGTGTCTCCGGGGGCAAGCTGCTCGATGAAGTATTCCTCGACTTCGCCCAGCACGCGGCCGCGCTTGAGCTTCACTTTCACCATTGGCTCTTCGACGATGGTCCCCACATTGAGCCGGTACTGGCGTGCGACGCGCGGATGCGTGATACGGAGCGTGCCGTCGGCCAGGACACGCATGCGCCGGTATTGTTCATAGCTCCGTAGGGCGTAGCCGCCAGTGGCGACGAAATCCACCACCCGGTCGAAGGTCGCGCGCTCGAGCCCGGCATAGGGCTCGGCGGTCCGCACCTCGGCGTAGAGCGCATCGACGCCCAGCGTTCCCGCCACGGCCGCGCCGAGGACGTGCTGGGCCAGGGCATCGAGCGCGCCGGGGCGGGGCACGTCGTCTTCCAGAAGTGCTTCGCCCAGCGCATCGAGCGCGGCACGGCATTCCAGGACCTCGAAGCGGTTGGCCGGCACCAGCACGGCCCGGCTCGGCTCGTCCATCCGGTGATTGGCGCGGCCGATGCGCTGCAAGAGGCGGGCGATGCCCTTGGGCGCGCCGATCTGGATGACGAGATCGACCGCACCCCAGTCGATGCCGAGATCGAGGGTGGAGGTGCAGACCACGGCGCGCAGCTCTCCCCGCGCCATGGCCGCTTCCACCTTTCGTCGCTGCCCGGCCGCGAGCGAGCCATGATGGAGCGCGATCGGCAGGTTGTCCTCGTTGCTGCGCCAAAGCTCCTGAAAGATCATCTCGGCTTGCGAACGGGTATTGACGAAGATCAGCGCCGTCCTGGACCGGCGGACGGCGGCCAGGATCTCGCCGAGGGCGTGGCGCGCGCTGTGTCCGGCCCATGGGACGCGCTCGGCGGAATCGAGGATGCTGACGCGCGGCGGCGCCCCGTCCGGGCCGCGGATGATGCTGACCCGTTCCGGGCGGTCGAGATGGCGCGCCAGGCGGGCCGCGTTCGCGACGGTGGCCGACAGGCCGATCATCCGCAGTTCCGGCCGGAGGGCACGCAGGCGGGCGAGGCCGAGGCTCAGCAGGTCGCCGCGCTTGCTGCCCGTGAGTGCGTGCAGTTCATCGACGATCACCGCGCGCAGCGCGCCGAACAGCGAAGGCGCATCGCGATGGGCGATCAGGAGCGCAAGCTGTTCCGGTGTGGTCAACAGCAGATCCGGTGGCGCCGTGCGCTGGCGTGCCCGGCGCGAGGGTGGGGTGTCGCCAGTGCGCGTCTCGAGGCGGATATCGAGGCCCATCTCCGCCACCGGCGTCTCGAGGTTGCGGGCGATATCGATCGCCAGGGCCTTGAGCGGCGAGATGTAGAGCGTGTGCAGCCTCCGGGCGCGCCGTGTGGCTGGCCGCTCTGCCAGCTCGATCAGGCTCGGCAGGAATCCGGCGAGGGTTTTTCCCCCGCCGGTCGGTGCCACGAGCAGGGCGGAACGGCCGACCGCAGCCGCTTCGCAGAGGGCAAGCTGATGGGCGCGCGGCGCCCAGCCGCGCGCGGCGAACCATCGGCCAAACCGGTCGGGGAGCACGTAAGGCGGCACGGCACCGAGTTTAGCCCGCCCGTACCCGCTTCCGGAAGCATGCCGCCAGCCCGCGGGCCAGGCGAGTCAGTTCGTCTCCGGCGCCTCGCTGGCAAGGGCGCGTGCCAGATGGCTCAACGCGTCCTGATGGCGCTCATTGTCGATCGACATGAAGTTCCGCGCCAGTTCGAGACACAGACGCTGCCGTCTCGAGATCTCCGGCCGGTCCGTCCGGTCGATGCCGTCATAGAAATAGCCCACCTCGACGCCGAGGACTTCGGCGATGGCGAAGAGCCGGCCGGCCGAGATGCGGTTGATGCCGCGCTCGTACTTGTGCGCCTGCTGATAGGTCACGCCGATCAGGTCAGCCATCTGCTGCTGGGTAAGGCCGAGCATGATGCGCCGTTCGCGAATGCGCGTACCGACGAATTTGTCCACGTCCTTGGCCCGGCTGCGTGCCTTGGGCGTGGAACCCGCTTCGCCAACTGCCTGTTGAAGCATGATCGGTCATCTCCCCTCGATTGAACATGTCATCCGCAACCCGGACGGCACCTGTGGCCCGCCGTCTCGCGCCGGTACAGGCAGGAGGTGCCACATTCGCCTTCTGGGTGAAGCAAACCCCGTGCCGATTGGGCCGGGCCCGTTCCGGCGGGCCGGCGGCGCGCTTTTCTGCGCAAACCATGGGGTTGGGAAGCCAGGGCCGTGTCTCGCGGCTTTGGACCGGTGCTCGCCGACTGTATCAAAACCGGACGCTCGTCCCGGCCGGGGACAACTGCCGGCCGATCGCGAATCGGCTTGACCGGGCAAGGCCTTGGCGGGAATGCTCTGGATCGTGCGGGCTGCCCGTCGGCGGCAGTCATGGGCGAGGCGGACATGACCGTGGCGGAGAGAATTCGACACAAGCTCACCGAGGCGCTCCAGCCGGTGCATCTCGAGGTACGGGACGATTCGCACCTGCATGCAGGGCATGCCGGCGCCCGGCCGGAAGGCGAGACCCATTTTTTCCTGCACGTGGTTGCCGATGCCTTCACCGGCAAATCGAGGGTCCAGCGGCAAAGGCTGGTCAACGATATTCTGGCAGAAGAGCTGGCTGGACCGGTGCACGCCCTGTCGATGCGGACCCTATCTCCGGGCGAGACCAGGGGCGTCGATTAACTAAAGATAGTATTTTCACGGAGTTGTTATCTCCGGTGCCGATGCATCCGCCTAGTAGCAACTTTAAGACGAGAAAATATACTGCTATTACGACTATATGAGCGAAGACGACGAGAATCCGGCAAGCAGGTCGCAGCGGCGGCAAAATCCGGTGCACACGATCTGGCTCGCGGGACGGCGGACCAGCGTGCGGCTGAACCGGCTCGAGCGGGCCGCGCTCGACAGGCTTTGCCGGGTCGAGGGCCTGACCCTGTCGGAGTTCTGCGAACAGGCCGTGGCGACCCATGGATTGCGCAATCGCAGCGCCAGCCTGCGGCTCGCCCTTCTCACCTACCTGCTGCGGCGCGCCGAGGGGTTCATGGATCTGGCCGTCGATGGCCTCATCGGACTAGCCACCGGCGGGCAGAATGAAGAGCAGCAGGAGCGGCAGGGCGAGGAAGGCGAGGGCGGTTGAAATCAGCACCATCGAGGCAACTTCCTCGGGCTGGCGTTGGTAGCGGCTGGCGAACAGGTAATTGAAGACTGCCACCGGCATGGCGCTCTGCAGGATAAGGACGCCTTTCTGGACCGGGTCGAGATCGAGCAGGGTCGCGACCAGAAGGCTGACCGCGAAGCCGAGGCAGAGCCTGAGCGCCGAGAAAGCGATGGCGCGTGGCAGGCTCGACACCCGGAGCCGCGCCAGCGACACGCCGAGCGCCATCAGCATCAGCGGAATGGTCAGTCCGCCCACCAGGTTCACGGTGTTGGTGATCCATCGTGGCGCCTGCACCTCGAAGATCATGCAGATGACGCCGAGCACCACCGTGTAGATCAGGGGGGTGCGCAGCAATTGCCCGAAGGAGGCCCGTCCGGCGGCGATGCCGGCGCCGACCGTGAATTGCATGGTGGCGGCGACCGTGAAATATCCGATGCCGAGCGCGAGCCCGCGTTCACCGAAGGCGAACAGCGCCAGCGGCAGGCCCATATTGCCGGCATTGGGAAACATCAGCGCGGGCAGGTAGGAGTGAAATGGCAGGCGCAGGACGAGCAGGATGGCGCAGCCGGCGAGCGCCACCAGGGCGAAGACCAGCGCCGCCGCCAGTGCCTGGGCGCCGAAGGCCGCCGAGGTGACTTCGAGCTTGAGCAGGGTGGAGAGGATCAGGCACGGCGTGCCGATCGTGGTGACGAGGTTGGTGACGAAGTCCACCTGGAAGGTCTGGCCGAGCCGGGCCCAGCCATAGCCCAGTGCCGCGCACAGGAAGACCGGCGCGATGATGGCGAAGAGATCGGCGCTCATGCGGCGGTCGAACCCTCGGCCCTGACCGGCGGACGCACGCGCAGCAGCGCGATGCGATGCCGGTGCCGGCGCAACACCTCGAAGGTGAAGTCGTGGAAGACGAAGGCCTGGCCCACCTCGGGGATGACGCGTGCCTCGTGGATGACGAGGCCGGCGATGGTGGCGGCTTCGTCGTCGGGCAGGCCCCAGTCGAATTGCCGGTTCAGGTCGCGCAGGGTGACCGAGCCGTCCACAAGGTAGCTGCCATCGGGCTGGGGCCGGACGCCCGACACCGGCTTGTCGTGCTCGTCCGAAATGTCGCCCACGATCTCTTCGAGAATGTCCTCGAGCGTGACCAGGCCCATGAGCGCCCCGTATTCGTCGACCACCAGCGCGAAATGCATCCGTTTGCGTCGGAAGGCGTTGAGCTGGCTTTGCAGCGTGTTGGTCTCCGGCACGAACCAGGGCGGCGTGAGCAGCGATGCAATATCGATCTTCGCCAGATCGCCGCCGGCATTGCCGACCGCGCGCAGCAGGTCGCGTGCGTGCAGGATACCGATGATGTTGTCGTGATCGTCCTGCCAAACCGGCAGGCGCGTATGCGTCGATGCGATCACTTCCGCCACGATCTGCTCAGGCGGCAAGGCGCCGTTGATCGTCTGCATGTTCTGCCGGTGCACCATGATGTCGCCGATCTGCACCTGCTGCAGGTCGAGGATCGAATCCAGCATGTCGCGTTCGAGCTTGACCAGGCTGCCCTCGCGCTCGTGCAGTTCGAGCGCGCCGCGAAGTTCCTCGCTGCCCGAGATCAGCGCTTCCCGCTGCTTGAGATCGACGCCGAAAAGACGGAGCAGGATGACCACCAGGCGCTCGACCGCCATCACCATGGGCGCCAGGCCATGCACGATCAGCCGCACCGGCCGGGAGACGAACAGTGCGACGCGGTCGGGGCGGTTGATGGCGTAAGTCTTGGGAAGAACCTCGGAGAAGATCAGCACGAGGAGCGTCATGACGATGGTGGCATAGGCGATGCCCGCCTCGCCGAAAAACGCGATAAGCAGGCCGGTGGCAAGCGCCGAGGCGGCGATATTGACCAGGTTGTTGCCAAGCAGCAGCGCGCCGATCAGGCGCTCCTTGCGGTCGAGCAGGCGGTTGACGATGGCGGCCCGCCCGTCGCCTTCCTGCGCCATATGATGCATGCGTGCCCGCGAGCTTGCGGTGAGCGCTGTCTCCGAACCCGAGAAGAAGGCAGACAGCACCAGCAGGATGACGATGCCAAGGCAGGTCAGGATCAGTTCGATATTGGCTTGTATGACGGCGATCATCGCTATGTCAGCCGGCGGCGCGGGCCGCTGCCTCGGCTCCTTCCTCGCAGGCTTCGCGCAGCACTTCGAGCACGACGTCCTCCGCCACCTCGCGCGTCTGGAACGCCTGACCGATGCCGCGCGCCAGGATGAAGCTCATCCGCCCGTCGACCACTTTCTTGTCCTGGCGCATGAGTTCGAGAATCTGTTCGGGGCGGGCGCCGAGCGGCCGGGTGGGAAGTCCGACGGCGGCGAGATGGCGCTCCGCCCGGTCGGCATCCTGGCCGCTGGCCAGCCCCAGGCGGACCGAGAGACGCAGCGCGAGGCACATGCCGATGGCCACCGCCTCGCCATGGAGCAGGCGGTCGGAGAAGCCATGGGCAGCCTCCAGCGCATGGCCGAAAGTGTGGCCCAGATTGAGCAGGGCGCGCTCGCCATCCTCCCGCTCGTCCCGAGTCACGATCGCCGCCTTGGCGCGACAGGATGTCTCGACCGCGTACTGTCGCGCGGCGAGGTCGCCGCCAAGCACGGCCGCGCCATGTCTCTCCAGCCATTCGAAGAAAGCCGCATCGCCGAGCAGGCCGTACTTCACCACCTCGGCATAGCCGGCCAGGAGTTCGCGCCGGGGCAGGCTGTCCAGCACCCCCATGTCTGCCAGCACCAGCCGGGGCTGATGGAAGCTGCCGACCAGATTCTTGCCGTGGCGGGTATTGATGCCGGTCTTGCCGCCGACCGAACTGTCAACCTGGGCAAGGAGGGTGGTCGGCACCTGGATGAATCCCATGCCGCGGCGAAGGATCGAGGCGGCGAAGCCGGTGATGTCGCCGATTACGCCGCCGCCCAGCGCAACGACCAGGTCACGCCTCTCAATTCGCAACTCTAGCAATTTCTCGCAGATATCCTGCAATCCATTGAAACTCTTGGTTATTTCTCCGGGAGGCAGGGTCACGCGCCGGCACGCGATGCCGGCACCGGCAAGCGCCTCCTCGAAGGCCGCCAGATGGTGGCGGGCGACATTTTCATCCGTCACGATCACCGTGTAGGGGCGCGGCAGGAGCGGGCGGATAAGACCGCCTGCCCGGCCGATCAGCCCCGGGCCGACGAGAATGTCATAAGCCCGCGCGCCGAGCGCGACCGACACGCGGCTGGGGGTGGGGGCGGGTTCTGGGTCCGGGGTCATGGCGTGGCTTCGGCCCGCAGCAGGCGCAGGATCTCGTCGACGACCAGCTCGTGCGGGCCTTCTCCGCTATCCACCGTGAAGTCGGCCTGGGCATAAACCGGATGACGCACCTCCATCAGCCGCTCGAGCACCGCGCGGGGATCGCCCTCCTTGAGCAGTGGACGGTTCTGCCGCTTGGCGCAGCGCCGGACCAGCGTGTCCAGCTCTGCCTTGAGCCAGATCGAGCGCCCCCGCGCGCGGATCAGCTCGCGCGTCTCCGGGTCCATGAAGGCGCCGCCACCGGTCGCCAGCACCTGGCGCGGGCCTTCCAGCAGGCGACGGATCACGCGCCGCTCGCCGTCGCGGAAATGCGGCTCCCCGAACCGGTCGAAAATATCCTCGATGGTCATGCCGGCGGCCTTTTCGATTTCCTGGTCGGCATCGACGAAGGGCAGGCCGAGCCGGGCCGCCAACCGCTTGCCCACGGAACTCTTGCCGGCGCCCATGAGACCAACCAGCACGATGGAGCGCTCCGCCGCGGGAGCGCCCTCGCCGGTCACGTTTGACGTATTCATATCGGGGCGGAGTTTCGCATGTCCCGTGCCGCTTCGCCAGTGGCAGGGGCGGTGGCGTTGAACCGTCGGGGTGCGGGGGTTAGATTGACACAATGTTGCCGTCTTGGGCATCGATTCTGGCCGTGCGCGCCGGCCGGATTCGGAACTGTAACCGGGGCGGTCGGGGCTCAACACGAACACCAGGCATCCATCCATGTCCAAGATCGTGCTTTTCCTGATAGCTGGCCTGGTCCTGATCGTGCTCGGTGGCGGGGCCTTCCTCGCCGCCTGGGATATTCCCGCGCCGACGCAGCGCGTCGAAAAGGTGATCCCCAATGAACGCCTGCCGCGCTAGGGGTCCCTGGCGCCGCGTCCTGGCGCCGGCGCTTGCGGCCGCCCTTGCCACTGCCGCCGCCGCGCCCGCGACCCTGGCGCAGACCGGTGGCGGACCAATCCGCCTCTTGCCGCCGGCCGACCGGCCGCCACCTTCCGCCGGCGATCCGGCGCCGGTCTTCGCGCCGCCGCCCGCGACGCCTCCCCGGACTGAGGGCGAAACGCCTCCCCGGCGGCCGTCGGTTTTCGGGCCCGATGTGCAGGTCAGGCCGCTGGCGGAGGTGGACCCATCCTCGGCTGGCCTCATTTATCCGCAGAATGGGGGCTTTCCACCCGATCTCTGGCTCGGATCGAGCCTCGCGACGGTGCAGCCGCTGCTCGCCCGGCTGCCGCCAAGCCGCTCTCCGGCTGCCCAGCTCATGGCGCAGCGCCTGCTTACCAGTGCCGCCGAGGTGCCCGAAGGCAGCCAGGACGGGCCGAGTTTCCTCGAAACGCGCATCGAGCGCGCGCTGGCGCTGGGGCGTCTTGGCGAGGTCGAGGGGCTGAGTCGTCTTGCCGGCCGGCTCTCCGACAGCCTGGGAATCCGGCAGGCGGCCATCGCCGGGCGTTTCCTGACCGGGGCGACGGAGCAGGCCTGCGCCGGCGTCGCCGAGCTTGTCCTCAGCGTCACGGACGAGGAGACGCTGAAGGCCAATGCCTATTGCCGTGCCATGGGTGGCGACCGGGCCGGCGCCGAACTCTCTGCCGCGCTGCTGCGCGAGCAGGGGGTTGCCGACAAGGGTTTCTTCAGCCTGCTTGCCGCTCAGAACGACCGCGCCGCTAAGCTCGAAGGCGTGGACACCAGATCGGCGCTGCACCTTGCCATGCTGCGCACTGCGCGCCGCCCGATCGCGGCGGAATATGTGGAGGCGGCAACACCGGGCGGGCTGTGGTCGCTGGCGGAATTACAGGCCGGTCCGCCGGCGCTGATGCTGCTGGCGGCCGAGAAGGCGATGGGGCTCGGCGTCCTGTTGCCGCAGGACCTGGCGCGCGCCTATGGCGTCATTACTTTTTCCCCTGCCGATCTCGGCAATGCGGCGAATGCGGCCAAGGCGCTCGGCGATGCGCGCGGCAATGCGCTGCTGTTCCAGGCCGCGACTTCATCGCTAGCGGCCGGGCAGCGGCTGGAACTGATCAATGCCGGCTACCGCGCTTTTGCCGCCAGCCATGGCCGCGTGCATGCGGCGCGATTGTACGGCGACCCGATGCGCAGCGTGCCGCCGGCGCGCGAGTTCGCCTGGGCAGCGCAGAACGCGGTGCGTATCCTGCTGCTGGCCGGTGATCTGGTGGGCGCGCGCGCCTGGCACAATCTTCTGTTCCAGGCCGCCGAGGGCGACCGTCGTGGCGCGGCATTGACGGCGGCACTGCTGCAACTCGCCGATACAGAGGCGCCATTCCGGCCGCAATCCTGGCTCGAGGACTGGCTGGCCGTGCGCGAGCAGGCTGGTGGGCGCGAGGAGCGGGATGCGCAGGCGGCGCTCCTCCTTACCCTGCTCGATGCCCTTGGCTACGATGTCCCGACCGATCTGTGGCAGCGCCTCTATGCGCGCGCTCCCGCACCGGCGGGCGAGGCACCTGCGTCGCCCCTGCTGCTGCGCGGACTGGCCAGCGCTGCCGATGCCGGGCGGCTTGGCGAAACCGTGCTGTTCGCCCTTCTGGTGCTGGGGGAGGAGGGGCCGGCGAAACTGGATGGCACGGGGCTCGCCGCCGTGATCGATGGCTTGCGCAAGGTCGGGCTCGAGCGCGACGCGCGCCCACTGGCGCTGGAGGCCGCGCTCGCGCGCGGGCTCTGAAAGCGGTGCGCGGGAAGTCGGGCGGCGGCGCGAGGGCGATCGAGCGGTTCGTCGAGATGCTGCTCGCCGAACGGGGTGCGGCCGCGAACACCGCAGCGGCCTACGAGCGAGACCTGCTGCTGGCGAATGAATGGCTCATGCGGCGCGGTGAAAACCTGGCGCAGGCGGGGGCCAACGACCTGCGTGCCTGGCTACGGGCGCAGACAGAGGCCGGAATGAAGGAAACCACGCTGGCGCGGCGCGTCTCCGCCTTGCGGCAGTTCTTTGCCTTTTTGACCGCTGAGGGCGACCGGACCGAGGACCCGAGCGCCGAACTCGATGCGCCGAAGCGCGGCCGGCCACTGCCGAAGGTGCTGGGACGCGCCGACATCGCGCGCCTGTTCGAGCGTGCCGCAGGGCGCGATGGCCCGGAAGGACTGCGCCTCGTGGCATTGCTGGAACTGCTCTACGGCGCCGGGCTCCGCGTGTCGGAACTGGTCGCCCTGCCATTTCCGGTTTTCGGCGAGGACGAAAGGTTCATCCGCGTGCGCGGCAAGGGCGCCAAGGAGCGAATGGTGCCGGTGAGCGGGCCGGCGCGCGCCGCCGTCGCCGCCTATCTGCCCGCACGCGCCGAGTTTCTGCCGAAGGGAGCGCGGACCTCGCCTTTCCTGTTTCCATCGCGGGGCGCGGCGGGGCATCTGACCCGTGTCCGCTTCCACCAGATCCTCGCCTCGCTTGCCCTGGAAGCCGGTCTCGATCCGGGCCGGGTCTCGCCGCATGTGCTGCGCCATGCCTTCGCCACCCACCTGCTGGAAGGCGGCGCGGACCTGCGCTCGCTGCAGAAGATGCTTGGCCATGCCGACATCGCAACGACGCAGATCTACACGCATGTGGTCGAGGACAGGAAGAAGAAGCTCGTCCTCGACCATCATCCGCTGGCCCGCGCAGGAGGGCCGCGCCGGCGCGCCTGAGGGTTGACTTGGCGTCGCGGCGGGTGGATCGTGCGCCGCCCCATCGCAGACCAGTGGCAGGATACAGTCATGAGCTTCACCCAGGCCGAACCGGCGCCGGCGCGCCTCAACCGCTCCGAACTGGCCGTTCCGGGCATCAATCCCAAGCTTTTCGAGAAGGCGGCGCGCAGCGAGGCCGATGTGGTGTTCCTCGATCTCGAGGACGCGGTAGCGCCCGACGACAAGGCGGAGGCGCGCCGCAACGTGATCCGCGCGATCGACGAGGTCGACTGGGGGGCCAAGACGCTTTCGGTCAGGATCAACGGTCTCGATACGCCCTTTATGTACCGAGACGTGGTGGACGTTCTCGAACAGGCCGGCGAGCGCCTCGATCTCATCATGATCCCGAAAGTCGGCACGGCGGCCGATGTCTATGCGCTCGACATGCTGGTGACGCAGATCGAGCAGGCCACCGGGCGCAGCAAGCGCATCGGATTCGAGCTGATCATCGAGACGGCGCTCGGCATGCAGAACATCCATCGCATCGCCGCCGCGTCCCGCCGCAACGAATCTCTGCATTTCGGCGTGGCCGACTATGCCGCCTCGACCAAGGCGAAAACCGTGAATATTGGCGGCCCGAACCCGCTCTACGGTGTGCTCACGGACCGGAGCGAGGCTGGTGCCCGCGATTTCCATTGGGGCGACATGTGGCATTACGCCCTGGCGCGCATGGTGGTGGCGGCGCGGGCCAACGGCCTGCGCCCGGTGGATGGTCCCTTCGGCGACTTCTCCGACGCGGAAGGCTACCGTGCCCAGGCCAATCGCGCCGCGATCCTGGGCTGCGAGGGCAAATGGTCGATTCACCCCTCGCAGATCGCGCTGGGCAACGAACTGTTCAGCCCGACCGAGAAAGAGGTCGCAGGCGCCGAGCGCATCCTAGCGGCGATGGAGCAGGCGAAGCGCGAGGGCAAGGGTGCCGTGGCGCTCGATGGCAAGCTGATCGACCTGGCTTCGATCCGCCAGGCGGAAGTCCTGGTCGCCAAGGCGCGCCTGATCGCGAGACGGTGACCAGGGCCGGGGTTTCCAGCGCCCTGGCGCTGTGCTAGGGAGATCGCGATGCGCAATTATCTCGATTTCGAAAAGCCGATCGCCGAGCTCGAAGGCAGCATTCGCGAGCTTGAGGCGACCGCGAACGGCTCCTCGGGCGTCAATATCGCCGAGGAAGTGGCCAAGCTGCGCGCGAAAGCCGAGCAGCAGATCAAGCTCATCTACTCGAAGTTGACGCCCTGGCAGAAGACGCAGGTGGCGCGTCATCCCGACCGGCCGCATTTCGGCGAGTATGTCGCTGGCCTGGTGGAGGATTTCACGCCGCTGGCCGGCGATCGGGCCTTTGCCGACGACAAGGCGATCATTGGCGGCCTCGGGCGCTTCCGTGGCCGCTCGGTCATGGTCATCGGGCAGGAAAAGGGGCGCGGCACGGAAGGCCGGGTGCGGCACAATTTCGGCATGGCCCGGCCGGAGGGCTATCGCAAGGCGATCCGGCTGATGGAGATGGCGGACCGCTTCGGCATTCCCGTCATCACCCTGGTCGACACGCCCGGCGCCTATCCGGGCATCGACGCGGAGGCGCGCGGCCAGGCGGAAGCGATCGCGCGCGGCATCGACTGCTGCCTCTCGCTCAAGGTGCCGTTCATCGCCTGCATCGTCGGCGAGGGCGGCTCCGGCGGTGCGGTGGCCATTGCCGCGGCCGACCGGGTCCTGATGTACGAGCATGCCATCTATTCCGTCGCCTCGCCCGAAGCCTGTGCCGCCATCCTCTGGTCCTCGCCGGATAAGACCCAGGAGGCGGCCGAAGCGCTCAAGGTGACCTCGAAGGACCTCGAACGGCTCGGCGTGATCGATACGATCGTGCCGGAGCCGCTGGGCGGTGCGCACCGCGCGCCGGAGGAGGCGATCCGCACGCTTGGCGATGCGATCGAGGCGGCCATGGCACCGCTCTTCGCCATGGAAGCCGGTCAGCTTCGCGAGGCGCGCCGGCGCCGTTTCCTGGAGATGGGGCGCGTCATCGGCGCCTGATGAGCTGCGTTGAGCGGAAACTCATCACCAGTTCACCCAACTGGTTGCGGACGCGGTAGGTGATGAAGACGAGGCCGCGATCGGGTTTCGATTGCGACGGGCGCATGTCGGTCACCTCCGCCTCGGCATAGAGCGTGTCGCCCGGCCGCACGGGTTTCGCCCAGCGCAGCTCGTCGACACCTGGGGAGCCCATCGAGCCCCGGCCCAGGACGCCGGCCTGAACCAGCATGCGGAAGGTAACGGCGCCGACCTGCCAACCGGAGGCGATCAGCCCGCCATAGATCGACTTGGCAGCCGCTTCCTTGTCGAGATGAAAGGGCTGCGGATCGTAGCGGAAGGCGAAATCAAGGATGTCGGCCTCGCTCAAGGTGACGCCGTCGGCCTTGATCAGCTCGCCAACCGAATAATCCTCGTAGAAACGCTCCGGCATGACACCTCCTCGATACTGCGGCGCGCGCATGAGACCATTACCGCGCCGGAAGGGGCAAGAGGTCGGTCGCGGCAAAAAAAGCCGCTTGACCTTCCAGTTGCTGGAAGGTCCAGATTGACGCCATGAACCAGACCTTGACCTTGACCCGGCCTGAAGCCAGCGGCGTGCCGGGCGCCGAAATCACCCTCGATGTCGGCGGCATGACCTGCGCGTCTTGCGTCGGCCGTGTCGAGAAGGCACTGACGCGCCAGCCAGGCGTGCGGGGAGCCGAAGTGAACCTTGCCACCGAGACAGCCCAGGTGCGTTTCGATCCGGCCGTGACCGAGGCAGCAACACTCATCGCGGCGATCGAGGCGGCGGGTTACGAAGCTTCGCCGCACCAGCGCGACAGCGCGGCGGAAATCGCCGCGGCGGAAGAGCGCGAACGCACAGGCCTGGCCCGCGAGGGCTGGCGGGTCGTGATGGCGCTCGCTTTGGCGCTGCCGCTCACCCTGCCGATGGTGCTGCCGGTTACAATCCCCGGCTGGGTGCAGTTTGTTCTGGCGACGCCGGTGCAATTCTGGCTCGGGCTGCGTTTCTATATCGCCGGCTACAAGGCGGTGCGAGCGGGCGCGGGCAACATGGACCTGCTGGTCGCCATCGGCACTTCGGCCGCCTATTTCTATTCTCTGTGGCTGCTGGTCGATGGCCATGGTGACATGGGGCACCTTTATTTCGAGGCATCCTCGGTCGTCATCGCCCTGGTTCTGCTCGGCAAGTGGCTGGAACGGCGTACGAAACGCGCCACCGGTGCGGCGATACGCGCGCTGATGGATCTGCGACCCGAGACAGCACGGGTCATTCGCGACGGATTGGTAAAGGAACTGCCACTTTCCGCGGTGCGGAGCGGCGATCTGGTCGCGGTGCGTCCGGGGGAAAGGGTGCCGGTCGATGGCGAGGTGACGGCAGGGGCCAGTTCGGTCGATGAAAGCCTCCTGACCGGCGAAAGCCGCCCGGTCGCGAAGGACCCCGGCGCGCCGGTCATTGGCGGCTCGATCAATGGCGAAGGCTATCTCGAACTACGGGCGACGGCGGTCGGCGATGCGGCGATGCTGGCGCGCATCGTGCGCATGGTCGAGGAAGCGCAGACTTCCAAGGCGCCGGTACAGCGCCTGGTGGACCGGGTCAGTGCGGTCTTCGTTCCCATCGTGCTGCTGATCGCGCTTGGAACTTTCGCCACCTGGATGATGCTTGGCGGGGGATTCGAGCAGGCCATGGTTGCCGCCGTTTCGGTGCTGGTGATTGCCTGTCCCTGCGCGCTCGGTCTCGCCACTCCCGCCGCTATCATGGCCGGAACCGGCGCCGCGGCGCGCGCCGGCATCCTGATCCGCGATGTGGCCGCGCTGGAGATTGCCTCGGAACTTTCCGTGGTGGCTCTCGACAAGACCGGCACCATCACCGAGGGGCGACCGGCGCTGGACCAGATCGTTAGTCTCGCCGATCTCGACGAGGACCAGATCCTGCGCCTGGCGGCCGGGCTGCAGGCGCGGAGCGAGCATCCGCTTGCGCGGTCGGTGGTCGCTGCCAGCGAAGGCCGTCGCCTCATCCCCGCGACGAGCGAGGAATTCCGGGCCATCCCCGGCAAGGGCGTGCGCGGCACGGTTGAGGGCCGCAAGCTCGCCCTCGGCTCCGAACGGCTGATGCGCGAGCTGGGCGTTGCCGGCGAGGAACTGTCCAAGGCGCAGGCGCGGCTCGCCGATCCTCTGGCCAGCCTGATGTGGCTCGCCGAGGAGGGACCGTCCGGCACGCGCCTGCTTGGGCTTTTCGCCGCCGCCGACCGGATGCGTCCCGGCGTCGCCGACGCGCTCGCCCGCCTGCGGCAGGATGGCATCGAACCCTGGCTGCTCACCGGCGACAACGATGCCATCGCGCGCGCGGTGGCGGCGCAGGCCGGCATAACTCATGTGGAAGCCAATCTGCTGCCTGGCGACAAGGCTGGCATCGTCGGGCGACTGCGTGCGGAGGGGGCGCGCGTGGCGATGGTCGGCGATGGCGTCAACGATGCGCCGGCACTTGCCGCCGCCGATGTCGGCATCGCCATCGGTGCGGGTGCCGACGTCGCCAAGGAGACGGCGGGGATCGTGCTGGTGCGATCCGATCCCGCGCTGATCCCGGCCGCCATCGAGGCGAGCCGCGTCACGCGGCGCAAGATCCGGCAGAACCTGTTCTGGGCCTTTGTCTATAACTGCGCCGGCATCCCGCTTGCGGCTTTCGGCCTGCTCGACCCAATCTTTGCCGGCGCGGCCATGGCGCTGTCGTCGGTGAGTGTTGTGGCCAATGCATTGCTGCTCAGCCGTTGGAAGGTGGCGGGCGTGGAAGGAGGAGCGTCATGAATATCGGTGAGGTCGCGGCCCGTTCCGGGGTTCCGGCAAAGACGATCCGCTACTACGAGGAGATCGGCCTCATTCCGCCGGCCGATCGCGGGTCGAACAATTATCGCGATTATGGCACGCGCGAGGTGGAGACGCTGCGCTTCGTCCAGCGCGCCCGCTCGCTCGGCTTTGGCGTAAAGGAGGTGGCGGGCCTG
Source organism: Alphaproteobacteria bacterium (assembly GCA_026126215.1). Lineage (GTDB taxonomy): Bacteria > Pseudomonadota > Alphaproteobacteria > Ferrovibrionales > Ferrovibrionaceae > JAHCJQ01. Next base: position 100,205 of record JAHCJQ010000002.1, read on the forward strand.
CTTGAACTCTATCGTGACCGAAGGCGGACCAGCCGCGAGGTGAAGCGGCTGGCCAAGCAGCATATCGCCGAAATCGAGCGCAAGATCGTTGAACTGGAAGCCATGCGGGCCACGCTCGCCGAGTTGGTCGAGCGGTGCCATGGCGACCACCGGCCGGATTGCCCGATCCTTGCCGACCTTGCCGGCGAACCCCGCTAGACTGGGGCCGGCACCATGGAGGATCGGCATGGCAAGGATCGAGTTCTTCTTTGACTGTTCCAGCCCCTGGACCTATCTCGCCTTTCACCGCATCCAGCCGCTGGCGCGGGAGACCGGTATCGACATCGAATGGCGGCCGGTTCTGGTCGGCGGCATCTTCAACGCTGTCAATCAGAGCGTCTATGCGGCGCGCGAGAAGCCGGTGCCCGCCAAGGCCGCCTACATGCGCAAGGATCTCGGCGACTGGGCGCGCCATTGCGGCCTGCGCATAGTATTTCCGCCGCGGATCTTTCCGGTGAACTCGGTCAAGGCCATGCGCGGCTGTATCGTGGCCGGAGAGGAGGGCAAGCTCGTTCCCTTCGCCGGCGCCGTCTTCGAAGCCTACTGGGGCGAGGATCGCGACATTGCACAGGATGACGTCCTCGCCGATCTGTGCGGCCGCGTCGGCATCGCCGCCTCGCCGTTCCTGCGCGCCATTGCAGAGCCGGCTGTGAAAGAGCGGCTCAAGGCGAATACGGACGAGGCCATCCGCCGCGGCGCCTTCGGCTCGCCTACCTTGTTCGTCGATGGCGACGATATGTATTTCGGCAACGACCGGCTCGAACTGGTGATGGCGGCAGCGCGAGGCGGCAGCGCACCAAGCTGATCGCAGATTTCAAGGTGGTGGCAGGCCGATCCGGCGGTCGGGTCGCGAACCTGACGTGGCGGATGGTGGCGAGCGGAGGTAGAGATCGGTGGTCAGCGACGAATGATCCCAGGGAACCTGCTGGCGACCCGTCGCGATCACCACGTCTGCGCGGGTGCGCGAGAAGACCTGTCTGATCTCGAGGCCGGGCGTGGGCAGCGCGCGAACCAATGCGGCGGTAAAAGGGCTGTTGTCGCCGTCGCCGTCGAAGGCCACGTTGCCCGGCTGCGTCGAATAAGCGATCAGCATGCCAATGGCGCCCTGCATCTCGGCGAAGCCTTTGGCCACGCTTCGGATCTGGCCGCCATCGCGCAGCTTTATCGAACGGCCCTGGCTCACCGTATCGCGTATATCCATACCGAAGGCATCGTTCCTGCACGCATCTAGGATCACGATGCTTGACTCGGACTTGCCCTCCATCCTGGCGATGACGATGTCGATCGGGTAGAGGCCGGAAACTTCGTTCTTTACTGAGTCGAATGTTGCATCGACCGGCACGATGAAGTTCATGCCGTTCACCTGGAGGCCGTGACCGGCGTAATAGAAGAGTGCCACCGAGCGACGGTTGAGCTGCTGACTGAAACGGTCGACTTCGGCAAAAAACCCGGCGGTGGGCAGGTCGATGGAAAGCCGGACCTCGAACCCGATAGCGGACAGCGCCGATGCAACCGAGCGGGCATCGTTCGCCGGATTTCGCAACGGCGCGGCCTGCTGATAGGCGGAATTGCCGATGACGAGCGCGATACGATCCTGGGCGCCGCTCGCCGACGCCATTCCGGTTATTGCCAGTCCGGCCTGAAGAGCCAGCAGAATCCTCGGCCAATGCATCGCCATCTACCGTTTAGAACCGGAAGGTGCCGGCGAACTCGATACCCTGAACGATATTGCGGCCGATCTTTTCCTCCGCCTGGTTGTCGATATGCACGTTGATCAGCCTGTAGCGGCCGCTGAGCGTGAAAAAGCTGTTGAACGCATATTGATAGCCAATGTTGAGATCGCCGAGGAAGGCCGCGCCATCGGAATTGTAGACGGGATAGCCGACGAGGTTGGTGCGCGCCGAGGTGCGGGAATGACCGACACCAGCGGTGATATTGGCGAATACCGAGTGACGGCCCGCTTCATCGATAGAATGGGCGAAACCTCCGCCGACCTCGGCCATGTAGAGGTGGGTTACATAGCGTTCGCGCCCATTGGTTCCGCTGTGATCCAGCGCCTGACGGCCACGCACGTAACGTGGTCCGAAGAAGACATAGAGGCTGGTATCGGGAATACGGTAGCGCAGCAGCGCCTCGAAGTCGGTGCGGGAGAAGCGGGCATCGCCACGCGTATCCTCGTCCTTGTCGCGGAAATCGGAATCGCCCTTGCCGTATAGACCGGTCACGGCAATATCCCAGTTCGGAAAACGGCCAAGGCGCGCGCCGATGGTCATGCCGCCCATCGGCGTGAAGATCGGGTCGACCCGCGCATCATCAACCGAAACCACCGTGGCGTAGAAGCGGGGCGCCACTGTGATCTCGAAGGCCTTGTCAGGCGCCATTGCCTGTTGCGCGGGCGCAATGGGCTCGGGCGAGCGGGGCGCGCCGGGCGCGCTGCGTTCCGCCGGAGCACCCGAAGGCGTCGAAGGGGCGATTGTGCGTTGCGCCAGCCGATCGAAGCAGTCGAGGCGGGCCCTGTCATCGTTGAGCACGGCGCAGCGCCGCATTTCATCGGCGCCCTGCGCAATGGCCGGGCCGCTTGCCGCCAGGGCGGGCGCAATTGCACAACCGGCAAGCAGCATAGCTTGCCAAAGCTTCTGGACCATGATTACCCCCTCTTGAGCACCCTGTTTGGATCAAGGTTTTTCTTTGGTTATCAAGATATACGAAGTAAAAAATTCAACAATAGTTTAGTTGTGAAGAAAAACTACCCAGATACCGTGTTAGTCACTTGATGGATACTTTTCGAGGAAGGCGGCGGTTTCTGCCAAGACCATCCTCGCCGACCGCCTCCGGCGGGGTAGAATGCGGCTGATTCGCCCGCGCCTCTCAGTCCGGAGCAGCAGTTTGTCCCAGAGTAAACGCAGGCCGCGCAAGGCACGCCGCGCCGCGCCGGTATTTTCGCCGCGTGCTCTCGGCGTTGCGGCAATCGTCGCGGCCGCGCTCACCATCGGCGTGATCATCGGCGCCTCCTTCGATGCGCCGCAGAAGGAGCCATCGCGCCCGCCCGCGACGGCGGAGATTCGGCCGGCGAAGCCGGCCGCCTCACCACCGGCCGTGACACCGCCGGCCATTGCGCCAGCCCCTCCCCAGACTGCGGCGCCGGCACCGGCGCCGCTGCCGGCACCTGTGCCGACCCCGGCGGAAACCGATCCCGCGCTGCTCCTGCCACCACTGGCAGCCGGCCGCGGAAGCGGCGGGGAAAGCGCCTTACCGCCCTGGCGTCGCTACGCGGCGCAGGCACCGGAAGGTAACGGCCGGCCGATGATCGCTTTGGTCATCGACGACATGGGCATGGACCGCAAGCGCTCGCGACGCGCCGTGCAGCTCCCGGCACAGGTGACGCTCGCTTACCTGCCCTATGCGGACGAGGTCGCGCAGCAGGTCGAACAGGCACGTCGGGCCGGGCATGAGATCCTGGTCCATCTGCCCATGGAGGCGTCAGATCGTGGCGCCTATCCGGGGCCGAACGCCCTGATGGTCGATCTAGAGCCGGGCGAGATCCTGCGCCGCTTGCGTTGGAACCTCGACCGTCTCTCCGGCTATGTCGGCGTCAACAATCATATGGGCAGCCGCTTCACCGCCCACGCGCCAGGCATGGAGATGGTGCTGGCGGAACTCAAGGCCCGGGGGCTGCTGTTTCTGGACTCCCGTACCAGTTCCGAGAGCCTCGCCGGGCGTATGGCGCGACACATGGCGCTGCCTTCCGCGAGCCGTGATGTCTTCCTTGATCATATCGAGACCGCCGAGAACGTGGCGGGACAGCTTCAACTCGTCGAGGAGCTGGCGCGCCGGCAAGGAAGGGTGATCGCCATCGGCCATCCGCACGATGCGACCCTCGATCAGCTCGAACGCTGGCTGCCGACACTCGGGCGCAAGGGCCTGATCCTGGCGCCGCTCAGCGCCGTGATCGCCCGTTCCTATCAGGGCTGAAACGTTTCAGCGGTTCCGTCCCGTCGCGGCGGCGAAGCGGACCGCTTCCTCGGCGGCGCGCACGAGTGCCTTCGCCTTGTTGACCGTCTCCTGGAATTCCGCTTCAGGATCGCTGTCCGCCACCACGCCGCCGCCGGCCTGGACATACATGGTCCCGTCCTTGACCAGCGCGGTGCGCAGGGCAATGCAGGTATCCATCGAGCCGTTGGCGGAAAAATAGCCGACGCCGCCGGCATAGACGCCACGCCGTTCCTTCTCCAGTTCCTCGATGATCTCCATGGCGCGGACCTTGGGGGCGCCGGATACGGTGCCGGCGGGGAAGCCGGCGAAGAGCGCATCGATGGCGTCGTGCCCCGGCTCGATCTCGCCCTCGACGTTGGAGACGATGTGCATGACGTGGCTGTAGCGCTCGATCACCTCGCGCTCCGTGACCCGCACGGTGCCGATCTTTGCCACCCGCCCGACATCGTTACGGCCGAGATCGAGCAGCATGAGATGCTCGGCCAGCTCCTTGGGGTCGCTGAGCAGATCCTTCGCCAGCGCCTCGTCTTCCGCCGGCGTCTGGCCGCGCCGGCGCGTGCCGGCGATCGGGCGCACCGTCACCACGCCGTCGCGCAGCCGCACGAGGATTTCGGGGCTCGATCCGACCACGGCGAATTCGCCGAAGTTCAGGAAGAACATGAACGGCGAAGGGTTGGTGCGACGCAGCGCACGATAGAGCGAGAAGGGCGGCAGGCGGAAGGGCAGGGAGAAGCGCTGCGAGGGCACCACCTGAAACACGTCGCCTGCCGCAATATACTCCTTCGCCTTCCGCACCATGGCGTGATACTCGGACTTGGTGGTGTTGGAAACCGGCTCGGGCAGGGTCTCCGCATCTTCCAGCCGTTCTCGCCCATAGGGCAGGGTCCGCTCGAAATCGGCGACCACGTCCGCCAGCCGTTCGTTGGCCAGCGCATAGGCCGCGCGTGCGTCACGGCCCCGCTCGGGGCGGACCGGCGTCACCACTGTGACCACATCGAGGATGGAATCGAAGATCGCCATCACCGTCGGGCGCACGAACAGTGCATCGGGAATGCCGAGCGGGTCTGGCTTGTTGTCGGCGATGTTTTCGACCAGCCGGACCATGTCATAGGTCATGTAACCGACGATGCCCGCAGCCATCGGCGGCAGGTGCCGGGGCAGGTCGATCTCGCTCTCCTTCAGGAGCGCGCGGAGCGCGGTGAGCGGGTCCTGCTCGCAGGGGGTGAATTCCTGCGCGTAACGGGCATTTCGGTTGATCTCCGCCCGGCCACGCCGGCAGCGCCAGATCAGGTCCGGCCGCATGCCGATGATCGAATAGCGCCCGCGCACCGCGCCGCCCTCGACCGACTCCAGAAGGAAGCTCATCGGCCGCCCGTCGGCGAGCTTCAGCATGGCGGAGACCGGCGTTTCGAGATCGGCGACGAGGGTGGTCCAGACCACCTGTGGCCGGCCTTCGTCATAGCCTTCCGCAAAGGTCTGGAAGTCCGGCTGGATGCTCACGCGCGTATTCCCGGAAAAGAGAGTGGCTAGTTGAGGAGCGTCTCGAAGACCTGGCGATATATGCGTACGCCGAACTCACTCTCCAATGCGGCGCGATACTGCGTGCCGATGTCGTTGGCGATGGCGCCTTGCAGGGCATCGGCCAGGCGCTTGCGCGCGTCCGCCTCGCTCGTGCCATCGGCGGGCCGGATCTCGGTGAGCTGTGCGACCACGGCGCCGGCGCCGGGTCCCGCCGGTGCGGCGACCGCCTCGCCGCGCCTGGCCTGGAAGATCAGCGGCACGATGCGGGCAGGGACGCCGGCCTCGGCCCCCTGGCCGCCGCGAGTGAAGGCGCCGGTCGAGCGGATCTCTCCGCCCTGCGCCCTGGCGAGAGCGGGAAAGCTGCCGCCCTCCTTGAGCCGGTCGGCGATCTCCCGGGCCTTCTCGAGCGCCTTCTCGTCGGCTGTCACCGTCCGCCAGGCCGAGAGGACCTCGGCGCGGATCTCGGCGAAGGGCTTGAGCGCGGAGGGGACGATGTCGTCGACGCGCAGCAGGAAATAGGCATCGTTGCTGCTCTCGATAAGCTGCGGTTCGCCGCCCCGCGGGGCAAGGAACGCCTGTTCGAGGAAGTTCGGCAGGTCCGGGAGGCCAGGGGCCGGCAGGCCGTCCCGAGCGAGGCCGCGCTGGTCGACGGCCGGGATTTTCGCGACCTTGAGGCGCATCTTTTCCGCCGCGGCTTCCAGGCCGCCGCCACCGGCGATCTCGTCCTGGATCTGGTTGGCGGTGCGGAATACGAGATCGGCCGCCTTGCGCAGTGCCACTTCGCGCGTCAGTTCCTCGCGCACTTCGGCGAGCGTGCGGCGCTGGCCCGGTTCGATCGCGCCGACACGGATCAGGTGCCAGCCAAGCGGGCTCTGCACCGGTTCTGAGACGCTCCCGCCCGTCAGCGCGAATGCCGCCTCCGCCACCGCGGTCGGGAGTTCGCGCCGCGTCAGCCGGCCGAGCGCGATATCGGATGCCTCCAGGTTGCGGGTGGCCTTGGCGACGGCGGCGAAATCCTCCCCGCCGCGGATGCGCGCCAGCGCTTCGGCCGCTGCCGACTGGTCGGTGTAGACGATCTGCTGCACCTCCCGCCGCTCTGGAACCTCGAAACTTTCGCGCCGGGAATCGTACTCCTCCTGAAGCTCCTCCTCGCTCGCGCCCACTTCCTCGCGCAGCGCCTCCGGGCTGATCACCACGAAGGTGAGGGCGCGATATTCAGGAGCCGTAAAGCGGGGCGCATTGTCCTGGTGAAACTTTTCCAGGGTTGCGTCGTCCGGTTCGGGGATGCTGGCAGCCGGCAGGGGCGGGACGAGCAACATATCGGCCACGCGGCGTTCTTGCCGGTATGCGAACAGCGTGTCTACCAGGGTGGCAGGCGCCCGCGTCACGCTGCCCTCGATCGAACTCAGCAGAAGATCGCGCAGGAAGTCCTGTCGGAAACGCTGGACATAGCCCTGCTCGCTGAACCCGTTGTTGAACAGGACCCGCTCGAAGATCAAACGGTCGAACTGGCCGGCGGCGTTGTGGAACAGCGGGTTGTCGCGAATCTCGCGGGCCAGCGTGGCTTCCGACACCCCCAACTTGAGGTCGCTCGCTGCCTGATCGACCAGGGCACGCTGGACCATGGTCTGGAGCGTGTTCTCCGCCAGGCCGAGCTGGCGTGCCCTTTCATTATCGACCGCGATGCCAAGCCGCTGCTGCCAGACCTGGAGATCGCGGCGATACTGCTCGTCGAACTCCTGGGCGGAAATGGTCACCGATCCGACCTTGGCCAGGTCGCGCCCGCCATCGCCGCGGATGAAATCGCCAATGCCCCAGATACCGAAGCTCAGGATCAGGAGGCCGAGCAGGATACGCACGACCCAGCTTCCGGCGCTTTTCCTCAGTTCCGCGAGCATGACCGATCAACCCCTTGAAATATCAGCAAAACTGTTCTCCATGGAAGCGCGCATGATAGAGGCGGGTCAGGGAGCCGGCAATGCTTTTGCGCGGCTGGCGCAGCTTTTCGCACACCGCCGGCGGCACGGTCGCGGCCGTGCATGTCCGCCGGGGATGTAAGGCTTTCAATCACCCGATTGCTCTGATACATCAAGCCTATACAGAGAAGACCGAGATTCGCAGGGAGTTCCAAGATGGCGAAAGGACCGGTCCCGCTGATCGCCGGCAACTGGAAAATGAACGGCCTGCGCAAGGGGGCGGAGGCGGAGATCCGGAAGCTTGCCAGGCTTGCCCTGAAACCCAAGAAACTCAATTGCGAGTTGGTGGTCTGCCCTCCGGCGACTCTGCTACTCGCCATGCAGGGCTGGCTGCGCGCGGCGCGGGCCGACCGGCGCATCGCCCTGGGCGGGCAGGATTGCCACGCGGCGACGTCCGGTGCCCATACCGGCGATATTTCGGCGCAGATGCTCAAGGATGCGGGCGCGAGCCACGTCATCCTCGGCCATTCGGAGCGGCGCCAGAACCATGGCGAGACGGACGCGGCCGTGGCCGCTAAGGCGGCTGCCGCGCACGCGGCGAAACTGGTGGCCATCGTCTGCGTGGGCGAGACCCTGGCCGAACGCGAGGAGGGCCAGGCGGAGGCGGTGGTGGCCCGGCAGATCGCGGGCTCGCTGCCGGAAGGTAGCCGCGCCGGTAACACGGTCATCGCCTACGAACCGGTCTGGGCGATCGGCACCGGCCGGACCCCCGCCCCGGTGGATGTCGCGCGCATGCATGACCGGATCAGGGCCATCCTGTGCGAGCGGTTCCGGGACGGGGAGATGTTTCGCATCCTCTATGGCGGCTCGGTCAAGCCCGGCAACGCTCCCGACCTGTTGCGCATCGCCAACGTGGACGGCGCCCTGGTCGGCGGGGCCAGCCTGGTCGCGGCCGACTTCTGGGGTATCGCCCGGGTCCGTGCCTGAAGCGCCCCGGCCCGAAGTCCATTTCTTCATGCCCTCGATGACCGAGATCGGGAACGACTCGTTGCGGCCTATTTCGACCAACTACAGCCACGGCGGGCCGTGGTGATGGCGGCGGTGATCGACAAGCGGCACTTGCGCGACTACGTAACCCACGAGACTCTGCACAAGAAAGCCTATGAATTCCTGCTCGAGCGCATCCAGCACTATATGCGCGAGTACCATCCGAAACATAACGCGCTTGTGGTGATGGACGATTCGAGCAAGCAGCTCAACCGCGCCGTTGCCATGAAGCACGCCTACTTCCAGCGTGCAGGCAACCAGCACCTCAAGTTCACTCAGATCGTCGGGCATCCGTTTTTCACTGCGAGTGAGTTGTCGAGCGGCGTTCAACTGGCCGATCTCCTCGCGTACAACGTCTATCGGGCATTCAAGGACGAGAATCTGGGCTATCCATATTTCGAACTGCTGCTGCCAAGCTTCTATCGCCGCGCTGGCGACGCAGTGCTTGACGGCCTGAAGGTCTGGCCGGAGGTCTCGCCACTGGTCGGGATGGCCCGGGCGATGGGAATCAAAGAAGAAGGGCCCGTCCACGTCAGGGCAATTGATGTCGGGCTGGGCTAACCATATCGAGCCCACCAGGGGCACCCGACAGCGCATTTCATGCGACTTGGATGGTTGCAAATCAATCGAATTTCCAGATCAGAGCGGCAAACCCTTAGTCGAAACCAGAGTGCTGGCACCGCGAGCCTTCATTCGCAGATTTATCGATCTGAAAACTTAATGTCTCGCAGAATGTGGTCAGTTGGAAATAATATTTGGACTTAGGTATCATAAAGTTTTTTCCGTGCAAATAATAACTGATTGCTTTTGTAAGTTTTAATTCAAAAAGGCAAATTTTTGCTTATTTTTTGTTATTAATACTTGCGTATCTACGGTATCACTTGCCTCTGTGTTGCTCTAAGGCGTCGCTGTACTTAAATCTCGCCGGACCAAATGGATCGCCAAACTGTTCAATCTGCTGGCAGTGCGGTTCTGCCGAGGTAGCCTTGGCCGCCCGTTTCGTGTAAAAGCCCGACACCGGATGCGGGGCCGGCCGGCGGCACGTGAAGGTTTGCGGAATTCAGGGACTTTTCAATGACAACCGTCGTTCTCATCATCCATCTGCTGATTGCCGTGGCGCTGGTCGGCGTCGTGCTGCTGCAACGTTCGGAAGGCGGCGCGCTCGGCATCGGCGGCGGCGGCGGGATGATGACCGGCCGGGGCGTCGGCAACTTCCTGACCCGCGCCACCGCTGTACTCGCGGTCTGCTTCTTCTCCACCTCGATCGTCCTCACGATCCTCGCCGGCGGCTACAGCAAGCCCACCTCGATTCTCGATTCGCAGCCCGGACAGAGTGCCCCTGCGACGCCTCAGGCGCCGTCGGTTCCGCTTTCCCGCTAGCTTCCAAGGCGCGGATTTCCGCTAATCTTCGCCCGCTCGCCTGGCCGGCGACGGGCCCGTGATTTGGCGCTCCCGAAGTTTCTGTTATGGTGAAGTCCCATGACGCGGTTCATCTTCATCACCGGCGGCGTGGTCTCATCATTGGGCAAGGGTCTGGCATCGGCGGCCTTGGGCGCGCTGCTTCAGGCGCGTGGCTACAAGGTGAGGCTGCGCAAGCTCGATCCCTATATCAATGTCGATCCCGGCACCATGTCGCCCTATCAGCATGGCGAGGTCTATGTGACCGACGACGGGGCCGAGACCGACCTGGATCTCGGCCATTATGAACGCTTCACCGGCGTGCCGGCGACGCGCGCCGACAACGTGACGACCGGGCGCATCTATCAGACGGTCATCGCCCGCGAGCGGCGCGGCGACTATCTCGGCGCGACCGTGCAGGTCATTCCGCACATCACCGACGCGATCAAGGCTTTCATCCGCTCCGATGTCGGCGAGGTCGATTTCGTACTGGTCGAGGTCGGCGGCACGGTGGGCGATATCGAGGGACTGCCCTTTTTCGAGGCGATCCGCCAGGCCGGCATCGAAATGGGTCGCGACCGCGCCCTGTTCGTCCATCTGACCCTGGTGCCTTTCATCGCCGCGGCAGGCGAACTCAAGACCAAGCCAACACAGCATTCGGTGAAGGAGCTGCGTTCGATCGGCATCCAGCCGGACATCCTGCTCTGCCGTTCCGACCGGCCGATCCCGGAGAGCGACCGGCGCAAGATGGCGCTGTTCTGCAACGTCCGGCCCGAAGCGGTGATCCAGGCGCTGGACGTGCGCACCATCTACGAGGTGCCGATCGCCTATCACCGAGAGGGCTTCGACGATCAGATCCTGCGCCATTTCGGCCTGACCGATGCGCCGCCGCCCGACCTCGGCCGCTGGCAGGAGGTGGTCGAGCGCGTGCTTTCGCCGGAAGGCGAGGTCACCATCGCCGTGGTCGGCAAGTACACGGTTCTCAAGGACGCCTACAAGTCGCTGGCGGAGGCATTGACCCATGGCGGCATCGCCAACAATGTGCGCGTGAACCTGGAATGGGTCGACAGCTCGATTTTCGAGACCGACGAGCGGTTGACCGTCCAGCATCTGGACGGCGTGCATGGCATCCTGGTGCCGGGCGGTTTCGGCGAGCGGGGCGCGGAGGGCAAGATCCGGGCGGTGACCTTCGCGCGCGAGCGCAAGGTGCCTTATTTCGGGATCTGTTTCGGCATGCAGATGGCCGTGATCGAGGCGGCGCGCAATCTGGCGGGCATCAATTCCGCCTCCTCCACCGAGTTCGGCGCCACCGACGAGCCGGTGGTCGGACTGATGACCGAATGGATGCACGACAACCAGATCCAGGTTCGCCGTCAGGGTGGCGATCTCGGCGGAACCATGCGCCTTGGCGGCTATGTCGCCGCGCTCAAGCCCGGATCGCGGGCGGCGGAGATTTATGGCAAGCTCAGCATCCGGGAGCGCCACCGGCACCGGTTCGAGGTGAACACCGCCTATCGCGAACGGCTCGAGCAGGCGGGCATGGTTTTCTCCGGCATGTCGCCCGACGGCCTGCTGCCGGAGATCATCGAGTTACCGGACCACCCTTGGTTCATCGGCGTGCAGTATCACCCCGAACTCTGTTCCAAGCCGTTCGAGCCGCATCCGCTCTTTGCCTCCTTCATTGAGGCGGCGGTCCGGCAAAGCCGGCTGGTCTGAAACTCGGCCGGGCGCCCCGGCCAAGGAAAGGCAAGGCAAAGCAAGATGGATATCCGCCATGTCCGTGTCGGGGATTTCGAGATCGGCAACGACCTGCCGTTCGTCCTCATCGCCGGACCTTGCGCCATGGAAGGACGCCAGCATGCGCTCGACATGGCGGGCAGCCTCAGCGAGATGACGCGGCGGCTTGGCATTCACCTGATCTACAAGACCTCCTTCGATAAGGCGAACCGCACCTCGGTCAAGTCCAATCGCGGCCTTGGCTGGGAGACGGCGGCGCCGATCTTCCGCGCCGTGCGCGAGGAGATCGGCGTTCCGGTCCTGACCGATGTCCATACCGAGGAACAGTGTGCGGAAGTCGCAGAGGTCGTCGACGTCCTGCAGATACCCGCCTTTCTCTGCCGCCAGACCGATCTGCTGCTGGCGGCGGCGCGCACCGGCAAGCCGGTGAATGTGAAGAAGGGACAGTTCCTGGCGCCCTGGGACATGAAGAACGTGGTCGAGAAGTTCGACCATGCCGGCAATCCCAACGTGCTGGTCTGCGAACGCGGCGTGAGCTTCGGCTACAACACGCTGGTGAGCGACATGCGCGCCCTGCCGATCCTGGCGGAGACCGGCTGCCCGGTCGTCTTCGACGCCACCCATTCCGTGCAGCAGCCGGGCGGGCAGGGTGCCACCTCGGGCGGGCAGAGGGAATTCGTGCCGGTGCTGGCCCGGGCGGCGGCCGCGGTCGGCGTGGCCGCGCTGTTCATGGAGACGCACGAGGATCCCGACCGGGCGCCCTCCGACGGTCCGAACATGGTGCCGCTGGCGCACATGCAGGACCTCCTCGCCCGCCTGGCGGAGTTCGACCGGCTGGCCAAGGATCTTTGAGCGGCCGCATTGCCCCCGGCGGCCGGCTGTGGTCAATTACGGTTGGACGATGAGGGGGAAATCATGCGGCAGTCGTATCTTGCATCGATCGGGTTTGCCTCGCTCGCGGCAGCACTTCTGCTGATGACGGCGGGCGAAGCAAAGGCCCGCGCGTCCGGACTCTACGATTTCCGCAACATGATGCAGCCGGGCTATCTGCCACCGGCGCCGCCGGCATATGGCCAGATGCCTCCGCCTGCGCCCTATCCCTACCAGCCGCCGCCGGCGCCACCGGTGGCCCAGGCCGCGCCGCCACCCGCGCCTGCTCCGGTGCCCCAGGTCGCGAATGCCAGACGCGGCATGCCGGCGTCGGAGGTGGCCGCCGACTACACCACGAAAGGGCCTTACGTCAGGCTCGACCTTGGTTACTCGGACAGCCTGTCGCTCAAGGGCAATTTCGATGACGACGTACGGGGCAGCGCTGCGGTGCAGCTTGGTCTTGGCTACCGGTTCAATCCCTGGCTCCGCTTCGATACGGCGATCAATTATCGCGGGCTCTACGACCGCAAGATCTCGGGCTCCAAGATCGAGGTGGAGAACCTTCTGGTTCTCGCCAACCTCTATTGGGACATCTGGCGTTTCGGCGGCTTCACGCCCTACCTGATGGGCGGCATCGGCGGCGCCTGGAACAATCTCGAGGATTTCAACACCAGCCTCGGCAAGGTGCAGGGGGACAGCCGGATCGCCTTTGCCTGGCAGATCGGCGGCGGCATCAGCTATGACATCACCCGGACCCTCTCGCTTGATCTCGGCTACCGCTATGTCGATGCGGGCCGCATCCGTTCCGACAATGATGGCTCCGCCGGTCTCTTCGACCCGTCGGAAAATGACCGTCTGAGCGGAAGGCTGCGCAGCCACGATTTCATGATCGGCCTGCGCAACCAGTTCTGAGCCGGGCTTGCCTCGGCGCGGGTGCCTGCGCTATCCCTTGCGCGCCCGCCGGCCCGCCGGCATTTCCGGGGAGTTTCCAGATGAGTGCCATCGTCGATATCGCTGCCCGCCAGATTCTCGACAGCCGCGGTAATCCGACCGTCGAGGTGGATGTGGCGCTGGAGAGCGGCGTCATCGGACGCGCCGCCGTACCTTCCGGCGCCTCGACCGGTGCCCACGAGGCGCTCGAACTGCGCGACGGCGACAAGACCCGCTTTCTCGGCAAGGGCGTCGGCCGTGCGGTGGCACATGTCAATGGCGAGATCTTCGATGCCCTGTCGGGCATGGATGCGAGCGAGCAGCTTCTGATCGACCGCACGATGATCGAACTGGATGGGACGCCGACCAAGAGCCGGCTTGGCGCCAATGCCATCCTCGGTGTCAGCCTGGCGGTGGCGAAGGCAGCGGCCGTCGACCGCGAACTGCCGCTCTGGCGCTATGTCGGCGGGGCGTCCGCGCGGCTGCTGCCGGTGCCGATGATGAACATCATCAATGGCGGCGCCCATGCCGACAATCCGATCGACTTTCAGGAATTCATGATCGCGCCGGTCTCGGCGCCGACGCTGGCCGAAGCGGTCCGCATGGGGTCCGAGGTGTTCCACAGCCTGCGCAAGCAGCTCAAGGATGCGGGTCACAACACCAATGTGGGTGATGAAGGCGGCTTCGCCCCGTCGCTCGCCTCGACGGCGGAGGCGATCGAATTCATCCTGCGCGCGGTGGAGGCGGCGGGCTACAAGCTCGGCTCCGACATCATGCTGGCGCTCGACGCGGCCTCGACCGAGTTTTTCCGGGATGGCAAGTATCATCTGGAGGGCGAGGGCAAGGTGCTCGATGCCGCCGGCATGGTTCGCTACTACGAGGATCTGGTCGCGCGCTATCCGATCTATTCGATCGAGGATGGGATGGCGGAGGATGACTGGGCAGGATGGGCGGCGCTTACCGGCGCCATCGGCGCCAAGGTGCAGCTCGTCGGGGATGATCTCTTCGTTACCAGCCCGGTGCGTCTCGCGGACGGCATCCGGCGCGGCACCGGCAACGCGATCCTGGTCAAGGTCAACCAGATCGGCACCCTGAGCGAGACGCTCGAGACCGTGGAGCTGGCGCACAAGAACGGCTATCGCGCCGTGATGTCGCACCGTTCCGGCGAGACTGAGGACACGACCATCGCCGATCTTGCGGTCGCCACCAATTGCGGCCAGATCAAGACCGGTTCGCTCGCCCGCTCGGACCGGCTGGCCAAATACAATCAGCTCATCCGCATCGAGGAAGCGCTGGGGCCGGTCGCCGCCTATGCCGGTCGTGCGGTTCTGAAAGGCTGAAGGGGCGGCCCCCCGGCATCCGGAGGGCCGCTTCTCGCATCAGGCGACGCCGTTGGCCTTGAGCCAGGCGAGCAGCCGCCGCCAGCCATCCTCCGCCGGCTCCTTGCGGAAGCTCGGCCGGTAGTCGGCATGGAAGGCATGTGGCGCGTCGGGATAGACCACGAATTCGTGTTTCTTGCCCGCGGCGCTCAGCGCCTTCTTCATCTGCTCGACGGTGTCGAGTGGAATGCCCTGGTCGGCGCCGCCATAGAGGCCAAGTACGGGCGCGTTCATGCGCGCCGCCACGTCCACCGGATGGACGGGCTGCAGGTCGCTCTTCTGGCCGACGAGCCGGCCGTACCAGGCGATGCCTGCCTTCACCTTGGGCTGGTGGGCCGTGTAGAGCCAGGTTATGCGTCCGCCATAGCAGAAACCGGTGATGGCGAGCTTCTCCATGTTGCCCTTGCCGGTGGCATCGACGAAGCGGGCCGTCGTGTCGAGATCGGCGAGGACCTGTGCGTCGGGCACCCGCTGCGCCACGGCAATCGCACCCTGCATGTCGGTGATTTTCGACATGTCCGCCTGACGCGCGAAGATATCCGGCGCGACGGCAAGGTAGCCCGCCTTGGCCAGCCGGCGGCAGGTGTCCTTGATATATTCGTGGACGCCAAAGATCTCCTGCACGACGAGCACGGTCGGGAACTTCGAGCCGGTTGCCGGCATGGCCCAGTAGGCCTTCATCAGTCCGTCGCTGGTGGGAATGAGGATCTCGCCCGCCATCAGGCCGGCGGTATCGGTGCGGATCGCCGTCTGCGCCATCACCGGCCCGGCGGCCAGCGTGAAGCCGGCGGTAAGGGAAGTGGCGACGAAGCCGCGCCGGCTCAGGCCGGTCGGTGGTTTCACGGGAGCATTCATGTAATTGGGTCCTCCTGCTTGCTGCTAGGTTCGATCGCCATTCTGCGCGCGGCGATCGTGCATGACGCTTCGGCGCGGCCTGGCATTCCCGGAAAAATGGCCTGCCCGAGCGGCATGCCGCGGAATATAGTCCGTTCACGATGCCTGTCACGCCGAGTTGCGCGCGCCATAGCGCCGGTGCCGGATGGTGCCGTGCGAGGTCAGGCTGTGCCAATTCGAGTCAATTACGGAGTCTGTGCGCGACTCGTTGGAATTATTTGATTTTTCCCGTTGACCGAAATGCCGCGCTTTGATTCCCTGACGATATGGGCCTGATCGAGGAATTCCGCCGCCGCGCGCCGAGCGCCATCGTCCCGGTGCTCTGCGCCTGCGCGATCAGCTATTTCGGCTACCATGCCATCGAAGGCGACCGGGGATTGCAGGCCTATGCGCGGCTGTCCCAGGAAGTGACCATCGCCCAGCAGGCCTTGGCGGAGACCGGTCGCGAGCGGCGCGAGATGGAGCGGCGGGTTTCGCTGCTGCGCGCCGACCGGCTCGATCTCGACATGCTGGACGAGCAGGCCCGCCGCATTCTCGGCCTGGTGCGCGCGGACGAAATCGTCATCTACGACGAGCAGTGATCGGCGCTTGATCGGCGTCAATGCCGCCGCCGGCAGGCGTCGGTAGCTTTTCCGCTCGAGCGATGCGGGAGACGATCATGGCGGATATTCACGAGATTGCGGGGCGGCACCTGGCGGCGGCCCTGGCCGAGGCTGGCAGGGCGGGACTTGCGGAGGACCTGCTTGGCCGTGCCATGCTCGGGCAGGTGATCCGGCTCTATCGCCGGCACCGCACTGCGTCCGATATCGCCCATGAGTTGGAATTCGCGGCCCGCAATCTCGACGACGACGAGGACTATGCATTCATGCGGCCGTAAAGCATTGAAGTAGCGCAAAATATTCGTTTCGTTTTTGCATTAACCGAAATGCAGTTAATCTAGCCTTCTTGCCTTTTGGCGAGGTCGTCGCCATGCTCCCTGAGGCCGCGCGGGCGCGGCCGATGCCGCCACAGGGAGGGAGCATGGCGAAATCCACAAAGGAGAAGGCGGCGGCCGAGCCTGCCGTATCCACCGACGAGCTGATCGCGCATTACCGCGACATGCTGCTGATCCGCCGCTTCGAGGAGAAGGCGGGGCAGATGTACGGGATGGGCCTGATCGGCGGCTTCTGCCACCTCTATATCGGCCAGGAGGCGGTCGTCGTCGGCGTGCAGGCGGCACTGGGACAGGGCGACCGGGTCATCACTTCCTACCGCGATCACGGCCACATGCTGGCTTGCGGCATGGATGCGCGCGGCGTCATGGCGGAACTTACCGGGCGCATCGGCGGCTACTCCAAGGGCAAGGGCGGCTCGATGCACATGTTCAGCCGCGAAAAGGAATTCTATGGCGGGCACGGCATCGTCGGCGCGCAGGTCCCGCTTGGCACCGGGCTCGCTTTCGCGCAGCGCTACATGAAGACCGACCGCGTGACGGCCTGCTATTTCGGCGACGGTTCCGCCAATCAGGGCCAGGTCTACGAGAGTTTCAATATGGCCGAGCTCTGGAAGCTGCCGGTCATCTACATTATCGAAAACAACCAGTACGCCATGGGCACCGCGGTTCGCCGCTCCTCCTCGATCACCGAACTGCATCGTCGCGGCGAGAGCTTCGGCATCCACGGCCGGCCGGTCGACGGCATGGATGTGCTCGCGGTGCGCGCCGCCGCCGAGGAGGCGGTCGCATGGTGTCGGGCCGGCAAGGGCCCGACGATCCTGGAGATGAAAACCTATCGCTATCGCGGCCACTCCATGTCCGATCCGCAGAAGTACCGCTCGAAGGACGAGGTCAACAAGATGCGGGCCGAACAGGACCCGATCGACAAGATGAAGAAGCGGCTGCTCGATGGCGGCCTTTGCGACGAGGCGCGGCTCAAGGAGATCGACCGCGAGGTGAAGGCGATCGTCACC
This sequence comes from Alphaproteobacteria bacterium, assembly GCA_026126215.1. Taxonomy (GTDB): domain Bacteria; phylum Pseudomonadota; class Alphaproteobacteria; order Ferrovibrionales; family Ferrovibrionaceae; genus JAHCJQ01. The sequence continues at coordinate 117,876 of JAHCJQ010000002.1, forward strand.
GACGCGGCGGAGTTCGCGCAGGACTCGCCCGAGCCGGACGCGGCCGAACTTTGGACCGACATACTCAAATAGCGCGCGGCCCGGGAGGAACTGAACGATGCCGATCGAGATCCTGATGCCGGCGCTCTCGCCCACGATGACCGAGGGCAAGCTGGCCAAGTGGAATGTCAAGAAGGGCGACGCGATCAGCGCCGGCATGGTGCTGGCCGAGATCGAGACCGACAAGGCGACCATGGAGGTCGAGGCGGTCGATGAAGGCGTACTGGGCGAGATTCTCGTGCCGGCGGGGACCGAGAATGTGGCGGTGAACACGCCCATCGCCCTGCTGCTGGAGGAGGGCGAGGATGCGTCCGCCGCCCGCTCGCCCAAACCTGGCAGGACTGCCGGGGCAGCGCCGCCGGCCGCGGCGAGGCCACAAGGTGCCGCGCCGGCGCCAGCCGCCCCGGCGGCTGGCGCACCGGCGGAGTCCGAGGTGCCGCCTGGCACGGCGATGCGCACCATGACGGTGCGCGAGGCGCTGCGCGATGCCATGGCCGAGGAGATGCGCCGCGACCCGTCCGTCTTCCTGATGGGCGAGGAAGTGGCCGAGTATCAGGGCGCCTACAAGGTCAGCCAGGGCCTGCTGGACGAGTTCGGGGCCAGCCGTGTCATCGATACCCCGATCACCGAGCAGGGCTTCGCCGGCCTCGGCGTGGGCGCCGCCTTCGGCGGACTGCGGCCGATCGTCGAGTTCATGACCATGAACTTCGCCATGCAGGCGATCGACCAGATCATCAATTCGGCGGCCAAGACGCTCTACATGTCCGGCGGCCAGATGGGTTGCCCCATCGTGTTTCGCGGCCCGAACGGTGCCGCCGCGCGCGTCGCGGCGCAGCATTCGCAATGCTATGCGTCCTGGTATGCGCACTGTCCGGGCCTCAAGGTGGTGGCGCCCTATTCGGCGGCGGATGCCAAGGGCCTGCTCAAGGCAGCGATCCGCGATCCCAACCCGGTGATCTTCCTCGAGAACGAGATCCTCTATGGCCGCTCGTTCGAGGTGCCGGAGATCGACGACTTCGTCCTGCCCATCGGCAAGGCGCGCATTGCCCGGCCGGGGCGCGACGTCACCATCGTCGCCTTCTCGATCATGGTGGGCCACGCGCTTGCGGCGGCGGAGGAACTGGCAAAGGAGGGGATCGAGGCCGAAGTCATCGACCTGCGTTCGCTGCGGCCCCTCGATCTGGACACGATCGTCGCTTCCGTGCAGCGCACCAACCGCCTGGTCTCGGTGGAGGAAGGCTGGCCCGCCTGCGGCATCGGTTCGGAGATCGCCGCATTGATGATGGAGCATGCCTTCGATCATCTGGATGCGCCGGTGCTCCGCGTCACCGGCAAGGACGTGCCCATGCCTTATGCCGCAAACCTCGAGAAGCTGGCCTTGCCGCAGGTGGCCGATGTGGTCGCCGCCGCCAAGACCGTCTGCTATCGCGCCTGAAGGGAAGGAAGGAAGATGCCTGTCGAGGTCCTGATGCCCGCCCTCTCGCCGACCATGACGGAGGGCAAGCTCGCCAAGTGGCTGGTGAAGGAAGGCGACACGATCACCTCCGGCATGGTGCTGGCGGAGATCGAGACGGACAAGGCGACCATGGAGGTCGAGGCCGTGGAGGAGGGGACGCTCGGGCGCATCCTGGTGCCGGGCGGGACCGAGAATGTCGCGGTCAACACGCCGATCGCGCTGATCCTTGAAGAAGGCGAGGATGCTTCGGCGCTGGGCGCAGGCGCGAAGCCGGCGCCCAAGGCTGCGCCTTCGCCGGCTGCCGCGCCGGAAAAGGCGGCTGTACCGCCCGCGTCCGCCGCGCCGGCTCCGCCGCCTTCGCGGGCACAGGCCGGGGGCGAGACCACCGGGCGCGTTTTCGCCAGTCCCCTTGCGCGCCGCATCGCCGCCCAGGCCGGGCTCGATCTCGCGCGCATCGATGGTTCTGGACCGCATGGGCGGATCGTGCGCGCCGATGTGGAGGCGGCGATTGCGGGCGGAGCGGCGAAAGCGGCTGCGCCGGCCAAGGCGGAGCCCCGGGCTGCCGCGGTGCCAGCCGCCGCCCAGCCGCAGGCCATGCCGGCGCCGCAGGGCGATTTCGAGGAAGTGCCACTCAGCTCGATGCGCAAGACGATCGCGCGGCGTCTGCTCGAATCGAAGCAGAACATCCCGCACTTCTATCTGACCATCGACGTGGAACTCGATTCGCTGCTGGCACTGCGCCAGCAGCTCAATTCCCGCTCCGATGCCTACAAGCTGTCGGTGAACGACTTCGTGGTGCGGGCCTGCGCGCTGGCGCTGAAGAAGGTGCCGGAGGCCAATGCGATCTGGGGTGGCGACAAGATCCTGCGCTCGCGAAGCTGCGACGTCGCCGTCGCGGTCGCACTCGATGGCGGGCTGATCACGCCCATCGTGCGCCGCGCCGAGGCGAAGGGACTGGCGGAGATTTCCGCCGAGATGAAGGAACTTGCCGGCCGCGCCAAGGCCGGCAAGCTCAAGCCGGAAGAGTATCAGGGCGGCGCCTTTGCGCTGTCCAATCTCGGCATGTACGGGATCAGGGAGTTCGCGGCAGTGATCAATCCGCCGCATGGCTCGATCCTCGCGGTCGGCGCCGGGGAGCAGCGGCCGGTGGTGAAGAACGGTGCGCTGGCGGTGGCGACCGTGATGTCGGCGACGCTCTCCTGCGACCATCGGGTGATCGATGGCGCGCTTGGCGCGCGCTGGCTTGCCGTCTTCAAGGGGCTGGTCGAGGACCCGCTGACCATGCTGCTGTGAGGAACTGATCCATGAGCGAGACGAACTTCGATCTGATCGTGGTTGGCGGCGGTCCCGGCGGCTATGTGGCGGCGATCCGCGCGGCCCAGCTTGGGATGAAGACGGCGCTGGTCGAGCGCGAGCATCTTGGCGGTATCTGTCTGAACTGGGGCTGCATTCCGACCAAGGCGCTGCTGCGCTCCGCCGAGGTCTACGGCCTGATCCGCCATGCCGATAGCTTCGGCTTCCGCATCAACGGGGACGTGACGATCGACTTCGGGAAGGTGATCGAGCGTTCGCGCAAGGTGGCGGCGCAGCTCTCGGGCGGCGTGAAGCATCTGCTGAAGAAAAACAAGGTGACCGTCTTCGACGGCCACGGCCAGCTCGCCGGGCAGGGTCGGCTCAAGGTGACCCGGGACGGCAAGATCGTTGCCGAGCTTTCGGCAAAGCATATCGTGCTGGCGACGGGCGCGCGGGCGCGTTCGCTGCCGGGGCTGGAGCCGGACGGCAAGCTTGTCTGGACCTACAAGGAGGCGATGGCGCCCCGCACCCTGCCGAAGTCGCTGCTGGTGGTGGGATCGGGGGCCATCGGCATCGAGTTCGCATCGTTCTATCGCACTCTGGGCGCGGAGGTGACGGTCGTCGAGGTGCTGGAGCGGGTGCTGCCGGTTGAGGATGCGGAGATTTCCGCCTTCGCTGCCAAGCAGTTCCAGAAGCAAGGCATGAAGATACTCACCTCGACCACGGTCGCGGCCCTGAAGAAGGGCGGCGACAGTGTAACGGCGACACTGAAGGACAAGGACGGCAAGAGCTCCGAACTGACGGTCGAGCGGGTGATCCTGGCGGTGGGTATCGTCGGCAATGTGGAGAATATCGGCCTCGATGGCACGAAGGTGCGCGTCGAGAAGACCCATGTGGTCACCGATGGCTGGTGCCGCACGGACGAGCCCGGCGTCTACGCCATCGGCGATCTCACCGGACCGCCCTGGCTCGCCCACAAGGCGAGCCACGAAGGCGTGCTGTGCGTCGAGCGGATCGCCGGCGTCGCGGGATTGCATCCGATCGATGTCAGCCGCATTCCAGGCTGCACCTACTGCAATCCGCAGGTGGCGAGCGTCGGGCTCACCGAGGCTGCCGCCAAGGCCAAGGGCCATGAAGTGCGCGTTGGGCGCTTCCCCTTCATCGGCAATGGCAAGGCCATCGCGCTCGGCGAGCCGGAGGGCATGGTCAAGACCGTGTTCGATGCCCGGACCGGCGAGCTTCTCGGCGCGCATATGGTGGGGGCGGAGGTGACCGAGCTTATCCAGGGCTATACCATCGCCCGCACCATGGAAGGGACGGAAGCGGAGCTGATCCACACCATCTTCCCGCACCCGACGCTGTCGGAAATGATGCATGAATCGGTGCTTGACGCCTATGGGCGGGCGATCCATTTCTAATCTGTGATGAACGAGATCCGCCCGCCCCGTCACCCCGAGAAGGCCCACCGGCCGGATAATCCGGTTCCGCGCAAGCCGGAATGGATCAGGGTCAAGGCGCCGACATCTCTGGAGTATCACGAGACCCGCCGGCTGATGCGCCGGCTGAATCTGGCGACGGTCTGCGAGGAAGCGGCCTGCCCGAACATCGGGGAATGCTGGAAGCAGAAGCATGCCACCGTGATGATTCTGGGGTCGGTCTGCACGCGGGCCTGCGCTTTCTGCAACGTGGCGACAGGCCGTCCCGACCAACTCGACCCACACGAACCTGAGCATGTTGCGGAGGCTGTCGCCGAACTTGGCCTGCGCCATGTGGTCATCACCAGCGTTGATCGCGATGATCTTGAGGATGGCGGCGCGATGCAGTTCGTGCGCGTCATCGAAGCGCTGCGCGCCAGTGCGCCTGCGACCACGATCGAGATCCTGACCCCCGATTTTCTGAAGAAACCTGGCGCCATCGAGAAGGTGGTCGCGGCGCGACCCGACGTCTTCAACCACAACCTGGAAACCGTGCCGCGCCTCTATCCCTCGATCCGGCCCGGCGCGCGCTACTTTCATTCGCTCCGCCTGCTGGCGCGGGTCAAGGAGATCGACCCCTCGATCTTCACCAAGTCGGGCCTGATGGTCGGACTTGGCGAGAGCGATGGCGAGGTGCATCAGGTGATGGACGACCTGCGCTCGGCGGAGGTGGACTTCCTGACCATCGGTCAGTACCTGCAGCCCACGCCCAAGCATGCGGCAATCGAGCGATTCGTCACGCCCGCCGCCTTTGCGGAGCTCGAGCGCATGGCTTACGGCAAGGGCTTCCTGATGGTCTCCGCTTCGCCGTTGACCCGCTCCTCTCACCATGCAGGTGAGGATTTCGCGCGACTGCGCGCGGCACGGCAGGCGCGTTCCGACGCCGCCGACTGACCGTGATCACCTACCGCGAAGAGAAGACGCTTCCCTACGCCCCGGAGCAGATGTTCGACCTGGTGGCCGCCGTCGAGCGCTATCCGGAATTCCTGCCCTGGTGCATCGCCGCCCGCGTGCGCCGGCGCGAGGATAACGTGATGTGGGCGGACATGGTGATTGGCTTCAAGGTTTTCCGCGAAAGCTTCACCTCGCGGGTGGAACTGCACCGGCCGGATGCGATCGACGTTTCCTACGCCAACGGACCTTTCAAGCGCCTGATCAATCACTGGCGCTTTCTTCCCGAGGGGGCGGGGGGGTGCCGGATTCAGTTCCATGTCGAGTTTGAGTTCCGCTCCCGCGTCCTGCAGGCCGCCATCGGCGCTCTGTTTCACGAGGCGACGCGGCGCATGATTGCCGCTTTCGAGGGTCGCGCGGCGCGCCTTTACGGAAAAGCCGGGCCGGCCGAACTCGCCGGCGAGCCAAGGCCGCGCTGAGTAATCGGCTCGACAAGGGCTGGATTTGGCGGCAACGGGCCCAATCTAGTACAATGGGCACTGATCCGGCGGATCGGGGGATAGCATGGCGAAAGACAAGCTGCCGACCGAGCGCAGGTCCTCGGACCAGGACGTCGCCGCTTTCGTCCGCCGCCTGCAGCTCGCGCCGCAGCCGGCCCGTGGCGGCCGGCGCGGCCGGCTCATGTTCGTACTGGACGCGACGGCGAGCCGGGCGCCCACCTGGGACCGGGCCTGCACCATCCAGGCCGAGATGTTCCAGGAGGCGGCGAGCCTTGGCGGGCTGGAGATGCAGGTTTGCTTCTTCAGAGGCTTTGGCGAGTTCCGTGCCACGCCCTGGCTGACCGATGCGAAGGACATGATACGTCGCATGACCGGGGTGCATTGCCTCGGCGGGCAGACGCAGATCGGGCGCATGCTGGGCCATGCCCTGGCCGAGATGAAAAAGTCGCGCCTGGACGCGCTCGTCTTTGTCGGCGACTGCCTGGAAGAGCCGATCGATCCGCTCTGCGCCCAGGCCGGCGAGTTGGGGCTTCTGGGGCTTCCCGTCTTCATCTTCCACGAAGGTGGCGACCCTGTCGCCGCTTCCGGATTTCGCCAGATCGCCAAACTGACCAAGGGCGCCTATTGTTCGTTCGATGGATCCTCGGCGCAGCAGCTTCGCGACCTGCTGCGCGCGGTCGCGGTCTATGCGGCCGGCGGGCGCAAGGCGCTGGCCGATTTCGCCAGCCGCACGGGCGGGCCGGTCCTGGCCCTGACCCACCAGGTCAAGTAGGCAGACCGTGGCAGGGCTGCTGCTTGGCGCGGTCGCGGTTGCCTTCCTGGCGCTGCTGTTGGCGATATTCCTCAAGGCGACGCCGGAGACCTTGGCCAACCTGGTGCGCGGCGGCGCGGCGGCGGCGCTTGGTGCCGCGGCTGTGATACTCTTCCTGCGCGGCCAGCCCGGGCTTGCGTTCTTTGCCGCGGCCGGCGTCCCCGCAATCCTCGGCCGGAAGGCGCTGCAGGCTTTCACGGCCCCGCCGAGCCCTGGTCAGAAGTCCCGCGTGGAGACGCCCTGGCTCGCCATGGAACTCGACCACGATACCGGGCACTCCGATGGCGAGGTGCGCCAGGGTCCCTTCGCCGGCTTCCGTCTGTCCGACATGACCGAGCACGACCTGATCGGGCTGCTGGATCATTGCCGCGCGTCCGATCCGCAGTCGGTCGTCCTGCTGGAAGCCTATCTCGACCGCGTGCATCCGGAATGGCGCGAGCAGCCCGCGGCAGCGGGCGCGGGCGCTTCCGGGGGCGAGCGGCCTTCCGGCGGGCCGGCGGGCCGGGCGGGTTTGACCCGCGAGGATGCATACGCCATTCTCGGCCTGCAGCCTGGCGCCTCCGACGAGGAAGTGCGCGAGGCGCATCGGCAATTGATGAAGAAACTCCATCCCGATCAGGGCGGCTCGAACTACCTCGCCAGCCAGATCAACGCCGCGAAGGATCTGCTTCTCGGCTCGTGAGGGGAGCAGACCAAACCCCTCCGCATCCACCCAATTGATGACAAGGCAGGAATTGATGAGCAGACGCGTAAGAAAAGCCGTGTTTCCCGTGGCCGGTCTGGGCACCCGCTTCCTTCCGGCGACCAAGAGCATGCCCAAGGAGATGCTGACCGTCGTCGACAAGCCGCTGATCCAGTATGCGGTCGAGGAGGCGAAGGCGGCCGGCATAGAGCAGTTCATCTTCGTCACCGGTCGCGGTAAGTCGGCGATGGAAGATCATTTCGACCACGCCTTCGAGCTGGAGGCGACCTTGCGCGCGCGTGGCAAGGACGAATTGATGGAGGGGGCACGCAACTCGATTCCGCCGGCCGGGCAGCTCTTCTACACCCGTCAGCAGCAGCCGCTGGGCCTCGGCCATGCCGTCTGGTGCGCCCGCCACCTGGTGGGCGACGAGCCCTTCGCCGTGCTGCTGCCCGACGACCTCGTCGATGCGAAGACGCCCTGCCTGCGCCAGATGGTGGACGCCTACGAGGGAAGGGGCGGCAACCTCGTCGCGGTGATGGACGTGCCGCGCGAGCATACGAAGCGTTATGGCGTCCTTGCGGTCGGCGCCGACGATGGCCGCATCGCCGAGGTCAGGGGCCTGGTGGAAAAGCCTGATCCGGCGGACGCTCCCTCGACCCTCTCCATTATCGGCCGCTATATCCTGCAACCGGAGGTCTTCTCCATCCTCGATGCCGGCGAGAAGGGCGCGGGCGGCGAGATCCAGCTCACCGATGCCATGGCCAAGCTGATCGGCCGGCAGCCCTTCCATGGGCTGCGCTTCGAGGGCACGCGTTTCGATTGCGGCGACAAGCTGGGCTTCCTCACCGCCAACGTGGCGCTGGCGCTGGCGCGCAAGGATGTCGGTCCCGGCCTGCGCGAGGCCCTGGGCAGGCTCGACATCTAGCGCGAGGGGGCGAGGCTTTCGAGGCTGCGGCCGCGCCAGATCATCCAAAGGAAACTCACGAATTGCAGCGCGAGCGGCAAGGCGAAGGCGGCGGCGTAGGCCATCGGCGGCTGGCCACCGCCCGCCGTCGCGGGCCACAGGCCGATGATCCCGCCGATGGCATATTGCAGGGCGAAGGCGGCGGCGAAGACCGGCAGGTTCAGCGCGCTGTTTGCCCGTCCGGCATATTCGGTGGGAAAATGCCGGCTCAGGATCGGATAGCAGAGCACCGTGACATTCGCCGTCAGGCCGAACAGCGCCCAGACCCAATAGGCGCCGGGCGCGACCTGGAGGACGAGCAGGAGCTGTACCGAGAGGATCAGGACCACGCCGAGCGACATGGTGCGGTAGATGCCGAAACCCCGTCGCGCCAGAAAGTCGGCGAGCGCCCCGGTCAGCACGAAGCCTGCCGTCATTGCAGCGGTGAGCACAAGAAGATGGCGCGCCACGTCGGCGCGCGGCAGCACGGCGACGTCGGCGAGCCATGGGCCCGCCCAGAGGCCCTGGATCGCCATGGTGGAGGCCATGCTGAATATGCCGCAGGGCGCGATGCACCAGAACAGGGGGTCGCGATAGATCATCCGCAGGCTGGCGATCTGTTCGCGCAGCGCCACCGGCCGGCCGCTGGCAGGCTTCTCCGGCACCACGAGGAAAATGGTGAGCGCCACGGCAAGGGTGATGGCCGCCAGGACGAAGAAGATGCCCCGCCAGTCGGTGAGGCCGAGCGCCCATTCCACCGGCTGGGTTGCCGACAGCGCGCCGAGCCCGCCCATGGCCATGAAGCAGCCATTCACCAGCGGCCAGCGGCTGGCCGGGAACCAGAGCACGATCGCCTTGAACGAGGTCATGAGGCCGCCCGCGACGCCGATGCCGATCAGGGCACGGCCGGCGAGCAGCGTCAGCTTGTCCTGCCCCAGGCCAAAGACCAGCGCGCCCAGCGCGGCGGAGAGCAGGAAGCAGGCCTGGACCCGGCGCGGGCCGAACCGGTCCATGGCGATGCCGAGCGGGAGCTGCATGCAGGCGAAGGAAAGGAAGTAGGCCGAGGTCAGCAGGCCGAGATCGGCCGGCGAGAGGCCGAGTTCGCGCGTGAGGTCCGGCGCAATGATGGCGTTGACGGAGCGAAAGAGGTAGGAGAGGAAATAGCCGCCGGCGAAGGGGAGAAAGACCGTGAGCACGATGCGGAAAGTGCTGTATTGCCGGCCGGCGGGTTCCGCGCTGGCAGTGCTGGCAGTGCTGCTCATTCCGTATGTCCCATCCATTCCTCCCTGGCGCGCCGCGCCGGCGCCGGCGGATTATAGTGTCCTGCGCGCGCGAAGGAGATGAAATAGGGCATGCGTTCAGGGAATGACGCTCCGCTCCAGATGGCGGAAGAGGTTCGCGCGGCGCTCGCGGCCGGCGGTGCCGTGGTCGCACTGGAGACCAGCATCGTGGCCCAGGGTTTCCCGCCGCCGGAGAATCTGACGGTTGGCCGGGCGATGGCCGAGGCCGTGCGCGAGGCCGGCGCGATACCGGCCATGATCGCCATCGCCGACGGCAAGGTGCGGGTTGGCGTCGATGATGACCTTCTGGCAAGACTGGCAGGGGAGGGCGCGGTGAAATGCTCCGCCCGCGACATCGCTCCGGTCCTCGCCGCAGGGCGTCTGGGCGCGACCACGGTCGCGGCCACCGCTGCCATTGCCTCTCCCCTCGGCATCCGGGTCTTCGCCACCGGCGGCATCGGCGGCGTGCACCGGCGGATGGCGGGCGAGGAGGGGCCGACTGACGTCTCCGCGGATCTGGTCGAACTTTCCCGCCGCTCGCTTGCGGTTATCACGTCTGGTGCGAAGTCGATCCTCGACCTGCCGGCGACACTGGAACAGATCGAGAGTCTGGGCATCGCGGCGATCGGCTATCGCACCGACTGCTTTCCCGCCTTCCACACGGCGGAAAGCGGGCTCAAGCTCCGGCATCGCGTCGACGATGCCGGCAGCCTCGCACAGATCCTGCGCGTTCATCTTTCGCTTGGGCTCTGTGGGGCGCTGCTGGTCTGCAATCCGCCACCGGCAGAGTTGGCCATGTCCGCCGCCGATCTGGAAGGCTTGATCCGGGAGGCGCTGGCGGAGGCGGCGGTGCAGGGGATATCCGGTCCGGAGGTCACGCCCCATCTACTCGGCGCGCTCGACCGGCTCTCGGGTGGGCGGACGCGGCGGGTGAATTTCGCGCTCGCCGTCTCGAATGCGCGGCTGGGCGGGGAACTCGCCGCCGCGCTTTCAAACGCCTAGAGCCGTTCACCGCGGGATGGAAACAGTTCTGTTGGCCGGCGGCGGGCGGAATTGCGCCGATGGACAGCGTCAGTCGGCTTGGCCGTAGCCCCGCTACGACCTGCGCCGACTGACCAGCCACACCCCAATTCCGCCACGTCAGAACGATTCCATCCCGCGGTGAAAGGGTCTAGCCCCGCGGTGCGACCACCATGCAGTTCATTTTGCGCCGGACAAGCTGGCGGCAGGCGTCCCGGGCCTCTGCCTCGGACAGGCTGTTTACGCGTGCCCGGTAGAGACGGCTGCTGCCGTCCTTCTCGGCGGCGGCGATGGCGCGTCCGGGCACCAGCACGCTCGAAGCGCTGATCGCCTTGCGGGCCTCCTGCTGGGCGCTCTGCGCGCGCTGGAACGCGCCGACCTGAATGGCCCAGCGGCTGGCCGGTCCGGCGGAGCCGATGCCCGGTGCGTCGTCTGATGTGGCGGCTTCGGCCGGCGCGATCGGGCTGAAGTTCGCCACGATATTGCCGCCCGGCCGCCGGGCCGTGCGGATCTCGCCATCGTCGCGCTCGAAGCCCGCTTCCAGAAGGCGCACCATTTGCAGGTCGCGCTCGCGGCTGGTGTTGCCGCCGAATACCACGCCGATCAGCCGGCGTCCGTCACGCTTGACCGAGGCGACCAGATTGAAGCCGGAGGCGTTGATGAATCCGGTCTTGATGCCGTCTGCGCCATCCATCTGGGCAAGCAGGCGGTTATGATTCGAATGGACGCGACCCTCGTAGGAAAACTCGCGGATCGAAAAGTAATGATAGTGGCGCGGATGATTGTTGAGGACGGCAAGACCCAGCGTCGCCATGTCGCGTGCCGTGGTGCGTTGCTGGGAATGGGGCAGGCCGGAGGCGTTGCGGAACGTCGTGTTGCGCATGCCGAGCGCATGGGCCCTGTCGGTCATCAGCTTGGCGAAGGCGGTCTCGGACCCGGCGATGGCTTCCGCCAGGACAACGGCCGCGTCGTTGGCCGATTTGACGGCCACGCCAAGCAGGGCATCCTCCACCGTGATCCGCGTGCCTGGCCGCAACCCGAGGCTCGAAGGTGCCTGTGAGGCCGCGCGGACCGATACGGGAATCCGCTGGTCGAGCTTGAGCCGGCCGCGGTCCAGCGCATCGAAGACCAGATACATGGTCATGATCTTGGTGAGCGACGCCGGGTAACGAACGCCATCCGGATCTTCGGCGAAGACGATCTGGCGCGTATCGGCATCCAGGATGATCGAGGAATACTTGCGCGTCTGTGCATCGGCGCCCGCCGCGAGGCCCTGCGCCAGGAAGGCAAGCAGGGCGGCGAGGAGCAGCGGACGCAATCGTGCCAGCGGACGGTACAGCATTGATCTCCCACCCCTTCGGCTCGGCCCCTGGCCGTGGAGTCAGATGTCGACCCGCACCATCCTAGCGAGCGGACAGGCGAATCGATTTCAAGTGTCGGGCAGAATGGTAAAAAAAAGGCGACTCTGTGTCCATCTGGAATTGCTCATGGAATCACGAATCTGTCAGTGGATTCCGATGGATAGGGGAAATGAGGGCAGGTGAAGGCGATTTCGGCGCCGTTTTCCTGCCGTAATCCGTCCACAGGATGCGCTTCATGAGGGTATTGTTCTGGTTCCCATTCTTGCTTTTTCTGCTTACCGGCTGCATGGCCTATGGGCCGGCGGATAACCCGGTGCAGCGCAATTTCACCTGGTTCAGCTACGTTGCCGCCGAGGATATCCGGGCCAATTGCGGGCCCGGCGCGCCGGAGCGCTGGCGCTTCGTCTATAACGGCATCTATGGGGAGCAGGTGCGCTTCTACGATATCACCCTCGATCCGCGCGCCGGCGGCAGTGCCATGATGGAAGCCCGGGTCAAGGGCAGGGGCGATCTGCTGGAACTCGACCTGTTCGATCCACTCCGTCCATGGTCGGGACCATTCGCACGGCGTTTCCTTGCGGAGGCCCAGTGGCTTGATCTCGACCGCGCCCTCGGACCGGACGGGATCGGCAGCCGGACGCGGCCCGGCACGCGGCTGCGCTCGGACAATTTCTACTGGGTGGCGGCGGCCTGTCGCGCCGGGCAGTTCTACCATCGCGCCTGGCAGCAGCCCGAAGACGACCTCAATCGCCTCAGGTTCGTTCCGATCCTGCTTGCCTACGACCCGACCGGCGTCCCCTTCAATGCCCCGCGCCGGCTCTATCTCGGTCCCTTCAGCCATGATGGCGGCCTGGAAGGTGGCCCGCATGACGAGTTCCAGCTCACCGTCGGCGCCGATGGCCTGATCGCGGTCCGCGGTTTCTAGGATAGATGTCCTTGCGATCCGGCCCCGAAGCGGCGCATGCTGCGGCGCAAGATTTTTTCTGTTGCAGCGCACATAGGACATTGACAGACGGGGAGGGCCGCCCATATAAAGGCCATGTTGCACTGCAACATCGGGTTTCGACCAGTGGCCCTGAAGCGCTGGTCATGCGAATTCAAGATCCAGTCGGACCAGGAGCAGGACAATGAGCAGCAAGAACACGGGCAAGGGCGGCCAGAAGGCCCCCGGCATTGGCGGCTACGAGGAAGTCGTGGCCACCGGCAAGGAGACCGTCGAGGCGGCGGTGAAGGCTTCCACCGAAGCCGCCACCAAGGCTTTCGCCATGGGCAAGGACCGCGTCGAGCAGGTCGTGAAGTCCTATGACGAACTCGCGAACTTCAACAAGGGCAATGTGGATGCGTTCGTCACCGCTGGCAACGTGGCGGTGAAGGGCATCGAGGCGATCAACGCCGAAGTCATGGCCTTCTCCAAGTCCAGCATCGAGGACAGCATCGCGGCCGCCAAGGCGGTGATGAGCGCCAAGACACTGAACGAGTTCGTGGAGCTGCAGAGCCGCTTCGCCAAGACCACGATCGACAGCTTCCTCCAGCAGTCGACCAAGCTCGGCGAACTCTCCGCCAAGGTTGCGCAGGAGAGCTTCGAGCCGATCAACGCCCGCGTCCAGGTCGCGGTCGAGAAGTTCGTGAAGCCGATCGCCGCCTGATCGGCGCCGGAAATTTCACGAAACGAGAGCGGGCCCGGCTTCCCCCCAGCCGGGCCCGTTCCACGTCCGCCGTCACAATGACCGCGGACCGGGCTCGGGTCGGATTATTGTCCGGTCCCGCCGGCGCCGGAGGCGCTGCCGTCCCTCGGACGGACATTTACCCTTTAATTCCCACTTTCATTCTAGGCTCATCGACGGCCCA
>JAHCJQ010000020.1 GCA_026126215.1 Alphaproteobacteria bacterium
CAGTTCCGGCCGGGTGCGCGCAAAGGCGCCGACGACGCCGGCACCGATAGTGAGCAGCCCGCGCCGCCCGAAAAGATACGCAGCCGCCAGAGCGATCTTGCCGAATGGACTTGCCAGCTTCTCGTTCAGGCTGCCGGGCCGGGCCATGCGATAGAGGCTGCGGATCTGATAATGGTCCTGCAGGTTTCCACCCACGCCGGGCAGGTCGCGGCGTACTTCGATGCCCATCTCGCGCAGATGTTCGCCCGGGCCGATGCCCGAGAGCATGAGAAGCTGCGGCGAATTGATGGCGCCGCCGCAGAGCACGATCTCGCCGCGCACCCGCGCCTGGGCGCGCGAGCCATCGCCCATGCGCCAGACGAGCCCGCGGGCGCGGGCGCCCTCGAGCAGCAGCCGCTCGACATGCGCGCCTGTCACGACACGAAGATTGTCGCGCTCGCGAGCCGGCGCGAGGAAGGCGCTGGCCGCCGAGCTGCGCCGGCCATTGCGGATGGTGAGCTGGAAATAGCCGACGCCCTCCTGGCTTTCGCCGTTGAAGTCCGGATTGCGTGGCAGGCCGGCCTGCATCGAGGCCGCGATATAGGCCTCCATCACCGCGCCGCGCCAGCGCGGATCCTCGACGCCGAGCGGGCCGCTGCCGCCATGCCACTCGTCGGCGCCACGGGCATTGCCCTCGGACAGGCGGAAATAGGGCAACAGGTCGGCGTAGCTCCAGCCCTCGCAGCCCTGCTGGCGCCAGAGATCGAAGTCGGCCGGCACGCCGCGGACATAGACGTGACCGTTGATCGAGGACGAGCCACCCAGCACCTTGCCGCGCGGCCAATAGATACGCCGGCCGCCCAGATGAGGCTCCGGGTCGGTCTCGTATTTCCAGTTCACCTTCGGGTCGAGAAAGGTCTTGCCGTAGCCGATCGGCAGGTGAATCCAGGGACTGCGGTCGGGCGGGCCCGCCTCGAGCAGCAGGACACGGTGGCGGCCGCCTTCGCTGAGGCGGGCGGCAAGCGGGCAGCCGGCCGAGCCGGCACCGACGACCGCAAAATCGTACTCACCTCCTTCGTGCACACCCCCCTCCCCCGACCGGCCCGGACCCAGCTCCAGAATGACACGGCCGGCTGTAAAGAAGCCATGCGTCCGGCGGTCCGTCCGGGCCATCGTAACGCAGGGATCGCCGGCTTTACTGACGGCGCCGGGGAGGCTACAGAGGACGTCCGGCCGAGACAGGATCGAGCACAAGGGAACAGATCATGCCGAAATACCGCTCCCGTACCACCACCCATGGCCGCAACATGGCCGGCGCGCGCGGCCTGTGGCGGGCCACCGGCATGAAAGAGGAGGATTTCGGCAAGCCGATCATCGCCGTGGTCAATTCCTTTACGCAGTTCGTGCCGGGCCACGTGCATCTCAAGGATCTCGGCCAACTGGTCGCCCGCGAGATCGAAAAGGCCGGCGGCGTCGCCAAGGAGTTCAACACCATCGCCGTGGATGACGGCATCGCCATGGGCCATGACGGCATGCTCTACAGCCTGCCCTCGCGCGAGATCATCGCCGACAGCGTCGAGTATATGGTGAATGCCCATTGCGCGGACGCCATGGTCTGCATTTCGAACTGCGACAAGATCACGCCCGGCATGCTGATGGCGACCTTGCGCCTCAACATCCCGACCGTGTTCGTCTCCGGCGGGCCGATGGAGGCCGGCAAGGTGCTGCTGAAGGGCAAGGAGCATGCACTCGACCTGGTCGATGCCATGGTCGCCGCCGCCGACACGAAGATGACGGACGAGGAAGTGCAGACCATCGAGCGTTCCGCCTGTCCGACCTGCGGTTCCTGCTCGGGCATGTTCACCGCGAACTCGATGAACTGCCTGGTGGAGGCGCTCGGCCTGGCGCTGCCCGGCAACGGTTCGGTGCTCGCCACGCATGCCGACCGCAGGAAGCTCTTCCTCGAGGCGGGGCATGTCATCGTCGACATCACGCGCCGCCATTACGAACAGGACGATGCGAGCGTCCTGCCGCGCTCCATCGCCTCGTTCGCCGCCTTCCGCAACGCCATGACGCTCGACATCGCCATGGGCGGCTCGACCAACACCGTGCTGCATCTGCTCGCCGCCGCCAACGAGGCCGAACTCGATTTCAATATGAGCCACATCGACGAGCTTTCGCGGCGCGTGCCGGTCCTCTGCAAGGTGGCGCCGTCGGTGCCCGATATCCACATGGAGGACGTGCACCGCGCCGGCGGCATCATGGCGATCCTGGGCGAACTCGAGCGTGGCGGCCTGATCGACGCGAGCCTGCCGAGCGTGCATAGCGCGAGCCTCGCCAGCGCGCTCGAACGCTGGGACGTGCGGCGGACGAAAAGCGAATCCGTCCGCCAGTTCTATATGGCTGCACCCGGCGGCGTGCCCACCATCGAGGCCTTCAGCCAGTCGCGCCGCTACGATAGCCTCGATCTCGACCGCGAGAAGGGCTGCATCCGCAGCATCGAACACGCCTTCAGCAGGGATGGCGGCCTCGCGGTGCTCAAGGGCAACATCGCGCTGGATGGCTGCATCGTGAAGACCGCGGGCGTTGATTCCTCGATCCTGGTCTTTGCCGGCCCGGCGCGGGTCTTCGAGAGCCAGGACGCGGCGGTCGAAGGCATCCTGTTCGGCGGCGTGAAGGAAGGCGACGTGGTGGTGATCCGCTATGAGGGACCCAAGGGCGGCCCAGGCATGCAGGAGATGCTCTATCCGACCAGCTATCTCAAGTCGAAGGGTTTGGGCAAGGCCTGCGCGCTGATCACCGATGGCCGCTTCTCCGGCGGCACCTCCGGCCTCTCCATCGGCCATGTCTCGCCGGAGGCGGCCGAAGGCGGTCTGATCGCCCTGGTCGAGAACGGCGACCGTATCGAGATCGACATCCCGGCACGCACCATCCGCCTTGCCGTCCCCGATGACGAGCTTGCGCGCCGCCGGCAGGCGATGGAGGCGCGTGGCGCCGCAGCCTGGGCACCGTCCGACCGGCGCCGGAAGGTCTCGCACGCGCTGCAGGCCTATGCCGCCCTCACCACCAGCGCCGCGCGCGGTGCCGTGCGCGATGTGAGCCAGCTCCGCCGCCGCTGATTGGGCTGCGCGGCACAGTCAGATCGCCGGCACCGCCCGCCGGGCGAGACGCATCACGTCCGTGCCCCGGGCCAGATCGCCGAAATGGCCAGACCAGCGGCCGGCGAGACGGCTGGCGATGAAAGCGTCCGCCACCTCTTCCGGCGCATGGCGAAGCAGGAGGGAAGAGGCCGCGAGAAGGGCCAGTCGCTCGACAAGCAGGCGCGCCCGCCCCTCATCGCGAACCAGTTCGGGAAGCTCGCTCTCCAGCTCCCGCAAGGCGGCATCGAACCGCCGGTCGGCGGCACTGGCGCGGCGGAGCTCGTCGAGCAGGGCGGGCAGGCAAGCCGGCTCTCGCGAGATCGAACGCAGCACGTCGAGGCAGATGACATTGCCCGTCCCCTCCCAGATGCCGTTGAGCGGCGCCTCGCGATAGAGGCGCGCCATGCTGTGATCCTCGATGAAGCCGTTGCCGCCATGGCATTCGAGCGCCTCGACCACAAGCACCGGAGCGCGCTTGCAGATCCAGTATTTCGCAATCGGCGCGCCGATGCGCCCGAGCAGGCGCTCAGCCTCGTCCTCGCCCTCGCGATCGAGCGCGGCGACGAAGCGGAAGGCGAGCCAGGTCGCCGCCTCCACCTCAAGTTCCATGTCGGCAATGACATTGGTCATGATCGGCTGGTCGATCAGGGAGCGCTGGAAGGCGCGGCGATGGGCGACGTGATGGCCTGCCTGGGCTAGCGCCTGACGCATCAGGCCGGCGGAACCCACGGCGAAGTCGAGCCGCGTGTAATGATTCATCTCGAGCCCGGTGCGGATGCCCCGTCCCGGCTCGCCGATCAGGTGAGCGACGGCGCCGCGAAACTCCACCTCGGAGGACGCGTTCGAGCGGTTGCCGCATTTGTCCTTGAGGCGTTGGATCTGCAGCCGGTTGCGCGAGCCATCCGGCAGCCAGCCGGGCACCGCGAAGCAGGAAACGCCCTCCCCGGTCCGCGCCAGGGTGAGGAAAAGGTCGGAATGGGGCACGGAAAAGAACCATTTGTGCCCGACCAGCGACCATGTGCCGTCGGCATTGCGGCTTGCCGTGGTCTGGGTCTGGCGCAGGTCCGAGCCGCCCTGCTTCTCGGTCATGGCCATGCCGACGGTGGCGCCGGACTTGTCCTGTGGGCGGATCTGGCGCGCATCGTAGCGGGCGGAGGTGACGAGCGAACCCCATTCCGCCCAGCGCGCCGGATCGCGGCGCAGCACCGGAATGGCCGAGTAGGTCATGCCGATCGGACAGCAGATACCATTCTCTCCCTGATTCCAGAGATAGGAGAGCGCGCCGCGCGCCACCTGTGCGCCCGGGCAAGGCTCGACCCAGCACAGCGCATGGGTGCGCTGGCCGATGGCGAGCGTCATGAGTTCGTGCCAGGCCGGATGGAACTCGATCCGGTCGACACGGTTGCCGAAGCGGTCGTGGCTGCGCAGTTCCGGCCCGTGACGGTTGGCCTGCCGCGCCAGATCCTGCACCCGCGCCGAGCCGACCGTACGACCGCATTCCTCCAGATGCGCCCGCGCCCAGCCGGCGCCGAAAGCTTCGGTCAGCGGCCCCAGGACCGGATCGCTGCCGAAGGCGTCGTAGCCGGCGAGCGGCGGCGGCTGGTTCAGCACCTCGTGGGTGGCGTAAGCATGCATGTCCGGCTCGCTCATCTCCCTTGTCCTCCGCAGCTTGCCGCCGCGCATGATCACGCCGCCCGTCGCGCGCCGCAAGGCCCGCGGCGCGGACGGTGCGATACTGTCGCGGCTGCATTATAGTGCGGCGCGACGGGCGGCGGATCGCGGCGCCATTCATCCGAGGACATCGCATGACATCCGGACCTCTCTTTCCCACTACCATCGCCGGCAGCCTGCCCAAGCCGTTCTGGCTCGCCGAGCCGGAGAAGCTGTGGGGTGCGTGGCGGCATGAAGGGGCGGCGCTCGATACGGCCAAGCAGGATGCGGCGCTGCTGTGGCTCAAGGAACAGGAGGATGCGGGCATTGACATCGTCACCGACGGCGAGCAGTTCCGCATCCATTTCGTGCACGGGTTCCTCGAACATGTGGAGGGCATCGACTGGAACCGCAAGACGAAGATGGGCATCCGCGACAACCGCTATGTGGTCGAGGTGCCGACGGTCACCGGCCCGCTGTCGCGCCGCCGCGCGGTCCATGCCGCGGAGGCCCGCTTCATGCGCGCGCATACACACCATGGGCTGAAATTCACGCTCCCCGGGCCAATGACGATCTGCGACACCATCGCCGATGCCCATTACGGCCGGCGCGCCGACATGGCGATGGCCTTCGCCGAGATCCTGAACGAGGAAGCGCGCGAGCTCGAAGCGCAAGGGGTCGATGTCATCCAGTTCGACGAGCCTGCCTTCAATGTCTTCATGCGCGATGTGAAGGACTGGGGCATCGCGGCGCTCGAGCGCGCCGCCGAGGGACTGAACTGCCGGACGGCGGTCCATATCTGCTATGGCTACGGCATCGAGGCCAATCTCAAGTGGAAGGAGACCCTGGGATCGGAATGGCGGCAGTACGAGGAGACTTTCCCGGCCATCAATGCGAGCCGCATCCAGCAGGTGTCTCTTGAATGCGCCGGCTCGCATGTGCCTATCTCGCTGATCTCGCTCTTGCCGGACAAGGAAATACTGGTCGGCGCCATCGACGTCGCCACGCGCCGGGTGGAGACGCCGGAACAGGTGGCAGATACGATCCGCACCGCGCTGCGCCACGCCGACGCCGCCCGCATCCAACCCTGCACCAATTGCGGCATGGCACCCCTGCCGCGCGAGGTGGCGCGCGGCAAGCTCGCTGCCCTCGGCGCTGGCGCGGCCCTCGTGCGCGCGGAGGTGAAGTCGCGCTGAGCCGACGGATCAAGGCTTCGCTTCGGCCACCAGGATGAGACGCAGCGCCTCCTGCATCGCGGCGACGAAGTCCGGCCGGTTGAACAGGTCGTTATGGTCGGCCCCCGCGATCACGCGGTCGAGTACGGGATTGGAGATCGCCGCGCGCAGCGCCGCAGTCCGCGGTGGCCGGATGATCGAATCGCGCTCTGCGGCGATCAGGGCGACCGGAGTCGCGAGACCGCGCAGGCTGGCAGCACTTTCCATCGGATGGCGGAAGAGCTGACGCACCGGCAGCCACCAATAGTGGTCCTGCGCCACCAGGGCAAGGGAATCAAACGGACTGACCAGGATCAGTCCGGCAAGGCGCCGTTCCGCGGCGAGATGCGCGGCGACGCCCGAGCCGAGGCTGATGCCGACGGCGACCGGCAGGCGCCCGGGAAATCGTCGCGCCAGGAAATCGTGGATCACCAGCGCATCGGCGAGCAACGCCGAGGCGGAGGGGCGTCCCTCGCTCGGCCCGTAGCCGCGATAGTGAAAGGTCGCGATCTCCGCCTGCGGGTAGAGGCCGCGCAGATAGATCGCCATGTTGTCGGCGTTCCAGGCGTTGCCGCCGAAGCCGATCAGGAGTGGCGGCGGACCCTCGGCCATGGGCTGCATGGGTGGCAGATGCAGTCCGGTCAGCCGCTCTCCGCCGTCGACTGTCACGCCGAGCCGCTGAGCGCCGGAGGGCAGCGGCGCCACGGCGCCGCCACCCATCCAGGCCGGAAAGAGCAGCCAGCCCTGTGCCAGGTAGATGGCCAGAAGCAGGGCCATGTAGCCGGCAAGCAGGGCGAGCCCGAGCTTGAGCAGCCACATTGGCCTTCTCCTGCCAGGATCCCCGGCGATCCTAGAACGGTTTGCCGGGGATTGGCAGCCTGTCAGGCCTTGTGCGAGACGAACCAGACATTCATCGGATCGTGCGGCAGGACATGGCGGGTTACGCTTGCATGGCCAGCCTCACGCAACATGCGCTCCGCCGTCTCCCAGCCCCACATGGTGCCGAGACCCTCACCGCCCTGGCCCAGGGAAACCGGCGTGCAGTGCAGGCAGGAGATGGCGTAGAGCAGCGGCGCCATGGGGAATTCCATGTTCGCCTCGAGCCGGGCGGAACCGCCGATATCCTGCATCAGATGGATGCCGCCCGGCCGCAATGCGCGATGCAGGCGGCGCAGGAAATCGGCCGGGTGCTTCTGGTCGTGCACCGCATCGAACGACGTGATGAGATCGAACGCCGCTTCCGCCGTGAAGTCCGTCATGTCGCAGACCTCGAAACGGACATTGCCGAGCTCGCGCACCGCCGCTTCCCTTGTCGCATCCTCGACCGCATCGGCGCAGAGATCCAGGCCGAGAAAGCGGCTCAGCGGATATTTCCGCGCCATGGCGAGCAGCGCCCGGCCCCGGCCGCAACCGGCGTCCAGCACGTCGATGCCGGCGGCGAGCCGTTCGGGCAAGTCCCCGGCCAGCGGCAGGATCGCCGTGTCGAGTTGCTCGACCACCGTCTGGTCGCTGTCCTCCGCCATCAGCCGGTGGAAGTCGGGATAATCGGCATAGGCGGCGCCCTCCCCGCTCGCAAAGCAGGGCAGGATGCGTTCCTGCACCTGCCCCATCAGCGCGACATGTTGCGCATAGACGGCAAGATTGCCGAGCGGCGCGCCCCTCGTCAGGCTGGCCGCATGTTCGGGCGGCAGGTGATAGCGCCTTCCCGCCGGATCGTAGGTGACGACGCCACCCGTCACCATGACCGCCAGCCATTCGCGCACATAGCGTTCGGCAAGGCCGCTGGCGGCAGCGATCTCCACGCTGGTCGAGGGCGCGCGGCCGGCCATCGTGTCGAACAGGCCGGTGCGGTGTCCGATCGATGTCATGACCGCGACCGCGCCCGAACTGATGAAGTCCGACATGCGGCCGGCGAAGGCGAGCGCCCTGTCATGATCGAAGCCGGTAGCGGAAAGCTGCTGGAATGTCATTCTCTGTCTCCCGTTCCTGCCATGTTTCGCGGCGGGCGGATAATTCCCGGGACCGGGCGCGCGAGGGAGTGGCGGAATGGACAGCAACGGGCCATTTGGGCCATTCTCGCCCGATGAGCGCCAAATACCGGGGGCAAGCGCTGCAGGTCGGCCTGCTTGCCTTGCCAGAATCGACACCGGCCGCGCTGCACGGCCTCTACGAGGTGCTGTCCTCGGTCGGCGTCGCCTGGCCCGGCCTGACCGGCGAGCCCTCCGATGTCGCACCCGTAGCGGTCCGCATCGTCGCGGCGCGGGCGATCCCCTTCCGCAGCCCGGCCGGCCCGCCGATCACGCCGGAAGCCCGGCTCGAGCAGGCGATGGATTGCGACATCGTCATCGTCACGGACCTCGCCCTCGACACGAGTGCCGATCCGCGCGGACGCTGGACGGAAGAGGCCCGATGGCTCACTGCCATGAACGAGCGGGGCGCTGTCATCTGCTCGGTCTGCACCGGCTCGATCCTGCTGGCGGAAGCAGGACTGCTCGACGGGCAGGAGGCGACGACGCACTGGAGCGCCACGGAGTTGTTCCGGCGGTGCTATCCATCGGTGCGGCTGCGGCCGGAGCGTATTCTCTCCCCGGCCGGTCCAGAGGCTTCCATCGTCACAGGCGGTGGTGCGTCGTCCTGGGAAGACCTGGCGCTCTACCTGATCGCGCGCTTTCGTGGCGAGCGGGAGGCGATCCGCGCCGCCAAGGTTTTTTTGATCGGCGATCGGGGCGCCGGGCAATTGCCATACGCCGCCATGGCCCGCCCCGCCCGCCATGGCGACGGCGTGATCGCGCGTGCCCAGGCATGGATCGCCGAACACTACGCAGAGAGCCGCCCGGTGGCGCGCATGATCGCCCAGTCCGGCCTGCCGGCGCGCAGCTTCACGCGCCGCTTCAAGGCCGCGACCGGCTATAGCCCCGTCGCCTATATCCAGGCGCTGCGTATCGAGGAGGCCAAGCAGCTGCTCGAGACCGGCGATCTGCCGACCGAGCTGGTGGCGTTGGAAGTGGGTTACGAGGATGCTGCCTCCTTCCGCCGGCTGTTCAGGCAGCGGGCTGGCATGACGCCGGCGCGCTACCGTCAGCAGTTCCAGTCGGTCGGAAAGCTGCGCCGGCCGGAGGAGGCCGGCGCGGCCGAGGTCAGCCGAAAGCCACCTGGGCGATCGGCGGCAGGTGGGCACTGACCAGGGTCCAGCGCTCGCCCCCATCCCTGCCGACCCAGAGATTGCCGGTGGTCGAGCCCATGGCAAGGCGCGCGCCCGTGCCATCCACATCGAGCGCGTGGCGGTAGATCAGATCGTAGCTCGCCCCGCCGGGCAGGCCGGTGGAAAGTGCCTGGAAACTGCGCCCCCCGTCTCTGGTGCGGTTGACCACCAGCCTTCCATCCACCGGAATGCGGCACTCGTCCTTGACCGCGGGAACGAACCAGGCGGTCTCCGGATCGGCGGGATGGGCCGCCACGGCGAAGCCGAAGGCGGAGGGCGCCACCGGCGCGATTTCGGTAAAGGTCTCCGCGCCATCGGTCGAAAGGAAGATCCCGTTATGGTGCTGGCACCAGACGATGTCCGGCGCGGCGCGGCAGGATGCGAGCCTGTGGACGTCTTGCGATGCCGGGTCGTTGGCCAGCGCCGGCGGCACGTACTCCGCGCGCAGCCCCCGACCCGCGAGGCGCCAGTTCGCGCCGGCATCGGTGCTTATCCAGATGCCGCCGGTGGAGACGGCGATGGTGAGCCGCGCCGCGTCACGCGGATCGACCAGGATCGTATGAATGCCGGGATGATCGTAGCCCCCGCCCGACCAGTTCGCGCGCTCCGGCATGTTCCACAGGCTCTCCACAAGCGACCATGTCTCGCCGCCATCGCTGCTCTGGAACAGCGCACCCGGCAAGGTCCCGCACCAGAGAACGCCCCTTCTATCCGCTCCGCCCGGCACCAGAGTCCAGATCATGTCGACGCCGGGGAGATCAGCCGCGCCGCCGGCGCCGGCGGGCAGGGTGGGGGCCTGGAGTTCGGTCCAGGTCTCCCCGCCATCCTCCGAACGGTGGAGCTTGACCCCGAAATGGCCAAGGCGCAGCGCTGCATAAAGACGTCCGTCGCGGGGATCGGCAAGCAGCGCGCTGACCGGCTCACCGGGAAAGGCGGGCGCTCCGGCGCGCCATTCGCCGCCTGAGAAGCGAAAGCGGAAAAGACCCTTACGGCTCGCCACCAGCAGCCTGTCGCTCATTCACCAGCCTCCGGAAAGCGCTTGAAAGACGAAGATCTCGTCCTCGCCGGCGAGCGCATCGGCAAGGCCGCCGCGATCGGCAATCATGCGGTCATTGACATAGATGCTGACATGCCGGCGCAGCCGGCCATGCTCGTCCAGCAGATAGGAGCGGAGCCGTGGGTTCTCCGCGAAGACCGTCTCCAGCGCCTCGCGCACCGTGCCGGCCTGCACTTCGCGCGGCGGACTCGATACATGGCGCTGCAGGTTTGCGGTGAAGCTGATGCGCGGCATTCGCTGGCCCGGATACAAACGCTGCGTGAATACCGTTCGATGATGCAGCCTTTTGGCATTGGCCTGCAAGGCCCTGGCCCTGGCTTCGCCGCGATGCAGGAGAGCGGCGCGGCCGCCGCAGCCGCACGGCTGATCGACGGATCGGCGCAGCGGCCGGGATACTGCCGCAACCTCGCCCCGGCTCGGCGGCGCATCGTGACGGAGAATGCCCACACGATGCCCCTGCTGCTTGCCCAAACTCCGCCGCCGCCGGTCAGCCCCGCCGATCTTGCCGGGTTGCGGCTTCCCGTCTGCCCGGCACGTGGCGCGGATACCCGGCCACTCTTCGCCCAGGTGGCGGAGGCGGCAGCCACCTGGATTCTGGGCGCGCGCCGGCTCGACATTCCATCGAGCGGCCATCTTTGGCCCGAGGAAGAGCCCGACGCCCTCTGCGATCTGGTGGAAGGCTGGCTCGGGAGTCCGGACGGGACGGCCCTATGAGGGCAGGCCATCCCATGCCAGCCGGGCGAGCGCGCCGGCCAGCACCTCGGCGCCTGCCTGCAGGTCCTCGGGGCGGGTGAATTCCGCCTCGTTGTGGCTGATTCCGCCGGCCGAGGGAACGAACAGCATGGCGCTCGGCAGTATCGCGGCGAGCGGTACGGCATCGTGCCCGGCAATGGTGTGCATGCGCATGCTGGCCAGGCCGCGCGCGCCGGCCTCCTGCTCGATCACGCGCGCAAGCCGCGCATCGAAGCGCCCCGGTGCCCGGTCCACGGTCCGCTGCACGGCGAGGCGGATGCCATCGCCTTCGAGCGCGCGCGCCCGGCCCTCGAATCGGGCGCAGGCCCGGGCAAGCATCGATGCCTCGACGGCCCGGAACTCGACGAACATGCGCGCCGTCGCCGCCACCACATTGGTCGAGTTCGGCGTCACGTCGATGCGCCCGACCGAGGAGAGCAGCGCACCGCCGGTTTCGTCGGAGAGTTCGCGCACGAACAGAACCAGTGCCGCCGCCGGCAGCAGCGCATCGCGCCGCTCGCGCATGGGCGTCGGCCCGGTATGCGCCGCGCGACCCTGGCAGGTCACCTCGTACTTGACAGTGCCCCAGTTGCCTTCGACGACGCCGATCGCCTTCCCCTCTTTCTCCAGGTGCGGGCCCTGTTCGATATGCGCCTCGAGATAGGCAAGCGGCCGTGCCGGCGCCTCGTCGGCCCCGGCATAGCCGATGGCGGCAAGCGCCGCGCCGAGCGTGACCCCTGCGGCATCGGTCGCGGCAAGGGCGGCGACGGGATCCAGCCGGCCAGCATAGACATTGCTGCCAAGCGTGCTGGGCGCGAAGCGGGCACCTTCCTCGTTGGTCCAGTTGACCACGGCCAGGTTGCAGCGTGGCGGCCGGTCGGCGCGCCCAGCCTTTGCCGCGACGGCGAAGGCCGCGACGGCGGCCGCGACCACGCCGTAGGCGCCGTCGTAGCGGCCGCCATGGGGCTGGCTGTCGAGATGGGAGCCGGCAAGGACGATCGGCGCATCCGGCCCGGCCAGATCCAGCAGCCCGAACATGTTGCCGACCCGGTCGACGAGCACCCGACAGCCATGCGCCACGAGCAGCCTCTTCAGCCAGTCGCGCGCCGCGCCATCCTCCGGCGATGCGCAGAGACGGTTCAGTCCGCCGCCGGGCGTTGCGCCGAACGCCGATACTTCCGCAATCAGGCGGTCCAGAAGTTTCCTGTCGATGGCTGGGTCGGGCTGCATAATTCCCTTCCGGGGTGGCGGGGGCTGGATCAGGCGGACGTTTCGGGCGGGAAGCCCGGCTCGCCGGCGAAGTGACAGCGGACAAGCCGGTCTTCCACCGCGCGGAGTTGCGGCGCCTCGCGGGCGCAGCGATCCTGACGGTACGGGCAGCGGGTATGGAACCGGCAGCCGGCAGGCGGTTCGATCGGGCTTGGCACGTCGCCGGCGAGGATGATGCGTTTCCTGGCGGCGGCGGCCTGCGGATCGGCGACGGGCGCGGCGGAGAAAAGCGCCTGCGAATAGGGATGCAGCACGCGCCGGCGCGCTGCCCTGGTCTCCGCCAGTTCGACGATCTGGCCGAGATACATCACCGCCACCCGGTCGGAGATGTGCTTCACCAGCGAGAGATCGTGCGAGATGAAAATGTAGGCGATGCCGAACTGGCGCTGCAGGCGTTTCAGAAGGTTGATGACCTGTGCCTGGATCGAGACATCGAGCGCCGAGACCGGCTCGTCGCAGACGATCACCTCGGGCTGCATGGCAAGTGCGCGAGCGATGGCGACGCGCTGACGCTGGCCACCGGAAAGCTCGTGCGGGTAGCGGTCCATGAACTCCGGGCCGAGACCGACGGTCTCGAGCAGCGATGCCACGCGGCCCCGGCGCTCGCCACGGGCGACCAGCCCGTGCAGGCGCATCGGATCGCCGATCAGGCTGGCAATCGACCAACGCGGATTGAGGCTGGCGTAAGGGTCCTGGAAGACGATCTGCAATGCCCGGCGCAGCTCCCTGAGCGGCCGGCCGGCAAGGACAGTGATGTCGGCGCCTTTCAACAGGATATGGCCCGAGGTCGGCTGCTCCAGGCGGATGATGCAGCGCGCGAGCGTCGACTTGCCGCAACCCGATTCACCGACCACCGCCAGCGTCTCGCCGCGCGCCACCGAGAGGGACACGCCATCGAGGGCATGCACCATCTGCGAGGGGGAGAAGAGGCCACCCCTGATCGGATAGTGCTTTACCAGCTCGCGCACTTCGAGGATCGGCGCGCCACCAGCGGAAGCTACCTGCGGGGTGCCATCAGCCATGGCCGCGCCCCTCGGCGAGGAAACAGCGCACCTGGCGACCCGGCGCCACGTCTTTCAGTTCCGGCATGGCGCCACGGCAGAGCGGAATCGCCTCGGCGCAGCGTGGCGCGAAACTGCAGCCCGACGGCATCTCGAAAGGCGAGGGGACGGTGCCCGGTATTTCGCGCAGGAGATCGCCGTCTGCCTCCTCCCACTTGGCCGCGCCGAGCAGCCCCCGCGTATAGGGATGGCGGGGATCGGCAAAAATCTCGCCGACCGTTCCCTCCTCCACCTTGCGGCCGGCATACATGACCACCACGCGGTTCGCCGTCTCCGCCACGATGCCAAGATCATGGGTGATGAGAAGAACCGCCATGCCAAGTTTCTCTTTCAGGCCATGGATGAGGTCCAGCACCTGCGCCTGCACCGTGACATCGAGGGCGGTGGTCGGTTCGTCGGCGATCAGCAGGCGCGGCCGGCAGGCAAGCGCCATGGCGATCATGACACGCTGGCGCATGCCGCCGGAGAGGTTATGCGGATACTGCCGCGCGCGTTCCTCGGGCGCCGGCACGCCCACGAGGCGCAGCAGTTCAACTACTTCGGCCAGGATTTCCGATTTCGACAGGCCGAGATGCAGGCGCAGCACCTCGCCGATCTGGCGCTCGATCGTGTAGACCGGGTTCAGCGCCATCATCGGGTCCTGGAAGATCATGGCCATCTCGCGGCCGCGCACGCCGCGCAGGTCCGCTTCGGACAGGGCCATCAGGTCGCGCCCGGAAAGCAGGACGGCACCGGACGAGATGCGCCCGGGCGGATTGGGGATCAGCCGCAGGAGCGCCATCGCCGCCGTGCTCTTGCCCGATCCGGATTCGCCGACCAAGGCGAGCGTCTCGCCCTCGCCTATGGAAAAGGAAAGGTCACGCACGGCATGGACCGTGCCGAGCGTGCTTTCGAACTCGACCGAGAGCGAGCGGACATCGAGGACAGGCGCGCTCATCGTTTCCGGAGCCTTGGATTGAGCGCATCGTTCAGCCCCTCGCCCACGAGGTTGATGGCAAGCACCGTGAGCAGGATCATCACCCCCGGAATCGCCGCCATCCACCAGGCGGTGCGCAGCACCGTACGCGCCACGCCAATCATGTAGCCCCAGGAGACCAGGTTCGGATCGCCAAGGCCGAGGAAGGAGAGGCCCGATTCGGTGAGGATCGCCGTCGCCACCATCAGCGAGGAGACAACGATGATGGGCGGCAGCGCGTTCGGCATGATCTGCAGCAGTATGATCTCCCAGTCCGGCATGCCGATGGCGCGGCAGCCCTGCACATACTCGCGGTCGCGATGGGCGATGAACTCGCCGCGGGCAAGGCGCGCTACCGACGGCCAGGAGACGACGGCTATGGCGACAGTCACGGTAACGACGCTTGGCTGGAAGATCGCAACCAGCACCACGGCGAGCACGAAGGAGGGGATGCAGAGAAAGAACTCCGTGGTGCGCATCAGGAGATCGTCGATGCGCCCGCCGTAGTATCCGGCGACCGCGCCGAGGGCGACGCCGATGATGGTGGCGGACAGGCTGGCCAGGACGCCGATCAGCAGGGAGACGCGGCCGCCGTTGAGAATGCCGGCGAGGATATCGCGTCCGGCCACGTCGGTGCCGAGGGGAAAGCGGTCGAAGGGCAGCGAGAAGGGCCGACCCACCATGTCGAACGGATCGGTCGGGTAGAGGATTGGTCCGAGAAGCGCCAGCGCGAGAATGACGGCGAGTGCCAGGGCACCGGCGACCGCGCCCCGGTTCCGGCGATAGCGAAGCCAGAAGGTCGTCAGCCGTCTCATCTATGCACGATCCTCGGATCGAGCAGGCCATAGACGAGGTCGACCACAAGGTTGGCAATCACGACGACGACGGAGGAGATGAAGAGGATGCCCAGCAGCAGGTTGAGGTCCCGCTGCAAGAGCGCATCGAACACGAGCCGGCCGAGTCCGGGCCAGCCGAATACGGTTTCAACCAGCACCGATCCCCCCAGAAGGTGCCCGATCTGGACGCCAGCCAGCGTCACCACCGGCAGCAGGGCATTACGCATGGCATGGGTCCAGGCAATGACACCTTCCGAGAGGCCCTTGGCGCGGGCGGTCACGATGAAGTCGAGACCGTAGACTTCCAGCATCGAGGCGCGCATCAGCCGGGTGTAGATGGCCACATAGAAGAGGCCGAGCGTGGTCGCGGGCAGGATCAGATGCCATGTCACGTCCAGAACATGTGCAAGGCCTTCATGCCCGGCGCCGATTTGCATCATGCCGCCGGAGGGCAGGATGTCGAGCTTGATGGAGAAGAGCACGATCAGCATCAGCCCGAGCCAGAAGGCCGGCGTGGCATAGACCAGCAGCGCCGCGACCGAGATCAGGTTGTCGGCTAGCCTCCCCTGGCGGCGCGCCGCGGCGATGCCGATGCAGATGCCGACGATCACGGCAAGCAGGATGGCGCTCACCATCAGGATGAGCGTTGCCGGCAGACGGTCGACGATGAGGTCGATGACTGGCGTCTGTTGCAGGTGCGACATGCCGAGATCGAGGGTAAGAAGCTTACCCATATAGATGAGGAACTGCTGGTAGAGCGGGCGGTCGAGCCCAAATTCGCGGCGAAGCTGTTCGGTGAACTCCACTGTCGCATGGCCCATCTGCCCGGCCAGAATGTCAGCCGCGTCGCCGGGCGCCAGGCGCAGCAGCAGGAAGTTGAAGGCGGCGATGGCCAGGACCACCGGGACCACCTGCAGCAGCCTGCGCAACACGAACTGGAACGTGGCCTTCTTCATGATGCGGGCGCCACCCCTAGGCGCCGGCGCCCCGCCGGCCGGATTTTCTCCGGACGGCGGGGCTTCGCGCGCTCGCGAACGCTTACTGGATCCACACCGAATCCCAGTTTGTGTACATCGAGATGCCGTTGGTGATCAGGCCCTGGACACGCTTGTTCCAGATATGGGTGTAGCCGATCTCGATCAGGAAGATGACGGGCAGGTCGTTGCGCAGGATCGCCTGCACTTCGTCCCAGATCTTCTTGCGCTCCGGCCCGTCCTGCATGCCGGCCGCCTTCAGCAGAAGTTCGTCCAGTCGCGGGTTTCTGTAGTCCATCGAGTTGCTGAAGGACGCACCCTTGCGGATGTTGCTCGAGATGAAGGCGCGCTGCACGCCAATGGTGGGATCGGAATAGTTGTGCGTGAAGTTGCTGGTGAAGTGATAGTCCCAGTCTGTATAGATGCGCTTGAGCCAGCCGCCCATGTCGAGGCTCTGCGTTTCCACCTGGATGCCGATCTTGCCCAGTTCCTGGCGGATGTATTCGGCCTGGCGCACCCATTCCTCGCCATAGGGTAGGAAGTTCTGCGTCAGCTTGAAGCGCACACCGCCGGCCCCGCGTGGATAGCCGGCTTCGTCGAGCATCTGCGCGGCTTTCTGCGGGTTGTATTCGAACTTCGGCAGGCTGGCGTCGAAATGGTTCGGGTTGCCGCTGACGATGGGTCCACGCGCCGGCTTGCCGTTGCCATACCAGATGACATCCACCAGCTTGTCGCGATCGATCGCCATGCTGATCGCCTGACGCACCTTCACGTCGGAAAGCGGCTTGTCGCGAAGGTTGACCTCGAGCCACATGATGGGGCCAAGTCCCTCGCTGCCTTCCTCAGATGCGACGAGATGCGGCAGCTTGCTCAGCCGCTGCATTTCGGCCGGCGGCAGGGCGGAAGTCGGCGCGAGATCGACCTCGCCCTTCTCCACCGCGATGGCGCGCGCGGCGCCGTCGGGCATCACGCGCAAGACTACCTGGTCGAGATAGGGCTTTCCCGGCTTCCAGTAATCGGCATTGCGTTCGAGGATGATATGACTGCCCTTGCGCCATTCCTTGAGTTTGAACGGGCCGGTGCCGACCGGCTCCTGCATGATGCGCGCCTGGCGGACCTTCTTCTCGGCGATCTCCTGTTCGGAGAAGGCGTGTTTCGGCATCATCGGCGTTTCGCTCGGCTGAAAGGCCCTGAGCAGGTAGGGGATCGGCGCCTTGAGCCGGAATACGACCGTCTGGGCGTCGGGCGTTTCGATGGCCTCCACGTTGCCGAAGTACGTGCGGCCGCGGGAATGGTAGTTCAGTGCGATCTGCTCGATGCTGAATTTCACGTCCTCGCTGGTGAAGGGCTTGCCGTCATGCCATTTCACCCCGGCGCGCAGCTTGAACGTATAGGTCAGGTTGTCCGGCGACACGGTCCAGGATTCGGCAAGGCCCGGCCTCGGCGTCAGGCCGGCCCCCTCGTACTCGAGCAGGCTTTCGTAGATCTTGGTCGAGATCAGCGCCACCGGCACCGCCGTGGTGGCAATGGTCGAAAGTGCCGTGGGTTCCGGATGGTAGGTATAGGTGAGGGTGCCACCCTTCTTGGGCTGCGCCAGGGCACTGCCCGCCGTCACGCCCGCCAGTAGCGCCGCCATGGCGAGACTGAGGATTCCCGTGCTTCGCATGTGTCTGCCTCCTTATGCCCGTCGGTTGCTATCGATTTTCTCTCGCCCCGGCGCGCCGGGGCGCTTTCAGCTCGCCTCCGTTTCCTGGTTGCACCAGGCCCAGATGAAGTCGATCAGATGCGCGATGCAGTCGAGATACTCACGGAGGTCGATATGTTCGTCGGGCTTGTGCGCCTGCGCGATCGTGCCCGGGCCGAATATGATCGATGGAATGCCGCCCTGATTCACCAGGTGGCGGAGGTCGCAGCAGAATGGGCCGGGCCGCACGCTACCGTGGCCGCCGCGCGCCTGCAGCACCTCACACATATGCATCGCGAGTGGTATTTGCGGGCTCTGACGCGTGCTGTCGTCATGATGCAGAAACTCAAGCTGCGCCGGGTTCTCGCTCAGGAACGGATCGGCGGCGTTCGCTTTGCGCAGCGCCTGGCGGAAATCCTTCATCACGTCGACGACATCGCCCACCATCGGCGCGAAGTAGGCGCCGCCGCGCAATGTCACCTCGCCCGCCGTCACCGTTTCATAGTGGCCGCCGACGATCTTGCCCATCACCAGTGAGAAGGGCGAGCGGCCGGCTTCCATCGGATCATCGCCTGCCTTCTCGTTGTAGCGGCGTTCGAGATCGATCAGCGCCCCGATCACGGCCGGCAGCTTTTCGATGGCGCTGACGCCCTCCTGCCGGCCATCGGTCCAGCGCGCGCCCGGGGAACGGGCGCGGCCGGGCACGCGTACCTGCCAGTAGAGACCCCCGGGATGGCTGACCGATACGGTGTTGTTCGTTGGCTCCAGCACGATCGCTGCATCGGCGCGGAACCCGCGTCGCACCAGATCCAGCGTGCCATTGCCCGCATGTTCCTCGTTGACGACGCTCTGGAAGATGACGTCGCCGCGCAGCCGAGCGCCGGCACGGCGCAGATAGCTCATGGCCATCAATGCCGCCATCAGGCCGCCCTTCATGTCCGAGGTGCCCCGGCCATACATCAGTCCGTCGACGATCTTCGCGCCGAAGGGATCGTGCGTCCATTCGCCTGCGGGCTCGATCGTCACCGTGTCGATATGGCCATTGAGAATGAGCGAGCGGCCACCGCCGCTGCCACGGAAGATGCCGACGACGTTCGGCCGGTCGCGATAGTTGAGAACCCTCTCCAGTCCGCTTGCCCGTAGCGCCTCATAGCTCGGCAGTTCCGCGTAGGGAAGGATCAGGTCGTGCTGCCAGTGCGTCGGATACTGCGCAACCTGCGGAAAACGCTCGAACAACCTGGCCACGTCCGGTTCCGCCACCACGGTCTCGGCGCCGAGTGTTTTCAGGCGGGCGACGATTTCCGCCTGCGCCCGTCCTTCCTCGCCGGTGAGGCTCGGCACGCGCACCAGACTGGCGAGCGCCGCCACGCTCTCCTCCTGTCCCCGGGCAGCGAGCGTCAGCGCCTCCTCGCGCGGCGTGCGTTGCAGCATAACGGTCAGCCCCCTGGTCGCCGTCCGCCGCTGCCGGCGGAACCGGTGTGTAGTCACGATAGGACCGCGCCCGACATTGAGGCAAATTAATATTTATCTGTATATTCCGTGGCGGATTTTATACTTCGACCGATGGTGGGCGCCGTGCCGGCGCCGGGAGCGTAAGATGAACTTCACGCAGCTTCGCGCTTTCGACATGGTCGCGCGGGAAGGGAGCTTCACCCGCGCTGCCCAGCAGCTCGGCGTAACGCAGCCCGCCCTCACCATCCAGGTGAAGGCGCTGGAGGAGACCTACGGCGTCAAGCTGCTCGACCGCGCCGGTCGCGGAGTGTCGCTGACCGAGGCGGGCACTTCGCTGTTCGACGTCACGCGCCGGCTTTTCGCACTCGAGGAAGAGGCGCAGGAGCTGCTCGCCGCATCGCGCGAACTCCGGCGCGGCCATCTCCGCGTCGCCGCTGATGGGCCGCATATCGTCATGGGGATGTTCGCGCAGTTCCGCCGGCGCTTTCCCGAGGTGCGGCTGATGGTGACCTTGGGCAACACCGCCTATGTTCGCCAGCAGCTTCTGGAACGGCGGGTGGATGTGGGAATACTGCCGGTGACGGAGGAGGACGAGACTTTCGTCCGCGTGCCGCTCTGGCGCCATACGCCGGTGCTGATCGTACCCCTGCGCCATCCCTGGGCTCGGCGCAAGTCCGTTCGCATCGCCGATCTCGACGGCCAGCCCATGCTGATGCGCGAGGAAGGCTCGAATACCCAGCGCGCGCTGGAAGCCGCGTTGCGCCGCGCCGGCGCGCGACCGCGGGTGGTGCTGGAGCTCGGCAGCCGGGAGGCGGTACTGGGCGCGGTGGCCGCCGGCCTTGGCTTCGGCGTGGTCTGGAAGGTCGAGGCGACGGGCGACGGGCGCTTCCGCGCACTCGACATCCGCGATCCTGCCATGCGGAGCTTCGATCACGTCGCCTGCCTCAGAAGCGAGCGTAACCGGCGTGTCGTGCGCGCGATGATGGACATGGCCAAGACCATTCACCGGGCCGGGACCGTGCTCCATGCCGGCACGATGACGGGCTGAGCGCGCCGGGCCCGCCTTCCCGTTGCCCCGGACCGTGTTGCTCCTCTACCATCCGCACGCGCGAGCGGAAACCGGGGGCATGGCATGAAGAGCGTCGCGGCGGGACCCGCCCAGTCGGAAGGCGAGATCAATACCTCGGCGCGGCGGCGCGCCTGGGCGGAGCGTAATTTGGGTGATGCCTCGCGCCGGGCCCTGGCGGAGGACCAGCGCTATTTCCTGCGCCAGTCGGTCTCTACGCCCTGCCTTTCGGTGGTGACGCGCGCGGAGGGTGCCTATATCGAGGATGCGGAGGGTCGCCGCTATCTCGATTTCCACGGCAACAACGTCCACCATATCGGCTACGGCCATCCGCGCCTCAAGGAGGCCATTGCACGCCAGATGGACGAGTTGCCTTTCGCGCCGCGCCGCTTCGCCTGCGCGCCGGCGACGGCACTGGCAGCCAAGCTGACTGAGATATCGCCCGGCGATCTCTCCAAGGTCCTGTTCACCACCGGCGGTTCGGACGCAGTCGAGGTGGCGCTCAAGATCGCGCGCGCCGCGACCGGGCGGCACAAAACCATATCGTTCTGGGACTCCTTCCATGGTGCCGGGTTTGGTGCCGCCTCGGTCGGCGGCGAGCAGCTTTTCCGCTCGCATGTCATCGGGCCGCTGCTCTCCGGCGCTGAGCACGTGGCGCCCTTCGCCTGCTATCGCTGCCCATATGGCTATCCGGAGAAGGACGGCCAGCCGCTGCTCGATCTCTGCCGCATGACCTGCGCCAGCTTCGTGCGCTACGTGCTTGAGAAGGAGGGGGATGTGGCGGCGGTGATCGCGGAACCGGCGCGTGCCGTTCCGTATATCCCGCCGCCCGGCTTCTGGGCTGAGGTGCGCGCGGCCTGTGATGCCCATGGCGCCCTTTTGATCTTCGATGAGATTCCGACCGGCCTCGGCAAGACCGGGCGCATGTTCGCCTGCGACCATGACGGCGTCGTTCCCGACATTCTCGTCATGGGCAAGGCGCTGGGCGGCGGCATTCTGCCACTCGCCGCCGTGCTGGCACGTCCCGAACTCGATGTCGCGGGCGACTATGCCTTCGGCCATTATACGCACGAGAAGAACCCGGTCTCCGCGCGCGCCGGCCTAACCACCATCCAGATCATCGAGGAAGAGGGTCTGGTGGAGAATGCCGCCCTAGTCGGCGCCCATGCGCTTGCCCGCCTCGAGGAGCTGAAAGCACGCTTTCCGGTCATTGGCGATGTGCGTGGGCGCGGCTTCCTGGTCGGTGTCGAACTGGTGCGCGAGCGTGGTTCGAAGGAACCGGCGAACGACCTGGCGGAGGAGGTTCTCTACCGTGCCCTCGATCGGGGTCTGTCATTCAAGACCACGTTCGGCAACACCCTGACCCTGACGCCCCCGCTCATCACCACCCGCGCGCAGATGGACTTCGCCATCGACGTCATTGCCGCGAGCCTGGCCGATGCGATCGATGCGGTTGGCAATGGGTGAGCGGCTGCGCATCGTCCGCACCGATCGCGAGCTGGAATGCCCGATCGTCGACGCCCATTTTCGCGCCATGGGCGCCGAACTCGTGCTGCTGCCTGATGGCGTGCCGCGCGGCGAGTTGATCGAGGCGGCGCGCGAGGCCGCTCTGCTGCTGATGTGCTATACGTCGATCGACCGGGCGGTGATCGAGGCCGCTGGGCGCCTCAAGGGAATCGTCAAGTATGGCGTCGGCATCGACGCCATCGATGTCGACGCCGCGATCGACGGCGGCGTGCCTGTAGTCAATATCCCCGAGTATGCCGAGCAGACCGTGGCGGAGGCGGCGTTCGCCATGATGATCGCGCTCTCCCGCCGGCTTCTGCCCATGGATAGGGCGATGCGTCGGGAGGGCTGGCTGTGGCCGGTTTCGCGCTGGCTCGGCAACGATATTGCCGGCAAGACGGTCGGCCTGATCGGCGTCGGACGGATCGGCCGCGCGATGGCGCGCATGGCCGGCGCGGGCTTCGGGGCGCGGGTGATCGGTTACGATCCGCATCTGCCAGGTGAGACGATGCGCCGTCATGGCATCGAGCCCTGCACGGATCTCCGCGCGCTGATGGCGACCAGCGATTTCGTCTCCCTGCATTGCGTGCTGAACGAGGAAACCCGAGGGATCGTAGGAGCGGCGGAGATCGCCGCGATGCGCCCCGATGCCTGCCTGATCAATGTCTCGCGCGGGGCCCTGGTCGACGAGATGGCCCTGCTCGCGGCATTGCGCGAAGGCCGCATCCGGGGCGCCGCTCTCGATGTCTTCGCAAAAGAGCCGCTGGCGCTGCAGGGGCATCCGCTGAGCGCACTCTTTGGCATGGAGAATGTCATTCTGATGCCCCATCTCGCCTTCTACACCGAAGAGGCGATGGAGCGTCTGGAACGGGAAACGCTGGAACGCTGTCGGGAGCTTCTGTCGGGCGGGCCGGTCCTGGTCAAGTCCCATGATCCGCGGCTTCGCCGCCAGCGTAAGGGCGTGCGCTTCGCCGACTGACGCGCCGGCAAGCTTGCGCGCTTCCTTGCGCAGGCTCCATCGCGGCCGCATCATGGCACGATGTTGCGATGGACCAGGTTGCTGCTGTTCGTCCTGCCGCTGCTGGCGATGATCGCCGATGCGGCCGCCCAGGCGCCGGAAGCTGCATCGCCTGCCGCACAGGCGGAGCGGGCGCGGAGGCTCAATGCGGACGCCACCGCCCTGCAGCGGCAGGGCCGCCTGGCGGAGGCGGAGGCGATGTTCCGCGAGGCGCTAGCGCTGCGCGAGCGGCTCCAGCCGGAGGGCGGTGCGGAGCTGGCCGAAAGCCTGAACAATCTCGGCCTGCTGCTGCGCCTGCGAGGACAGGCCGACGCGGCGCGCCTCCTGCTCGAGCGAGCGCTTTCGCTGCGCCGCGCGGCCTTTGGCGAAGATCATCCTGCCGTCGCCGTGACGCTCAACAATCTCGCCATTGCCCGGCACGAGCTAGGCGAGCCGGGCGCGGCACTGGCGCTGCATGAGCGCGCGCTTGCCATCCGCAGCGCGGCCTTCGGTCCCGATCATCCCGCCGTCGCGCAGAGCCTCAACAACATCGCCTACATCCATCGCAGCGAGGATCGCCAGAACGCCGCCGAGCCGCTCTACCGGCGTGCGCTCGACATCTGGTCGCGGCACGACCCGGACAGCCTCGATACTGCCGACGGGCTGGACAATCTGGCGACCCTGCTGCAGGACCAGGGGCGTTACTCCGAGGCGCGGCCGATGTTCGAGCGGGCGCTTGCCATCCGCGAACAGTTGCTTGGAGAGAAGCACGGCCTCGTCGCGCGGAGCCGCAACAATCTCGCGCATGTCTATCGTCATCTCGGCCTGCACAGGCTGGCGGAGCCGCTGCACCGCTCATCCCTTCGCCTGGGCGAGGAACTCTTCGGGGCCGACAGCCTTGCCGTCGCGGTGGCTTATAACAATCTCGGCCTCGTGCTTCAGGATCAGGGTCGCCTGATCGAGGCGGAGGCCGCACAGCAGCAGGCGCTGCTGATCCGCGAGCGGCGCAGCGGTCCGGAGAGCGCCGATGTGGCGCAAAGCCTCAACAACCTTGCCTTCCTGCTGCGCCTGCAAGGCAGGGCGGACCAGGCCGAAGTGCTGTTCCGGCGCGCACTCGCCATCCGCGAACGCATCTTTGGCGCAAACCATCGCGAGGTCGCCAACAGCCTGCACAACCTGGCGGAGGTCCTGCATGAGAAAGGCGACCAGGCGCGGGCACGCGCGCTCTACGCGCGGGCGCTTGCCATGCGGGAGGCAATCCTAGGGCCAGCCCACCCTTCCGTCGCCACGACCCTGAACAACCTCGCCATCGTCCTGCGGGCCGAAGGCGACCTGGCCGAGGCAGAGGCACACTACCAGCGCGCCCTCGAGATCAATCGTGCTTCACTCGGTGCCCTGCATCCGGAGACCGCGACGAACCTCGCCAACATCGCCGACCTCCTGCGCGCCCAGGCGCGCCTGCCGGAGGCCCTGACGCTGTTCGGCGAAGCGCTCTTCGTCCGCGAACAGGGACTGGGCAGCGGCCATCCCGAGGTCGCACGAATACACGACGCATTGGCGGAGACGCATCTGCGAATGGGTCGGCCCGATCTTGCGCTCGCACAGGCGCGCCGCGCGGTCACGATCCTCGCGACACGCACCGAACTGCTGCTCGCCGATCGCGGGATGGGAGCGGAAGCGGAATGGCGTTCCCGGCGGCATTACTTTCACCGCCTGCTTTCGCTTCTTTGGCAGGAGGCGGCGAAGGCCGGCAGGCTTGCCACCAGTGACCTGATGGACGAGGCATTCCGCGCGGCGCAGCTTGCCGGCAGCCTTGAAGTGGCGGGCGCGGTAGCCAGCATGAGCGCGCGGCTTGCCGACGGCAGTAGCGAACTATCGGAGCGCCTGCGCACCGTCCAGGACCTGCGCGAGCGCCGGCGGCTGCTGGATCGCGACCTGTTCGAAACCGCAGCGAGCGGCGCCGCCAATGCCGGCACGCGGCGCGGCCGGCTGCTCGAGGAGCTGCGCTCGATCGATGCGGATCTGCGCGCGACGACCACCTCGCTGGCGCTGGATTTTCCCGGGGCGGGCGAGGCAGCCGCGCTCAGGCCGCGCGGGATCGCCGAGATCGTAGCCCGTCTGGCGCCTGATGAAGTCCTGCTTATGTGGAGCAGCGGCCGGGACGAGACCTTTCTGTTCGCGGTCTCGGTGGAGCGTTCGCACTGGTGGCGGATCGATGCGGGGCGAGAGCGGATCGCGGGCTTGGTGCAGGCACTGCGCTCCACGCTCGAGCCGTTCCCCGGCATGCTCGCGAGCGATGTCCGCCCCTTCGACCTTGTCGCCGCGCACCAACTTTATCGCCTGCTGTTTGGCCAGGCGGAGACATTCCTCGCGCCGGCACGGCGGTTGCTGACGGTGAGCGATGGCGCGCTGCAGTCGCTGCCCCTCGCCGTACTTGTTCGCTCGATGCCCGCTTCAGGTCAGGACCATGAGGCCGCCGATTGGCTTGTTCGCCACTTCGCCCTGACCACGCTTCCTTCGGCTTCGTCCCTGGTCTCGCTCCGCGATGTCCAGCCGCGTCGGGAGACTGGCGGGCCGTTCGTGGGTTTCGGTGACCCGCTTTTCTCCGGCGGACCGGGCGATCTGCGCGGCGTCACGCCGAGCCTGCTTTGGCGTGGCGGAAGCGTCGATCTCGCGGCCATTCGCGACTTTCCGCGCCTGCCGGAGACAGAGCGCGAGCTGCTGGCCCAGGCCGCCGCCACAGGGACTGGCGAGCGACGCATTTTCCTGCGTGGCGAGGCGACCGAGCGGCGGGCACGCAGCGGCGTCCTGTCGGATGCGCGGATCGTGAGCTTCGCCACGCACGGCCTGGTAGCCGGCGAGATCCGGGGTCTTGGCGAACCGGCGCTGGTCCTGACACCACCACCCGCAGCGAGTCCGGAGGATGACGGCCTGCTCACCATGTCGGAAGTGGCCGAGTTGCGCCTCGATGCCGACTGGGTCGTTCTCAGCGCCTGCAATACGGCCGCACCGGCGATCGAAGAAGGTGCGGAGGGTCTGTCGGGACTGGCGCGCGCCTTCTTCCATGCCGGCGCGCGCGCGCTGCTCGTCTCGCACTGGCAGGTGCTCTCGCAGGCCGCGGTCCATCTTACCACCGGCACGTTCGAGGCGCTGGCGAGCGAGCCGGGTATCGGCCGAGCCGAGGCGCTGCGGCGCTCCATGCTGCGGCTGATCGATGGCAGGACCGGCGACAGGAACCAGGCGCCGGACATGTCCCACCCGCTCTTCTGGGCGCCCTTCATCCTGGTCGGCGAAGGCGGCCCCGGCCGTTGATCAGGCGAAGGCGAACAGGTTGCGTCCCTCGCCGCGCCGTACATGGCCGGTGCGACCGAGCCAGTCCACCTGCTGCATGTCCGCGGGCACTGGCTCGCCATCGTCGAGATTGGCGAGGAAGCGGCGCCCGCTCGCCTCTTCCCGACCGACGATGATCGCCAGCGCCGGCCCGCTGGTGGCATGCATGACGGCATAGCTCTCGATGCGCGCCGCACCACTGGGCTCCTGCGTGAAAGGCGCCTTCGGCCCGCCATCGAGTTCCGCCTGCAATCCGCCGCTGTCATAGTCCGGCCGGTGTTCGGGCGGCGAGGTTGAATAGATGCCGAAGGCATGCTTGGTCAGGTAATAGCCGTTGGCGCTCACCAGCCCGAACCTGCCGGGCGCCGCACGCAACCTGCGCATCGTCTCGGCGATGCTGTGGGTCACATAGTTGTTCCCCGGCCCACCGAAACAGGGCAGCCCCCCGGTCACCGTCAGCCCGCGCGCATCGTCCTCGGCAAGCCCCGCCTCGGCGCAGGCCACCTCGATGGCGGACGGGAAACAGCTATAGAGATCGAGATAGGCCATGTCCTGCGATCGGCGGCCGGCCATGGCCATGGCATGGGAGAGGCCGGCGCGGATCGCCGGCGAACGATGCAGTTCGGGACGGTCGAGAAGCGACCAATGGTCGTGGCAATCGGCGCAGCCATGCAGATGGACCCAGCGCGCGGACGGAATGCCGAGGGATCGGGCGAGCCCTGCCGACATCATCACCAGCGCGGCCGCCTGATCAACATAGGCATTGGAGGTCATCAGGCGCGGGTAGGGATAGCCGATCCAGCGGTTGCCGCCATCGATGCGGGCCAGACGCGCCGCGGACAGCAGCTCGCGCCGCGTCGCCAGTGGATTGGCCGCCGCTACCGATGAGAGCCGCGCCATCAGCGCCGCCATCGCGGCGAGATGCGCTTCCGGGCTCGCGCCGCGTGCCGCGCGGATCGCGGTCTCGATAAGGGGATAGAAGGCGATGGCGGCCGAAAGCCCGTGTGCCTCCTCGTGTGCGTTGTAGCCCGGCCTTGGATCGCCGATCAGTTCCGGCGCGCCGCCTGGATCCTCCCGCCAATCGGCGGCGAGCCCTGCCCGTTCCAGCCCGCGCTGGGTGCGCAGCGCCTCGCCGCCGGCGATCAGCACCGAGCGTATTTCCCCGCGCGCAATGGACACAGCGAAGCGGTTGACCAGGGATTGCGGCATGTTGCCGCCCGACCAGGTATAGAAAAGCCGCGATGGCCGCAGGCCAAGCCGCCGCGCCAGGCTGGCTGGCGGATTGGCCGAGCTTCCGAAGCCGGAGCGGAAGCGATGGGAGGTTTCGGCGAACAGGCGCACCACCGCCACTGCTTCGATCGCCGCCCCGACCGCGCCGGATCCCGTATCGGCCAGCGCCGCACGGCCGGCTTCCGCCATCAAGTCGTAGGGCGAGCGCGCCGCCTCCACCGGCGTTTTCTGGTCGGTGATATCTCCGCAGCCGACCAGAACCGGCGTCGTGTCCGAAACGCTCATGCCCTGCCCGCTTCACGCAGATAGCCGTCGCGGGTCTGCGGCAGCTTGCGATTGAGCAGGCGGGAAGCCACCACGGTGCGCAGGATCTGCGCCGTGCCGCCGCCAATGGTGAACATGCGCGCATCGCGCACCATGCGCTCGAGAGGATTGTTGCGCGAATACCCGGCGGCCCCGAAGACCTGCAACGCGTCGTTGGTGGTCTTCACCGCCATCTCGGACGCAAAGATCTTCGCCTGGGCGGCAAGCTTGACGTCGGGAAAGGGCGAGGCCCCGTCCGCCCCGGCGCTCATTGCCGCCTTGTAGATCAGCGCCTGCGCGGCGGCAATCGAGGTTTCCATGTCCACCAGCATCCACTGGATGCCCTGGAATTCGCAGATGGGACGGCCGAACTGTTCGCGGCGCTGGGCATAGTCGAGCGCGTGTTCGTAGGCGCCGGTGGCGATCCCGAGCGCGATGGTCGCCGCGCCGAGCCGCTGCGAGTTGTAGGCTTCCATGAGTTCGGCGAAGCCCCGGGCGAAACCGCCCGGCGGCAGCACCAGCGCATCATCACCCACGGCCATATCGGTCATGATCACTTCCGCTTCGGGAATCGCGCGCAGTCCCATGGTCGGCTCGCGCCGGCCGATCGCGAGGCCCGGCGTTTCGTCGCGCACGGCAAGGAAGCCGGCGATGCCAAGCTCCCTGCCATCCGTGTCGTGGGCGCGGGCAAAAATCAGGTGCAGCCGGGAGACGCCGGCGCCGGTGATCCAGTGCTTGCGCCCGTTCAGCACCCAGCCATTGCCGCGCCGCTCGGCGCGCGTCGTCAACTCGTTCGCCGCGCTGCCCGCACCCGGCTCGGTGATGCAGATCGCCGGCTTGTCGGCATGGGCGAGGATATAGTCTGCGCCAAGGCGCTTCTGCTCGGCGGTGCCATACTGCATGACGGCGGAGATCGCGCCCATATTCGATTCGACGACGATGCGCGCCGTGACCCCGCATACGCGCGCGATCTGTTCGATGACCAGCACCACGTCGAAATAGGAACGACCCTGGCCACCCAGTTCGCGCGGAATGGTCATGCCCATGAGGCCATGCTGATTGAGCAGGCGGGCGGATTCCCAGGGATATTGCTCCGACCGGTCGATTTCGGCCGCCAGCGGCGCGAAGACCTCTTCCGCCAGCCGGCGCGCCTTTGCCTGCAGCGCGCGCTGTTCCGCCGTGAGGTTCCAGCTCATGCCTCGTCTCCGTCGTTTATGCTGATCGCGGGATATAAGGAGCGCCCGAGGATAGTGGTGTCAGGCGCCGGTTGCCAGAGATCGCGCACGACGGGTCGCGCCGCCCTATCGGCGCCCGCCCGCGATGCGTACCGCTTCCGGCCGCAGGCGCAGGCGCCACATGGCCAGCGCGCCCAGGAAGGGGCCGATTGCCAGTACCGAGAAGGCATATCGCCAGGTCAGAAGTTCGATCGCCAGTGGCATGAGCTGGATGGTTGCCACGGTGAGCAGAAAGCCGAGACAGGTCTGCAGCGTAAGCATGGAGCCGGTCAGCCGCGCCGGAGCCAGTTCGGCGATTGCGGCGGAGAATTGCGCGGAATCGGCGATTACGGTAATGCCCCACAGGATCGCGACGAGCAGGAGGGCGGCAACGCCGAGTTCGGCAACGGGACCGATGATGAGCGCACAGGAGCCGCTGATCGCCATGGCCCAGATGGTGACCAGCGTCCGCCCGACCCGGTCCGCCAGCAGCCCCGCCAGCACTGCGCCGATGGCGCCGCTCGCCATCACGAGAAAGGTGCTGGCGGCAGCGAGACTGGTGGCGGCGGCCGGATCGCCCTCGCGACCGAGGGCGAAGGCTAGGAAGGCGCCGATCCAGGCCCACATCGCATAGAGTTCCCACATGTGGCCGAGATAACCGGCATTGGCGAGCAGGATCGGTCGCTGGCGCAGCAGAAGGAACGCCTCGTCCGGCCGGAAAGCGCTCGCCGTCTGATGGCGCGGGCCGAGGCTGGCCAGCATGATGCCGGCAGCGGCGAGCAACGCCGAGAGCGAGGCGCCGGCAATGGCGGACTGCCAGGCCAGTCCGCCGAGAAAATTGAAGAGATGCGGCAGTGCTGATCCAAGGGTCAGGGCACCGACCAGCCCGCCGATCAGCAGGCCCATATTTCGCTCCGCCCAACCCGCCGCCAGCTTCATCCCCACGGGATAGACCCCGGCCAGCGCCATCCCGGTGAGAAAACGCAGAAAGAGGCTCGGCCGGTCGCCAATCTCCGTCAGGAGGATCGCGGCATTGGCGAGCGCGCCGGCAACGGCACAAGCGGCAAAAAAGCGACGGGGATCGTAGCGGTCGGCAAGGCCGAGGATCGCGCTCAACAGGGTGCCGGCAACGAAACCAAGCTGGACGGCGGTCGTCAGCAGCGAGGCCGCGCGCGCCTCCAACCGGCCGCTTTCGATCAGGCCCGGAACGGCGGCCGAGGCGGAGAACCAGAGTGCGAGGCCCGCCACCTGGCAAGAGGCGATCAGAGCCAGCGAGCCTGCCCGCCCGGTCACGCCGACACACTCCCCGTTGCGCCAGGCCACATTTCCCGCCCTCATCAGCCAGCAGCCGCGCCATGCTAGCGGCAACTGCCGGGATTTGCATCGGCCCGCCAGCCGGCGCACAATCGCTCGACAAACGGGGGATACATGCGCAAGACCACGCTGCTGAAGAATCTCATCCACGCGCCCGAGCTTCTGGTGATGCCCGGTGCCTACGACCCGCTTTCCGCGCGGATCATCGAGGAGGCGGGTTTCGCCGCCATCCAGTGTTCCGGCTATGGCATATCGGTCAGTCGACTCGGCCTGCCGGACTACAGTTTTCTGTCGCTCACCGACATGGTGGGCGCGAGCAAGTGCATCGCCGATGCGGTCGGCCTGCCGGTCATGGCCGACGGCGATACCGGCTTCGGCAACGCGGTCAATGCCTGGTACGCGGTACGCGCCTTCGAGGATGCAGGGCTTGCCGGCGTCAATATCGAGGACCAGGTCATGCCCAAGCGCTGCGGGCATCTGGATGGCAAGGCCATCGTGCCGATCGACGAGGCGGTGGCGAAGGTACGTGCCTGCGCCGGGGCCCGGAAGGATGCGGATTTCGTCATCAACGCCCGCACCGATGCGCTTGCCATCGGCGGGATCGAGGAGGTGATCCGCCGTGGCAACGCCTACATGGAAGCAGGGGCAACCATGATCTTCATCGACGGCATGACCGACCGCGCGCTGGCGCGCCAGGCCGTGCGGGGCATCCGCGGGCCGGTTGCCATCAACGTGGTCGAGGGCGGCAAGTCGCCCGAGCGGTTCACATTCGCCGAGATGCAGGAGATGGGCATCGCCCGGGTCAGCCTGCCGGGCAGCCTGATCCTCGGCGCGATCCAGGGCATGCGCGATGCGCTGGCCGCGGTCAAGGCGAACGGCTATGCCG
The DNA here is from genome assembly GCA_026126215.1 of Alphaproteobacteria bacterium. GTDB lineage: Bacteria > Pseudomonadota > Alphaproteobacteria > Ferrovibrionales > Ferrovibrionaceae > JAHCJQ01. Next base: position 31,052 of record JAHCJQ010000020.1, read on the forward strand.
GCGGCCCTGGCGGTCCGAAGGCGGCCTTCGGCGATCTGCGCCAGCTTGCCGGCTTCGATCAGGTCTTTGCGCTGGAGAAGACCTATCTCGGCGGATTGCGTTCGGCGGCCGACTGATGCGGCGGAGCGACGAGCGGATTCTGACCAGCCATGTGGGCAGCCTGCCGCGCAACCCGGTCCTGACGGAGCTGCTGATACGCGAGGAGGCGGGCGAGCCGATCGAGGCAGAGGCATTGCATCGGGAGGGAGCGGCTGCCGTCCGTCATGTTCTGGCGCGCCAGGTCGAAGCCGGCATCGACGTGGTTAATGACGGCGAGCAGCCGCGCGTCGGCTTTCAGACCTATGTCGCCCGGCGCATGAAGGGGTTCGGCGGCGAATCGAACCGGCCGCGCGCGCCCGATTATCGGGAGTTTCCAGCTTTCGCAGCGCAAACCCTCCGCCGCTTTCCGCGCCGCGCCCGGATCGTCAACGCGCCGCAGGCGCAGGCGGAGATCGTCTATGATGACCTGTCGGAGGCCGAGCGCGAGATCCGCATCTTCGATGATGCGCTGGCCGGGCTCGCGCAGCCGCCGGTCGAGGCATTCATGACGGCGGCCTCGCCCGGCATCATCGCGACGACCCTGCTCAATGCCCATTACGACAGCCACGAAGCCTATGTCTTCGCGCTTGCCCGTCAAATGCGCAAGGAGTACGAGCTCATCGCGCGGCGATACGTGCTGCAGATTGACGCGCCGGACCTCGCCATGGAACGGGCCGTGCTCTTCCAGAACCTCTCCGACGCGCAGTTCCTCGCCATCGCGGAAATGCATGTGGCGGCCCTCAACGAGGCGCTGTCCGGCATCCCGCGGGAGCGGATCCGGCTCCATTGCTGCTGGGGCAACTGGGAAGGCCCGCACCTGCACGACATACCGATGCGCGAGGTGCTGCCCGTGCTGTTCCAGGCCCGTGTCGGGGCGCTCAGTCTGGAATTCGCCAATCCGCGCCACCAGCACGAGTATGCGGCGCTGAAAGCCGCGCGGCTGCCGGACCACATGCTGCTCCTGCCAGGCGTGATCGACAGCACGACCAATTTCGTCGAGCATCCCGACGTGGTCGCCAATCGCATCTGCGAGGCCGTGGCGGCGGTGGGCGAGCGCAGTCGCGTCATCGCCTCCGCCGATTGCGGCTTTGGCACATTCGCCGGCAGCGAATATGTGGCCGAGGACGTGGTCTGGGCAAAGCTCCAGGCCTGCCGGCAGGGCGCGGACATCGCCAGCGGCCGGCTCTGGGGGCCCGTCCGCTCCTGAACCCGGCGCGCCTGCGTCCGGTCAGGAACCGGCGATCAGATGCATGTCGTCGGCACGCCAGCCGACGCTGATGGTCCCACCCTCCCGGACATCGCCCGATTCCATGCCCGCGATACGCACACGCAGCGGAATCCGGCCGGATTGGCCCATGACCAGCAGGCTGTCGCCGTAATTGACCGTGCCCTCCACCCGCATCTGGACGGTGGCGACCAGGTCCGGTCTCGGCTCCGTACCGATCAGGCGCAGCCGCTCGGGCCGGATCAGGACATGTACCGGACCGGCCGGGGCGCCGGCGCCGAGCTTGCTCGCCTCGCAGACAGGGCCGATCCCGTCGATGGAGAGCTTGCCATTGGCGCCGGCCTCGATGCGTCCCTGCAGGAAGTTGCTGTCGCCGATGAACTCGCCCACGAACCGGGTCAGTGGCCGGCCATAGACTTCGAGCGGTGGCGCCACCTGTTCGAGCCGGCCATGATTGAAGACCGCGACGCGGTCGGACATGGTCATGGCCTCGGTCTGGTCATGGGTGACGTAGACCATGGTGATGCCGACCTCCCGGTGGATGCGCTTGAGCTCGACTTGCATCTGCTCGCGCAGGTTCTTGTCGAGTGCGCCGAGCGGCTCGTCGAGCAGTAGCACGTCTGGCCGGAAGACCAGCCCGCGCGCCAGGGCGACGCGTTGCTGCTGGCCACCGGAGAGTTCACGGGGATGGCGTTCGGAAAAGCGGGACAGACCGACGAGCTCCAGAGCCTCGGCTACCCTGCGGCCGATATCGGCACGCGGCGCGCCGCGCATGCGCAGCGGGAACGCGACATTTTTCGCCACCGTCATGTGCGGAAACAGCGCGTAGTTCTGGAACACCATGCCGATGTTGCGCTGGTATGGCTTTTGGGCCGTCAGGTCCTTGCCGTCGAGGTCGATCGTTCCTCTCGTCGGGTCCTCGAAACCGGCAATCATCATCAGGGTCGTGGTCTTGCCGGATCCGCTCGGACCCAGGAAAGTTATGAACTCGCCCTTGGCGATGTCGATGCTGATGTCGTCGACGGCATTGCTGATGCCGTCGTACGACTTCACGATGTTTCGCAGGCGCAGATAGCTGTCCGACACGTTCTATTCCCTGAACTGGGCCGCGCGCCACTTGAGAGCGGCGCCCAGGCCATCTTTCTTCTTGATCTCGTCGAACTTCGTCCCGACCTCGGTCTTGGCCGCGTAGAGTGGGGCAACGATGTCGAGGCCGACATTCATGGCATTCCGGAAGCCCGCCGCGTCGGCGCCGCGATTGATCGAGAGCTTGGCCGCATAGAGTGCCTCCGGCGAGATGAGAGCCAGACGCTTGGCGAACTTCATGGTGGCGGCACGCAATTCGGCGACCGGGACCACCTTGTTCACCATGCCGAGACGCAGCGCTTCCTGCGCGTCGATGCTGTCGCCGAGATAGAGCAGCTCGCGCGCCTTCTTGAAGCCGATGATCCAGGGCATCACGATGCCAGGCCCGACATCGGAGAAGCGCACCTCCGGCTCGCCGAAGGTCGCATCATCCGCGGCGATGGTGATGTCGCACAGCATGGCGAGTTCGCAGCCCCCGCCCAGCGCATGGCCCTGGACCGAGGCGACCACCGGCTTGCGCATGTCGTAGGGCAGCATCTCCATGGCCATGCTCGCCCGCAGGTGCTCATGCCATTTCAGCGCGTCGTGCTTCCAGGATTCCTTGGAAGGGTCGCCACCGATATCGTAGCCGACACAGAAGCTGCGGCCCTCGGCGCGGAGCACGACGACCGAGGTTGCGGGGTCGCCATCCGCCTTTGTCAGCGCCGCCACGAGCTGCTCGCGCAGGTCGCGGCTGATGGCATTGAGCTTCGCCGGCCGGTTCAGCGTGACGATGCTGACCTTCTCGTCGACCTCGTAATTGACAAGCGTTTCCATGCTCGAACTCACCCCTTGGCTGATTTTGCGGGCACGATCAGGGCATCGACGACGACGCAGCCCCGACCCTGAGGAAGGACCATGATGGGATTGAGGTCCATTTCGACGATATTCGCCCGGTCCGCATGGGCAAAGTCGGCGAGCGCGTAGAGACAGCGCGCAAGGCTTTCCACGTCGGCTGGTGGCGCACCGCGAATGCCACGCAGCATCGCGGCGCCGCGAATTTCGCCGATCATCGCCTCGGCATCGCCCTGGCGTAGCGGCAGCATCCGCAGCGCGAAGTCGCGCATCACCTCGATGGCGATGCCGCCGAGACCGAAGGCAAGGACCGGGCCGAAGTCCGGATCGCGGCTTACGCCGGCAAAGACTTCGATGCCGCCCTTGACCATCTGTTGCACGACAATGCCCGCAATGGCCGGCCGGCCGCCGGGCATGGCGGCAAGCCGCCCGTCGATCAGGCGCCAGGCGGCGTCCAGTGCCGCCTCATCCGCGATGCCGACGATCACCAGGCCATGCTCGGACTTGTGCGCAATCTCGTCCGAGGCGACCTTCATGACAACAGGGTATCCGATGGTCCGCGCGGCGGCGCGGGCCTCATCCAGGCCGCGCACCAGTTCCTCGCGCGTGACGGGAATGCCGTGCTGGGCGAGAAGGCGCTTGGCATCGTACTCGTTGATCGTCTTGCGGGCACTGTGGCCGAGCAGGGAGAGCACACCAGCGCCGTGCTGCATGGCGGCCGGACGGAGCGGGGCCCGAGGCTGCAGGTATCGGGCGATGCGATCCACCGCACCCAGCCCCTGGCGCACGCCACCGATGGTGACGATGCCCTGCTCGCGCAGAAAGTCGACCTGTACGCGGTTCATCAGGCCCGGACGGGTATTGAGCAGGTAGTGCGGTCGCTCGCTCTGCCGGGCGGAGTCTGCCAGCAGCTTGACATAGTCGAGCGCGCGCTCGGGCCGGCCCATGGGCTGGTCGTCGCAACTGTCGCTGCAGAAAGCGATGACGTCGAGATCGGGCGTCTCGCGCAGAACCTTGAAAGCATGTGGCATGTTGGTGGCATAGTCGCCGTTGCCCCAGGCATCGAGAGGGTTTCCATCCCCGGTGATCGGCCCGATGACGCGCTCGGCCTCCATGCGCGAGGCTTCGGGTAGCGGTGGCAGGTCAAGGCCACAGGAGGAGCCGACATCGAGCGCGAGTTCCGCCTGGCCGCCGGATGCGGTGATCAGCGAAAGCCGGCGACCGGTCGGCCAGCGCGTGCCCTGGCAGACAGCCAGCACTTCCGTCAACTCGTCCATATCGTCGACTTCGATGGCGCGATGGGCGCGCAGGACTTCGGAGAAGACGCGCGATTCGCCGGCCAAGCCGCCGGTGTGGCTGGTGATGGCGTGGCGCGTGCGCTCCGTCCGGCCGACCTTGAGCACCACGACCGGCTTGCCGCGATCGGCCGCCCGGTCCAGAGCGGCGATGAAGCGCTCCGGTTCCCGTACCGACTCAGTGAAGAGGGCGATCACCTTGGTGACGTCGTCCTCGATCAGCGCTTCCATGTATTCCGCGGTGTTTATCAGCGCTTCGTTGCCGGAAGAGATCACGTGGCTGAAGCCGAAGCGGCGGAGGTCGGTCAACATGCCGATGCAGATCGAGCCGCTCTGCGAGATCAGTCCGACATTGCCGGACAGACCCTTGGGATCGCGCAGCTCCTGCATATAGACGGAACTGCGCGTCACGGGGTTGAGGATACCCATGCAGTTCGGGCCGTTCAGCTTGATTCCCGTCTCACGGCAGATGCCAACGATCTCCGACTGGAGTTTCGCGCCCTCTTCTCCACGTTCGGCGAAGCCGCCATCGAAGATGACAGCCGCCCGCGCGCCTCTGGCTGCCATGGGACGGAAATTCTCGAGGATGCGCGTGTAATTGACGCAGAAGGCCACCACGTCGGGCGGCTCCGGCAGGGCTTCTAGTCCGGGATAGCATTTATGCCCCAGAAGCTCCGGGTACTTCGGATTGATCGGGTAGATCCGCCCCTGGTAACCCAGTCGCTCGGCCGAGACCATGAGCTGGCGTCCCGGCGAAGGTCTGTCCGATGCCCCGAGGATTGCAATGGACTTTGGATTGAGCAGGGCATCAAGGGACATTTTTGGGCTTTCTGCGGAAGACGACCGAGGTGACGACACCGATCAGCACGGCGCCGATCAGGAGGGACGAAACGACGGCGATGATCGGATCGGATTCGAGGCGGATGCTCTCGTACATCTTCTTGGGCAGCGTCGCCGCATCACGCCCGGAGATAAAGATGGCGACCACTGCCTCGTTGAAGGAGGCGAGAAACGAAAACAGCGCGCCGACCATCATGCCAGGTCGCAGGACCGGGAGCGTCACATAGAAGAAGGTGCGCAACGGCCCGGCGCCGGCGCTCATGGCGGCACGTTCGAGGTTCCGGTCGAACCCCTTGATGGTGGCACAAACCACGAGAAAGGCGATCGGTACCGCAAGGACGCCGTGAGCCAGGATCACGCCCGGCAGCGTGCCGTTGAGCCGCGCCATGCTGAAGTAGCCGTAATAGGCCAGCGCAGCCACGACATGCGGCACGATCAGCGGCGACATCATCAGCAGATTGAAGAACGATTTGCCGCGGAAGCGATGCCGCACGTAGCCGAATGAAGCCGGCACGACCAGCACCATGGTCACGGCCATGCTCAAGATGGCAATGACGAAGCTATTCACGGTCGGCTGCAGCCAGTCGTAGGAAGTGAAATAGGCCTGATAGTAGCCGAGCGAGTAGCCGGGCGGTGGAAACTGGAAGGAGATCGCCGTGCTGAAGGACATCGGGATGATGATCAGGATCGGCGAGATCAGGAAGATTGCGACGAGGATCGCGAGCGCCATGACCATGATTGTCGCCTCCGCCTCAGCCCCACAGCCTGTCGAGGCCGACGAAGCGGTTGTATATCGCCAGCACGATGGAGGTGGCGACCAGCAGCACCACCGCGATCGCCGAGGCGAAACCCCAGGCGAGCAGTTCCTCGATCTGCTGGTTGACGAGCTGGGAAATCATCATGTCCTTCGGCGTGCCGAGCAGGATTGGCGTCACGAAGAAGCCGAGGCAGATGGTGAACACCAGGATGCTGCCATTCACCACGCCGGGCAGGCTGAGCGGCAGGAAGACCGCGCGGAACGCCGCGTTCGGCCGGGCGCCCAGGCTTGCCGCGGCCCGCAGCAGGTTCGGGTCGATCTTCTTCATCACGCTGTAGAGCGCCAGGACCATGTAGGGCAGCAGGATGTGCGTCATGCCAAGGGTCGAGGCAAAACTCGTGAACAGGAGCTGCGGCGGCGCGCCGAAGCCAAGGCCCTGCCAGACCGCCGCGACTGGCCCCTTGTTGCCGAGGATGACCAGCCACGCATATGTCCGGACGATGAAGCCGGTCCAGAAGCAGACGGCGACGCAGATCAGCAATGTCAACGATATCCAGTCGTTGCGCCGCGATATCACGTAGGCAAGGGGATAGGCGAGCAGCAGGCAGATCACCGTCACCGTGAGCGACGTGGCAAAGGTATTGAAGAGGATGCGGGTATAGAGAGGCACGGCGAAAATGCGCTGATAATGCGCCAGCGACACCTGCGGATCGGTGAAGCTGAGCAGGAGCACATAGCCGATCGGCAGCACGAAAAGCAGAACCAGCGCGGCGGTCGCCGGCATCAGAAGAAGCCAGGGGACCGCGCCAGCGCCCGGGCCCTGCGGTACTGCCGCAGGGCCCGTCGCCGTTGCCGGAGCTGCGGTTACGACGCCAGCCATTGCGAGAAGCGCTCCTGGATCAATGCGAGGTTGGCCGCTTCCCACTCGATATTCGAGGGCGCGATCTGCTTGTAATTCTCCTCGTAGGTCGGGAGCTGCTTCGCGACCTCCGGCTTGATGTGCTTGAACGCTTCCGGATTGGTCGGACCATAGTAGAGGCGGTTCGAGAAATCCGCCTGCGGCTTGGCCTGCACCGCGAACTGTATGAACTCCCAGGCCGCTTTGCGGTTCGGCGCGCCCTTGGCCACTCCCCACATGGTGGTGGAAACCGTGGCGCCGTTCCAGACCAGCTCCACGGGAACCCCCTGCCCGGCCAGTTCCGAGGCACGCGCGTTCCACATGGCCATCATGTCGACTTCGCCGTCGCGGATGAGCTGCTGGGACTGATTGCCCTGCGTCCACCAGACCTTGATGTGCGGCTTGATCTCGGTGAGCTTGCGCAGCGCCCGGTCGACATCGAGCGGATAGAGCTTGTCCTTAGGCACGCCATCGGCAAGCAGCGCGAAGATTACCGTGCGCAGCGAGTTGTTATAGAGCGAGCGGTTGCCGGGGAACTTCTTCACGTCCCAGAAATCCGCCCATGATTTTGGGCCGCCATTCGGGAACTTGTCCTTGCGATAGACGAGGTTGGTCCCGAGCGCGCAGTAAGCAATGCCATTGGCGAAGACCGCGTTCGGGAACAAGGCGTCCTTGTTGACTACGGTCCAGTCGATCGGCTCGACCAGACCCTCACGCTCCGCGCGCAGCCACTCCGCCTGGTTGATGGCGGTGATGTCCCATTCGTAACTGCCGGTCTGTACCTGCGCCTTGAGCTTGGCATAGGAGACTGGCGCGACCGTGCGCACGCGGATGCCGGTTGCCTCGGTGAACGGCTTGAAAAACGCGGCTTCCTCCGCCGCCGTCCAGCTTCCGCCCCAGGTATTGACATAGATCGTGCGGGTCTGCGCGATTGTCCGTTCGGTCACGATCAGCGGGCCGATACCGGCGGCGGCAACGAGGCCACCGCCGAGTTTAAGCACCTGACGGCGACTCCGCCCTGATTTTCCTGATGTCTTCATCTCCCACCTTCCCCTGTCGTTTGTTGTTCAACAGCCTTCACGGGCGAGACCGGCGTTCCCGCCGGATCAGCTCGCCAGCCACTGTGCGAAACGCTCGCGGATCTGGCCGAGGCGCGGAGCAAGCCACTCCGCGTCCGGCTGGTAGGCGACCTTGACCCGGTCGGGGCGTGAAGGCATCTTCGCCGCCACTTCCGGGCTGATGTAGTCGAAGGCCTTCGGGTTCGCCGGCCCATAGGGCAGGATCGAGCAGAAGGCAGCTTCCTGCTGCGGCTGGGAAGCGAACTTCAGGTATTCCCAGGCCAGCTTGGCGCGCGGCGTCCCCTTGGCAACGAAACGGAAGCTTGTGTAGTTCTCGGCCCCGTTCCAAACGATTTCAAGCGGCGCGCCACGGTCGATCAGTTCCTGCGCGCGGGCATTCCACATGGCGATCATGTCGACCTCGCCATCCTGGATAAGCTGCTGCGACTGCGCGCCCTGTGTCCACCAGACCTTGATGTGCGGCTTGATCTCGTTCAGCTTCTTGAAGGCCCGGTCGAGATCGAGCGGGTAAAGCTTGTCGGCCGGCACGCCATCTGCGAGCAGCGCGAAGGCGAGCGTGGTGAAGGAACGGTCGTAGAGGCAGCGATTGCCCGGGAATTTCTTCACGTCCCAGAAGTCAGCCCATGACTGTGGCCCGCCATTCGGGAACTTGTCCTTGCGGTAGACGAGGACGGTACTAAGCACCACCGAGGCGACGCCGAACTGGTTGATGTTCTGCGGCGGATACTGGGTACGGTCGATGATGGAATGGTCGATCGGCTCCAGCAGTCCCTCATGCATTGCCTGGCTAAACTCGACGATGCCGAGTCCCGAAACGTCCCACTCATATTGGCCGGACTGCACCTGCGCCTTGAGCTTGGCGAAGGAGACCGGCGCCACCGTTCGCACGCGAATTCCGGTTTTTGCGGTGAAGGGCTTGAAATAGGCCGCCTCTTCTGCCGCGGTCCAGCTTCCGCCCCAGGTATTGACGTAGACGGTTCGCTCCTGGGCGCCGGCGGCGCGAATGATCGAAGGAGCGAGCGCGAGTGTTGCGGCGGTCGCACCCGCGCCGTGGATGAGCTTGCGCCTGGTAATGGTCCTGGTCATTGCGATTCCTCCCGTTGCCTATCTCGGACGCGGCGGATCTGTCGCCAGCCTTCCGCCCGCCAGTTCCACGCCGGCGATGTGCCCGGCGCTCAGGCTTTGCGTCCCTCTCCCGGCTTCAGGGCATTCACGAGAACCGCCATGTTGCCGGAGGGATGCTTGTTGTCATGCATGAGCTGGTGCGCCTCGCCCAGTTCATCGAAGGGGAAAGTCCTGGACAGGCATGGATCGATCCGCCCGGCCGCTACCAGCTTGGTAACCTCGAGCGCCTGCTCGTCGTTCGAGAGATGACTGCCCTGAAGCCGCTTCTGGCGCATCCAGTGATAGCGCAGGTCCATGGTGATGTTGTAGCCCGTGGTCCCGGCGCAGATGACGATCATGCCGCCGGTCGCGCAGACAAACCCCGATGTCGGCAGCGTCGTCTCGCCAGGATGTTCGAAGACGATGCGCGGGCTTACCTTCTCGCCGACCGCATCCCAGATCGCCTTGCCGAAGGCGCGCGCGCCCTTGGCCCAGTTGCCATAAGCGGTGGCGTCGTTGGTATCGGGCATCTTGCCCCAGTGATTGAAATCGTTGCGATTGATCACGCCGACCGCGCCGTGATCGAGACAGAACTGCCGTTTCGATTCGTCGGAGACGACGGCGACCGGACGCCCGCCC
>JAHCJQ010000200.1 GCA_026126215.1 Alphaproteobacteria bacterium
GGGACATCCACGAGAAGAAGCCCACCATGTTCCCGGGCGTGCCCACCATGTACATGGCCATCATCAATTATCCGGACATCGGCAAGTACGACCTGTCCTCGCTCAAGTTCTGCGGCTCGGGCGGCGCGCCGCTGCCGGTCGAGGTGCAGGAGAAGTTCGAGGCGCTGGCCGGCTGCAAGCTGGTGGAAGGCTGGGGCATGAGCGAAACCTCGCCCTCGGGCACCACCAATCCCCTGGTCGGCCCGCGCAAGAAGGGCTCGACCGGCCTGCCGCTGCCGGGCATCACCATCGAGGTGGTGGATGTCGACGACCCGCTCAAAGTGCTCGGCATCGGCGAACGGGGCGAGATCTGCATCCGCGGCCCGAACGTCATGAAGGGTTACTGGCGCAAGCCGGAGGTTACGGCGGAAGCGTTCGCCGGCGGGCGCTTCCATACCGGCGATATCGGCTATATCGACGAGGATGGCTTCGTCTATCTCGTCGACCGCAAGAAGGACATGATCATCTCCGGCGGCTTCAACGTCTATCCGCGCAACATCGAGGATGCGATCTACATGCATCCTTCGGTCGAGGAGGTGACCGTCATCGGCATCCCGGACGAATATCGCGGCCAGTCGGCCAAGGCCTTCATCAAGCTGCGCGCCGGGGCTGCCGCCTTCACGCTGGAAGAGTTGAAGGATTTCCTGAAGGACAAGCTCGGCAAGCACGAGATGCCCGTCGCCATCGAGATCCGCGAGCAACTGCCGAAGACAGTCGTAGGCAAGCTGTCCAAGAAAGAGTTGGTCGCCGAGGAATTGGCCCGGCACGAGGCTGCCCGCAAGGGACGCCCAAGTGCGGCCCAATAGATCGCGAACAAAATATCAATGGTTTGTTCACCGAATCTATGTTTGGATCGACTGAATAACAAAGAAAGGCAAAGCTGCGAGTGCCTGAAGGTCTCGAGGGCAGCGTGAAACCTGGACGGAGGCCGTCGGCATGAGCTTCAAGGTCAAGTTCTGGGGGGTGCGGGGCTCGATCGCATGTCCGGGACCGCGCCATGTTCGTTATGGCGGCAATACTTCCTGCGTCGAGATTTCGCTGGGCGGCGAGCGCTTCATCCTCGATGGCGGAACGGGCATCCGCAATCTCGGTCACTGGATGCTGCGCAAGGACCTCAAGCGCGCCACGATCCTTTTCTCGCATACGCATTGGGACCATATCAACGGCGTGCCGTTCTTCTCGCCGGCCTTCCGGCCGGACCGCACCTTCCATGTGATGGCCGGCCACCTGATCGACCAGGGCGGCATCGCCAAGGTCTTCGCCGGACAGTTGGAGAACCCGTACTTCCCCGTCCCGCTCGCGGCGATGAAGGCGCGCATCAGCTTCGAGGATTTCCATGCCGGCGAGACGCTTCATCTCGGCCACGGCAACAAGATCAAGGTGCGAACGGCGATCCTCAACCACCCGAACGGGGCCACGGGCTACCGGTTCGACCATAACGGCGTCTCGCTCTGCTACGTGACCGACACGGAGCATGTGCTGGGCAAGATGGATCAGCACATCCTCTCGCTCATCGAGGGCGCCGATCTCGTGATCTACGACTGCACCTATACCGACGAGGAATTTCCCAGCAAGGTGAACTGGGGCCATTCCACGTGGGAGGAAGGCGTGCGGCTCTGCCGCGCCGCCGGCGCGAGGAAGCTTGCCATCTTCCACCACGACCCGGACCATGACGACGAGTTCATGGACCGGGTGGCGCTTGCGGCATACGAAGCCTGGCCTGGCGCCTTCATCGCGGTCGAGGGCATGTCACTGGTGCTCGAGGATTTCGCCAAGAAACCAGCGCCGCCGCCGCAGGTGCGCAGCGGCGGCGAACGGCCGGCAAACCAGGCCGCCCGCCAGCGGTGAAAGGCTCTAGCACGCCAGCCGGAAATCAGCCAAGCACGCTCGAGAGTTTCATGGCGATGCCCATGTTCCCCGAAACGCGCAGCTTGCCCATCATGAACGCCGTCGTCGGGTCGAGATCGCCCTGGGTCATGGCGATGAAGTCGGCCATCGACATGGTGATGGTGCAGTCGGCATCCTTGTCCTCGTTGCTGACCACGTTGGGGCTGGCGCCGCCATCAAGAAAGACCACGCCGTCGGACCCGAAATTGAACTTCACCGACGCGTTCAGGCCGGAATCGCCGCCCTTCTGTTCGATGCGGCTTTTCAGTCCCTCTGTGATCTGCTCCAGGCTCATCTTCCTCGCCTCCTCCCGTTTGCCCGGACAGCCGCTGAAGACTGCCGGCGAAGCTTGACGTTAACGTAAACGTTAACTACCTTGCCGTCAATCATCGGCGGGCCCCGCGAGGGGTCGCCGATCGCGAATCACGGAACAAGAAGACAGCCGCGCAAGGCTGTCCGCATCTGGCATCGCTCGGGGGAGGATCGCACCGTCCATGACCTATCAGTCCGTCTTTCGCCCCGGACTGTTCGCGAACCAGGTCGCCATCGTCACCGGCGGCGGCAGCGGGATCGGCCGCTGCACCGCCCATGAGCTGGCCTCGCTCGGCGCCGCCATCGCGCTTGTCGGCCGCAAGGCCGAGAAGCTCGATCAGGTGCGCGAGGAGATCGAGGCCGCGGGCGGCCGGGCGCAGGCATTTCCCTGCGATATCCGCGAGGAGGAACAGGTGCGCGCGCTGATCGGCGAGGTGCTCGGCGCGCTGGGCCGCATCGACCATCTGGTCAACAATGCGGGCGGCCAGTTCTCCGCTCCGCTCGCCGCCATCAGCCAGAAGGGCTGGGAAACGGTGGTCCGCACCAACCTCACCGGCGGCTTCCTGATGGCGCGCGAATGCTTCCTGCAATGGATGCGCGAGCATGGCGGCGCCATCGTCAATATCGTCGCCGACATGTGGCATGGCATGCCCGGCATGGGGCATTCCGGGGCCGCGCGTGCCGGCATGGTCAACTTCACCGAAACGGCGGCGCTGGAATGGTCGCTCGCCAATGTCCGCGTCAACGCGGTGGCACCCGGCTGGATTGCCTCTTCGGGCATGGACCATTACCCGGAAAGCATGCGCGAACATATCCGCAATCTGCGCTTCCTTTCCCCCTTCGGCCGGCTCGGGACCGAGGCCGAGGTATCGGCGGCGATCGTCTTCCTGCTCTCGCCGGC
>JAHCJQ010000201.1 GCA_026126215.1 Alphaproteobacteria bacterium
CTCGGCATCGAAGCTGCCCATGTCGCCGGTATGCAGCCAGCCGCCGCGCAGCGTCTCGGCCGAGGCTTTCGGATTGCGCCAGTAGCCCTGCATCACGACGTCGCCCCGGCAGATCACCTCGCCCACCTCGCCCACACCGAGCGGCCGGTCGTCCTCGCCCACCACCATGACCTCCACATCGGTGCGCGCCGGTCCGGCGGAGCCGAGCCGCTCCAGGTAACGCGGATCGGCGGTATCGGCATGCATCCATTTCGGCAGGCCGGTGATCGTCATGGGCGCCTCGCCCTGGCCGTAGATCTGGACGAACTTCGGACCGAAGACCTCGATGGCGCGCAGCAGGTCGGCGACATACATCGGCCCGCCGCCATAGACGATGGTCTTCAGATTGCTGGTCGCGACCTTTTCGCGCGTGGCCGCGACGGCCAGCCGCTGCACCATGGTCGGGGCGAAGAAGAAGCTCGCGCCGGGATAATGTCCGATCAGCGAAAGGCATTCCGCCGGATCGAAGCCGCGCGAGTCCGGGATCACCTGGTTGGCGCCCTTGGCGAGATGCGGCAGCCCATAGAGCCCGGAGCCGTGCGAGAGCGGGGCGGCATGGATGATGCATTCGCCGGGGCCGATCTGGTCCACGTCGGCGAAGTAGTTGACGATCATGCGCATCAGGTTGCGGTGCGAAAGCATGGCGCCCTTCGGGCGGCCGGTGGTGCCCGAAGTGTAGAAGAGCCATGCCAGCGTATCCGGCGTCACCGCGCGCTCGGGCGCCATGCCGTCGAAGCGGAACAGCCGCTCATACTCCGTGCTGGCGGCGACCACGACGGTGGAAAGCCGGTCGAGCACCGCCACCAGCGGCGCCACCGCCTCCGCCAGTTCGGCCGAGACGAAGCAGAGCCTTGCTTCCGCATTGTCGAGGATCCAGGCGATCTCGCGCGCATGCAGCTTGGCATTGACCGGCACCGCCGCGAGGCCGGCCTGCCAGCAGCCGAACAGGATCTCGAGATAGGCGGGCTGGTTGCTCATGACGATGCCGACCGTCTCGCCGGGCCGCAGGCCGAATCGTTCGCGCAGCGCGCGCGCCAGCCGCGCGGCGCGCGCTGCAAGCGCGCGATAGTTCTGATGCAGGCCGAAGCCGTCGGAGACCGCCGGCCTTTCGCCATGGGTCTCCGCCGCGCGGCGCAGCAGCTCCGCAAGGTTCATGCTGGCGCCTCTCCCACGCTCAGCCCGGCACGCCTTCCACCAGGGTGACGCGGCTCGCCGCATTGGCCTTGCGCAGCGGCAACGCCGCCTGGTACTCGGGCGAATTGTAGAAGCGGCGCGCCTGCTCCATGCTGGGGAATTCCAGCACCACGATGCGGCTCCAGGGCTGGCCCTCCTGCACCTCGGCATTGCCGCCGCGCACGAGATAACGCCCGCCATGTTTCGCGATCGCGGCCGCGGCAAGCGGCTTGTAGGCTTCGTAACCCTGCGGATTGGTGACCGTCACTTCGGCGATGAGATAAGCCGCCATGATACTCCCCTCCTCTCCGAGCCGGCTGGTGCGCCGCCGCCCGGCAAGGGGAATTCTTTCGGCATGGCGGCCCGCGCGCAACCTTGATTTCGCCGCTGCGTCTATTCGACCTGGCCGTCGTGCAGGCTGTAGTATTTCTGGTCGATGCGCTCGACGGGAAGCAGGATGAAGACATCGATGGTGTTGAAGTCCGCGTCGATCACCGCGCCATCGCCGATGTAGCAGCCAAGCCGCAGATAGGCCTTGATCAGCGGCGGCATCTGCCGGAAGACGGCGCGCTGGTCGGGCTCGCCACCTGCCAGGCGATCCATCGCCACATGGCGCTCGGGCAGTGCCCGCACATGCAGATGCGGCGGCACCATGTGATGCCGGTGCAGGTAGGTCAGCACGTCGCGATGCTGGTCCGGATCGCAGCCATGCAGCGAGGCGCAGCCGAACAGATGCGAGATGCCGTTGTCGAAGATGTATCGAGCGATGCCGCGCCAGAGCAGGCGGATCGTGGTCGAGGTGCGGTAGTCGGCATGCACGCAGGAGCGCCCCAGTTCCATAAGGCTCTTCGCCTCCCCGACATGATCGAGGAGCGGCTGGATGTCGTACTCGGCCGCGGAATAGAAACGACCGAACCGCTCGGCCTCGCGCTGCAGCAGCAGCCGGTAGGTGCCGACCACCGTGTCGCCGGCCGCGCGCGCGTGATCGAACACCAGCAGATGGTCGCAGACCGGATCGAACTCGTCCTGGTCGCGCCCCATGGCTTCGATGGCCGCATTCGCCCGCGCGCCCATCTCGCGATAGAAGACGCGGTAGCGCAGCGCCTGCGCCGCCGCGATGTCGGCGGCATCGCGCGTCAGGCGCACCTCGAAGCGGCCGCCCGCCGCCATGATGTGCCATTCCCGGGCTGGCGCGGGTCGTTCCGACGGCGTGACAGGCAGCGTGCCCTGGTACATGGTCGGCATGGTGGGCCTGACCTCTTGCCGTGATGTGACGATCCTATGTCATTCATGTGAAATTTGACAGCGATGGTGTCAACTCCGTGTTGCGACCTATGCGGTCAATTGCTCGTGGCCTCGCCGCGCGCGGCGGCATTCTTCGCCTGCCCCGGCTGCGGCTTCGCCCGGCTGCTGCCGATCCCGCCAACCGCGCCGCCCGGCGGCCATGACCGGTATTTTCACAAGGCGGCCTCCAAGCGCCGCCGCGCCGCGCGGCTGATGGGCTGGCTTTCGCGGGCGGCCGGCGGCGGCGGCGGCGACTATCTCGATATCGGCTGCCATGCCGGCTACATGCTGGAGGCGGCGGCGGAGGCCGGTTTCCGGGTCAGTGGCGTCGAGCCGGACGGTGCGGCCCTGGCACTGGCCGCGCGGCGCGTCCCTGCGGCGCGGCTCTTCGCCGGGCGGCTCGGCGAGGTGGCGCTGCCCGAGGCGGCCTTCGACCTCGCCAGCGCCATCGAGGTGATCGAGCACGATCCGGACCCACGCGCCTTCGCCGCCCGCCTCGCCCGGGCGCTGAAGCCCGGCGCGCTGCTCTATGTCACCACGCCGGACTGGAGCCATTGGCGCGTGCCGCGCGACCTCGCCCGCTGGGACGGCTTCGATCCGCCGCGCCATGTCTGCTACTTCACGCCG
>JAHCJQ010000202.1 GCA_026126215.1 Alphaproteobacteria bacterium
GAAAGGGGGTACTTTTCTTCTCCCTCTCCCGGATCGGGAAAGAGGGTACTTTTCTTCTCCCTCTCCCGCGCGCGGGAGAGGGTTGGGTGAGGGTGAAACAGCAAGCCCTCTCCCGGATCGGGAAAGAGGGTACTTTTCTTCTCCCTCTCCCGCGCGCGGGAGAGGGCCGGGGTGAGGGGCGACGAGCCCTCTCCCGGATCGGGAAAGGGGGTACTTTTCTTCTCCCTCTCCCGCGCGCGGGAGAGGGCCGGGGTGAGGGGCGACGGCGCAATCCTGCGGACACGACAACGAAACCGACCAGCATCATGAACGCCGAACAGATCGAGATTTCCGCGCTGCTATTCCTTGCCCTCGTGCTCTTCGTCTGGGGGCGGCTGCGCTACGACCTGGTCGCCGTCATGGCGCTGGCCGGCGCGGTGGCGCTCGGCCTCGTGCCGGCGGGCGATGCGTTTCTCGGCTTCGGCCATCCGGCGGTGATCACGGTCGCCTGCGTGCTGATCATCTCGAACGCGCTGCTGGGCGGCGGGCTGATCGACCAGATCGTGCGCCTGCTCAAGCCGCTGCGCGGGCGCGAGAACCTGCAGCTCGCCTCGCTCTGTCTCTGCTGCGCGGCGCTGTCGGCCTTCATGAACAATGTCGGCGCGCTGGCGCTGATGATGCCGGTCGCCCTGCGCTTCGCCTATCGCGACGGCTACTCGCCGGCCAAGACGCTGATGCCGCTCGCCTTCGGCTCGCTGCTCGGCGGCATGACGACCCTGATCGGCACGCCGCCCAACATCATCGTCTCCGCCTTCCGCGCCTCGCGCTTCGAGAGCGGCTATGGGATGTGGGACTTCTCGCCCGTCGGCCTGGTGGTGGCGGCGGTCGGCATCGCCTTCATCGTGCTGGTCGGCTGGCGGCTGCTGCCGCTCGACCGCCAAGGCCAAGGGGAGAAGGATAAGCTGTTCGAGATCGACGAGTATCTGACGGAAGTGCTCGTGCCGGAGAACAGCAAGGCCGTGGGGGCCAGCGTCCATGCCATCGAGCGCGTGGCCGGCGGCGATCTCACCATCGTCGGCGTCATCCGCGATCAGCGCAAGCTGCTCATCCCCGCCGGCTATGACAGCCTGCGCCAGGGCGACCTCGCGCTGCTCGAAGGCTCGCCCGAGGCCATCCAGACGGTGCTGGAAGAGTTCAAGCTGGAACTGGTCGGCGATGTCGAACTCTCGCGCGAGGACCTGAAATCCTCCGAGGTCGAAGTGGTCGAGGCGGTGGTGACCCAGGGCTCGCCATTGATCGGCCGCTCGACGCGCAATGCCCGCCTGCGCACCGACCATGGCCTCAACCTGCTGGCGCTGGCGCGCCATGGCAAGCGCTTCCGCCAGCGCCTCTCCAGCGTGCGCTTCCAGCCGGGTGACGTGCTGATGCTGCAGGGCCGCGCCGAAAAACTCTGGGAGACGCTCGCCGATCTCAGTCTGCTGCCGCTTGCCGAGCGCGAGATCGCCATGGGCCGCCAGCGCCATCTGCTGCTCTCGGCCGGCATGTTCGCCTTCGCCATCGCGCTGGTGGTGAGCGGTCTGCTGGAAGCCCATATCGCCTTCCTGCTGGCCGTCATCGGCCTGACGCTCGCCCGGGTCATCCAGCCCGACCAGGTCTATGCGGCCGTGGAATGGCCGGTCATCGTCCTGATCGCCGCCATGATCCCGGTCGGCCAGGCGCTGGAGACGACCGGCGTCACCGCGCTGATCGCCGACGGGCTGGTCGGCGCCGCCGGCAATTTGCCCGCCTGGGCGCTGCTCGCGGTCATTCTCGTCATCACCATGTTCGTCTCCGACATCGTCAACAACAACGCCACCGCCGTGCTGATGGCTCCGCTCGCCATCGGCGTCGCCGATCGGCTCGGGGTCAATGCCGACGCCTTTCTCATGGCGGTGGCGGTCGGCGCCTCCTGCGCGTTCCTGACGCCGATCGGGCATCAGTCGAATACCCTGGTGCTGGAGCCGGGCGGCTATCGCTTCGGCGATTACTGGCGCATGGGGCTGCCGCTCGAAGTGATCATCTGCCTGGTCGGCGTGCCGGCGATCCTGATTTTCTGGCCTCTCTGAATCATTGACAAAACGTATCGTTACTGTATGATGGCCAGCATCGAGAGAGGTGCGGGGGCGCGAACCTTGGAGGTCCGCCCATGCATCCCCCCGGCCATCTCCGCTTCTTCCTCGCGCCACTGCTGGCGGCAAGCCTTTTTCTTTCCGGCTGCACGGACCCGCTACGCGAACTGGCGGAAACCGGCTATCCGCTGATCGAAGTGGATCGGGCAGAGCTCGATCGTTATCTCGAAGCCTTGCCACCGGACGGCAGGCCGGAAACGTGGGTCGGACCCGGCATGGACCGGCGCTTCGTCTATCGCCTGGCGGCGACATTCGGCACCGAGTTGCGCCATCGCTACCCGCCCGGTTCCGGGCGCGACGACGTGATCCGGTATCTCGAAAGACGGCGCTTCACATGCAGGATGACGCTCGACTGGCTGCTGAGCTGTGGCCGGGCGGTGGTTGCCGACCGCTCCAGCCTGATCAAGGGGCCTGACGAAAACCTGTACCTGATCAGGGTCGATGCACGGATCGTCGGTAGAGGCAGTTCCCGTCAGGTCGCCGGATACCGGATTCTCGGCCTCTGGCCGCTCGACCCCTTCTGGCTGGATATTCCCTTCTGGAGAGAGGAGCCTTGAGAATGAACGACAGATGGCGCATCGAAAGCCGGCAAAAGCGCGTCCTTGGACTGGGCGGACACAATTATCTCGCGCTGGTGCAGCCCGATGGCAGGGAGAAGTCAAGGATACATGGTCACAATGTTGGTGGTCTGCTGCGAAACGTTCCCGACATTCCGAATCTCGAAGATGTCGATGGCTCGCACGTCATCCTCCGCGAAGGCGATGATCGCGCGATGATCGAGGAAATCGAGCGGATGAGAATCACCGCTGACCGTCTGGTTGGATCTCCGTCGCAGGGAACGGAAGGGTCGGTCAAGTACTCGCTCCTTGGACCCAACAGCAACTCGCTGCATGATACGGTCCTCAAGCAGCATGGCATC
>JAHCJQ010000203.1 GCA_026126215.1 Alphaproteobacteria bacterium
ATTCGCGCGCACGGTCATCTACATGGTCATGCATTCGCCGAAAGGGGCCATGGGCATCGTGGTCAACAAGCCACTGCCCTCGCTCACCTTCGCGTCGTTGCTGGAGCAGCTCAATATCGACGTCTCCAACCTGCGCGAGCAGCTCATCGTCCATGCCGGCGGTCCGGTCGAGACCGGCCGCGGCTTCGTCCTGCATTCCGCAGATTATGTCCGCGACGGGACCATGCTGATCGGCGAAGGCATGGCGCTGACCGCCACGGTCGATGTCCTGCGCGCCATCGCCGAAGGCGCGGGGCCGCGCCAGCGGCTTCTGGCGCTCGGCCATGCCGGCTGGGCGCCCGGCCAGCTCGAGCAGGAGATCCAGGGCAATGCCTGGCTCAATGTCGATCCGGACGATCTGCTGGTGTTCGGCGAGGACGAAGACACGAAATGGCCGCGCGCGATGGCCAAGCTTGGCATCGATCTCAGCCATTTCTCGCCCGAGGCCGGCCACGCCTGACGCGGGCAGGTCCGTCATGGCCGCGGATCGCGCGCCAGCAGCGCGAACAGCACGTGATCCTGCCATTTGCCGTCGATACAGAGATATTGCCGCGCCAGACCCTCCTGGACGAAACCCAGTTTCAGAAGGAGATTGCGGCTCGCCTCGTTGTGCGGCAGGCAGGCGGCTTCCAGCCGCCGCAGGCCGAGATCGTCGAAGACATGACGGATAAGTGCGCGCAGCGCATCATGCATATAGCCCTGGCGGGCATGGGCGCGACCGGTCCAGTAGCCGAGCGCGCAGGATTGCGTGACCCCGCGCCGCACGTTGGACAGGGTCACGCCGCCGACCAGCCGTCCGTCCTGACGGCGGAAGATCAGGAAGGCATAGGCCGCATCCTCGCGGGCGTCCTGCGCATGGCGACGCAGCCGCCGGCGAAAGGCGGCGCGGGTCAGCGCATCGTCCGGCCAGGTTGGCTCCCAGGGAGTGAGGAAGGTCCGGCTTTCGGCACGCACCCTTGCCCATTCGGCCCAGTCCCGTGCCGCCGGCGGCCGCAGATAGACCCGGCTGCCCTCGATGCGGGGGCTGCTGGCGCCGATGCTGAACCGCTCGAACATCGGCCCACCCCTTCAGGCGAACCGTGCCGCGATCCGCTCGTAGGCTTCGAGCCGGCCGATCGGCCCGAGTGCCGCGAGCGTCGGTTGGCCGCCGCGCAGGATGCGGGCGGCGACCCGCTCCACGTCGGCGAGCGATACCGCATCGACCCTGGCGATGATCTCGTCGAGCGGCAGCGGCCGCCCGAAAATGAGCATCTGGCGCGCCAGTTGCTCGGCACGAGAGGACGGACTTTCCATCGACATGAGAAGGCCGGCCTTGAGCTGCGCCCGCGCCCTGGCGATCTCCGCCTCCGCAAGATCGCCCGTCGCCGCCTGCATCTCCCCGGCGATCACCGGCATCAGCTCCGCCACGTCGTTCTCGCCGGTCCCGGCATAAATGGTGAAGAGCCCGGAATCCATGTAGGAACTGGCGAAGCTGAAAATCGAATAGGCGAGGCCGCGCTTCTCGCGCACCTCCTGGAACAGGCGCGAACTCATGCCCCCGCCCATCAGGGTCGAATAGACCTGCAGGGCATGAAAGTCCGGATCGAGGAAAGGCAGGCCCGCAAAGGCCAACGCCACATGCACCTGCTCCAGATCGCGCGTGTCGCGATGCTCGCCGCCGACATAGCGCGCTGCCTCGCGCGCCTCGCCCGGGCGGGCGGGCAGCGCGCCGAAGGCATTCTCCACCAGGGCCACCACCTCGTCATGGTCGATACCGCCGGCCGCCGCAACCACCATGCGCGGCGCCTGGTAGTGGCGGGCCATGAAACCCTGGAGCTGGTCGCGCCCCATGGCAGAGACCAGTGCCTCGGTGCCGAGAATCGGCCTGCCGATCGGCTGTCCGGGATAGGCCTGCTCCTGCAGGAAGTCGAAGATGATATCGTCGGGCGTATCGTCCGCCTGGCCGATTTCCTGGATCACCACCTGCCGTTCGCGCTCGAGTTCGTCCTCGGCGAAGGTGGAATGCTGCAGGATATCCGCCAGGATATCGAGGCCGAGCGCCATGTCGCCCGAGAGGATGCGGGCGTAATAGGCGGTCTGTTCGCGCGAGGTATAGGCGTTGAGATGCCCGCCCACCGCCTCGATCTCCTCGGCGATGGCGCGCGCGCTCCGCCGCTCCGTCCCCTTGAACGCCATGTGTTCGAGCAGGTGGGCGACGCCATTGATCTCCGGCGTTTCGTTGCGCGCGCCGGCATCGATCCAGACGCCGATGGCGGCGGTCTTGAAATCGGGCATGGCGTCGCTGACGACGCTGAGCCCGCTCGGCAGCCTTGTGGTTCTGACCGTCATTCCTACCGCCCGGACCGCTCGCGCGCGAGGCGCGCATGGGCTTCTATATGGGACTGCACCGCCGCCAGTTCGCCGGGCAGGCGTTGCATGCGCTCGGGCCGATCGTACAGGTCGGCAAGACGCGCCGGCAAGGCCGGGCGGATGCCGCTCGCCCGTTCCACTGCGTCAGGAAACTTGGCCGGATGGGCCGTCGCCAGCGTCACCATCGGCATGGCGGCCGCGCCCCGGCACTGCCGTGCCGCCGCAAGGCCGACGGCCGTGTGCGGGTCGGGCAACCAGCCCGTCTGCCGCCAGGTCTCGCCGATGGCGGCGGCACATTCGGCCTCGTCCACGCGGGCGGCGGCGAAGAGTTCGCGCACTGCCGCAAGCTGGTTGTCGCCGACGCGAAAGCCGCCCTCGCGCGCCAGCGCGTCCATCGAGGCACAAACCGCCCCGGCATCGCGGCCGCTCATCTCGAAGAGCAGGCGCTCGAAATTGGACGAGACCTGGATGTCCATGCTCGGGCTCATGGTCGGGCGCACCTCGCCCACGCGGTATTCCCCGGTGGCGAAGAAGCGGGCCAGGATGTCGTTGCGGTTCGTCGCCACCACCAGCCGGCCGACCGGCAGGCCCATGCGCGCGGCGGCG
>JAHCJQ010000204.1 GCA_026126215.1 Alphaproteobacteria bacterium
GGCTTTCTCACCCTCAAGGACCGCTCGAAGGACCTGATCATTTCCGGCGGCTCCAACATCTATCCGCGCGAGATCGAGGAGGTGCTGCTGCGCCATCCCGGCGTGGCGGAATGTTCGGTGGTCGGCCGGCCCGATCCGGAATGGGGCGAGGAGGTGGTGGCCTTCGTGGTGGCGCGCGAGGGCATGCGGCCCGAGGCGGCCGAACTCGATCGCCTCTGCCTCGACCATATCGCGCGCTTCAAGCGCCCGAAGCGCTACTGGTTTGTCGAGACGCTGCCCAAGAACAATTACGGCAAGGTACTCAAGACCGAACTGCGCCGGCGCCTCGCCCGCGAGGCCTGATCAGGCGGCGTGCCGCGGCTCCGGCTCCGGCCCGACATAGGCCGAAAGCGGCCGGATGATGCGCCCGCCGCGCTCCTGCTCCAGGATATGCGCGCACCACCCGGCAGCGCGGCCGATGGCGAAGATGGCGGTGAAGGCCGCGCGCGGGATGGCGAGGGCCTCCAGCAGCAGCGCGGTGTAGAACTCGACATTGGTATCGAGCCGCCGTCCGGGCTGGCGCTCGGCCAGCAGCGCGAGGGCGGCGCGTTCCACCTCTTCGGCGAAGGCGATGCGATTGGACGCGCCGCGCAGGCTGGCGACGACTTCCTTCAGCACGTCGGCGCGCGGATCGCGGACACGATAGATGCGATGGCCGAAGCCCATCAGGCGCCGCCCGGCTGCGATCTCGGTCTTGAGCCAGGGCTCGATCCGCGCCGCATCGCCGATGGCATCGAGCATGTCGAGCACCGGACCGGGCGCGCCGCCATGCAGCGGTCCCTTGAGCGCGCAGAGGCCGGCCAGTGCCGCCGAGATCAGCCCGGCGCGGGTCGAGGCGACGACGCGGGCGGCGAAAGTCGAGGCATTCATGCCGTGATCGGCGATGGTGACCAGATAGGCATCGAGCGCCCGCACCTCGGAAGCCGACGCCGGAGCGCCGCGCAGCAGCCGCAGGAAATCCGCGGCGGTGCCAAGGGCGGGATCGGGGCGGAGTGGGGCCAGCCCCTCGGCGCGGCGCAGCAGCGCGGCAGCGAAGACCGGCAGCGCGCCGCAGACCAGCAGGTGATGGGGCATGGGTTCGGCATCGGCGAGCAGGCCGAGGCCGACCCGCAACCCTTCCACCGGACCGAGTTCGGGCCCGCAGGCATCGAGCAGGGTCGGCGCCAACTCGTTCGCGCGCAGCCGCGCGGCGCCGAGCCCGGCCAGGATGCGCGCCGCATCGCCCCCTTCCGGAGCGAAATCCTGCCAGAGCAGTGCGGCCGCCTGCTCGAATGTGGCGCCGCCGCGCACCAGTTCGCGCAGCTCATGGCCGCGCAGGATCAGCCGGCCGGCCTCGCCATCCACATGGCTCAGCACCGTCTCCGCCGCCACCACGCCATCCAGTCCGCTCGTCCGCATCGCACCCTCCATCGTCCACCTACCAATATAAGGACATCATTGTTGACTTGTATTGACTGTCAATATTGATAAAAATAATCAACATGAACGACGAATTCGTCAGCGCGCGGGAAGCGGCGGCCCTCCTCGGCATCCGGCCGGCCAGCCTGTACGCCTATGCGAGCCGCGGCCTGCTGCGGCCGGAGGCAGGGGCGGGCCGGGAGAGCCGCTACCGGCTCGCCGAGCTGGAAGCGTTTCGCCAGCGCCGGGCGGCGGCGCGCTCGCCGCGCCGCGCCGCACGGGGCAGTCTCGATTTCGGCCTGCCGGTGCTCGAATCCCGCATTACCTTGATCGAGGGCGGGCGGCTCTATTATCGCGGCCGCGACGCGGTGGCCCTTGCCGAAAGCGCCTGTCTCGAGGAGGTGGCGGCGCTGCTCTGGGACCTGCCGCCCATCCGCCTGGACATTCCGGAGGAGGAATTGCCGCCCTGCCCGGTCGCGCCCGGCTTCCTCGCCCGCGCCGCAATTCTGCTGGCGGAGAGCGAGGCGATGACGGAGGCCGGCCTTTTCGACCGTTCCCCGGCCGGTCTGGCGCGCAGCGGCCTGCGCATCCTTCGTCTCGGAATCCATGCCGCCGGTGGCCTGAGCCGGAGCGGGACGCCGCTCCATCTCGCGCTGGCCCGGGGCTGGGGCCTGGACGAGGAAGGCGCCGCGCTGCTCCGCGCGGCGCTGGTGCTCGCCGCCGACCACGAACTCAATCCATCGACCTTCGCCGTGCGGGTCGTCGCCGGTACGGGCGCCAGCCTGCAGGCCTCGCTCGCCGCCGGCCTTGCCGCCCTGTCCGGGCCGCGTCATGGCGGCATGACCGCGCGGGTCGAGGCGCTGCTCGACGAGATCGGCGCGGCCCCGGCGCAGGCGGCACTCGCCCGCCGGCTCGCCCGCGGCGAGGGGCTGCCGGGCTTCGGCCATCCTCTCTATCCCGATGGCGATCCGCGCGCTGTCGCGCTGCTCGCGCGCCTGGACGCGGCGCGGCCGGGCCCGATCCTTGCCCATGCCGGCGGGGTGGCGCGCGCGGCGCGGCTTCTCACCGGCCTGCATCCCAATATCGACTTCGCCCTGGTGGTGCTGCGCCGCGCGCTCGGCCTCGCGGAGGGCGCGGCCTTCGCCATCTTCGCCGTCGGGCGCATGACCGGCTGGATCGCCCATGCGATGGAGCAGATCGGCTCGGGCGAGATGATGCGGCCGCGTGCCGCCTATGCCGGCCCGAGGCCGGTCCGCGACAGGGAGGGAGGCTGAGCATGGCCGGACGCATGGCGGGCAAGTCGGTGATGGTGGT
>JAHCJQ010000205.1 GCA_026126215.1 Alphaproteobacteria bacterium
GCGGCTTGCGACATGGAGGGGGTCCGGCTTGATCTCTTTCGCGACTTTACCCATGTTAGGGGTGAAAATCTCTTTTCAATACGCGAGCCGGAGTATCACGACATGTTCATCCAGACCGAGCCGACGCCCAATCCCGCGACGCTCAAGTTCCTGCCGGGCCGCGACGTCATGGAGAACGGCACCGCCGATTTCGCCACCCCTGAGGAGGCGGTCCGCTCGCCGCTCGCGGAACGGCTGTTTGCCATCGATGGCGTGATGCGCGTCTTCCTCGGCTCCGACTTCGTCACCGTCACCAAGGCGGAAGGCGTCGAGTGGCATCATCTCAAGCCCTCCATCCTCGGCGCCGTCATGGAGCATTTCTCCTCGGGCCAGCCGGTGATCGCTTCGGGCGAGAAGGTGCAGGACGAGGAGTTCGCGCCGGAAGACGCCGAGGTCGTGGCGCAGATCAAGGAACTGCTCGATACCCGCGTGCGTCCCGCGGTGGCGCAGGATGGCGGCGACATCATCTTCATGGGCTACGCCGAAGGCATCGTGTCGCTGCACATGCAGGGCTCCTGCTCGGGCTGCCCCTCCTCGACCGCGACGCTCAAGCACGGCATCGAGAACATGTTGCGGCACTACGTTCCGGAAGTGACCGAGGTGCGCGCCGTCTGAGGCGCGCCGCCCGACGCCGCCCTGTCTCAGCCGCGAACCGTCTTCAGCAGGTCCGCCGCGCCGGACTTGAGCAGGCTGACCTCGCTCGCCGGCACCACGATCCTGTAGCCGCGGTCGATCAGCGCCCGGGCTTCCGCCGCGCTGCCGGCCACGGTGGCAACCCACTTGCCGGAAGCCAGCGCCCGTTCCTCGGTGCGCCTGAGCAGGTCCTTCACCTCCGGATCGTTGAACTGGCCGAGCTTGCCGATCGAGCCCGACAGGTCGCGCGGCCCGATGAAGAGCACGTCGATGCCGGGCACGGCGGCGATCTCGGGAATGTTCTTCGAGGCGACCGCGCTTTCGATCTGCAGCACCACCAGCACGCTGTCGTCGATCCCCTTCCAGTAGGCGGCGCCGTCATAGCCATAGCCCGATCCGCGCGCCGTGCCGGCAGCGCCGCGCATGCCGCGTGGCGGATAGAGGCAGGCGCCGACGGCGGCGCGCGCCTGTTCGGCATTCTCGATCATCGGCACCATGATGCCTTCGACCCCGGCGTCGAGCGCCCGCTTGATGTAGGCGAGATCGTTCCAGGGTACGCGCATCAGGCTCGCCGTCTCCGTGCCCTTCATGGCGCGGAGCTGGTCGATCGCCTGCGGGATGGTGCCCTGTCCGTGCTCATGGTCGATCAGCAGGAAGTCGAAGCCGGCACGGCCGAGCACTTCCGCCACGTCGGAGGAGGTGGTCTGCAGCCAGCAGCCGACCACTGCCTGGCCGGCCCTGAGTTTGGTCTTCATCGGGTTGGCGCGGTACATGGGTCATCTCTCCGTCGGTTGCAGGAACATCAGGCCAAGCCAGTGCCAGCGGCCCTCGGGCCCGGGCATGGTGCAATTGACACGGGTACGCCCCGGCGGGAAAGGCTGGGCGAGCCGCACCTCGATGCGGCGTTCGCCGAGCCGCTCGATGCGGGCCGGCGCCGACTGGCTGGAGGCGAAGCAGGCCAGCCGGTCGATCCCTTCCGCCGGTCCATGAACCGTGAAGCCGATCGCCGGCGGGTTGCTCTCGATCATCGGATGGGCGGGCGTCAGGTCGCTGACGCGCAGCGGCAGCGCGGTGGCGGCCAGGCGGAAACGGCCGATGGAGCCAAGCGATTCGCTCATCGCGAAGCGCGGCAGCGCGAACCAGTCCTCGCCGGAATGCACGATGCCCGAATGCTGGCCGAAGGCGGCGAGGAAGCCCAGGGCCGCGACCTCGGCGCGGACCTCGCGCGACCATTCGCCATAGGGATAGGCGAAGAGCACCGGCGCCGCGCCGGTCTCCTCGCGGATGCGGGCGCTGGCCTGGGCGATTTCGGCGCGCACGCGCGCCGGCTCCTGGTAGGGCAGGTGCGGGTAGGAGGCGCTGAGATTGCCGATCTCGACGCCGGCCCCCGCCATCTCGCGGAGTTGCGCCCAGGTGAGATAGCCGGGTGCTGCCCGGTCGATGATGTCGGTGGCGACGAAGACGGTGAAGGGCAGCCCGGCCTTGCGCAGGCGCGGCCAGGCTTCGGCATGAATCGAGGCATGCGAATCGTCGATGGTGATGGCGATGGTACGCTCCGGCAGGTCCTGGCGGGCGCGCAGCGCGCGCACCAGATCGGCCAGGGCCATGACGTGATAGCCGCCGCGCTGGATCTCCGCCAGATGCGCCTCGAACTGCTCGAGGCGGATGCTGCTGGTGCCATCGCCATCGCCGCCGAAGCGGTTATAGGTGATGACCGAAGCCCAGTCGGCGGCGCGCGCGCCTTGGGCGATCGGCGCCGCGGCGAGAGCCAGCACCGTCAGGACGATCGGGCGTAGGGGAAACAATTGACCTGCTGACCTTGCGGTTGCCCAAATGCACGGGTTGTGGTTCATGTTTAGTCGAAACCGGCTGCCGATCAACGGATTTCGGCGACCGTCGAGGAGGTGCCCCCTTGAGCAATATCCTGAGCGACAGCGGAATGGACCTGATCTTCCGGCAGGCGCGCACGCACAATGCCTGGCTCGACAAGCCGGTGAGCGACGTGACCTTGCAGGCGCTC
>JAHCJQ010000206.1 GCA_026126215.1 Alphaproteobacteria bacterium
GGCAGCGTATCGGTTTCCAGCCCCTCCAGGTCCTCCCGCGTATAGAGCGGCTTGATACTGATGCCCTCGGGCGTCGCCCAGGTCAGGCTGTCGAGCGGCTGCTCGCCCAGCTCCTTCGCCGCAAGCTTCTTCCAGTCCTCGGGCGTGCGTGTCGGTCGGTCGGCCATCTTGCTGCCCCGCTTGGGAAATCCGGCGCAGTATCCGACCCTGTCACCCCCCTGTCAAACCATGTGGGCGCATGGCATAGTCCGCGCCCGCACAGGGCTGAATGAGGGGGCCTTATCGCATGCTGCTCGACCCGGTCACGCTCGAAGGGCGCTTCGTGCGACTCGAGCCGCTCGTGGCGGAACATGCCGCCGACCTGCGGGAAGCCGCCAACCTGCCGGCGATCTGGACGTACATGGCGCTCGATGGCTCCGGCGCGGGGTTCGACCACTGGTTCGCGACGTCGCTTGCCTCGCAGGCAAAGGGCGCGGAACTGGTCTTCGCGGTCCGCCACAAGATGAGCGGACGCGCAATAGGTTCGACCCGCTACATGGCGATCGAACCGGCGCACCGACGGCTCGAGATCGGCACCACCTGGTACGCGCCGGCAATGCAGGGCGGGCCGGTCAACCCGGAGGCGAAGCTGCTGCTGCTCCGGCATGCCTTCGAGGTGCTGCGCTACCACCGCGTCGAGCTGAAGTGCGACTCCCGCAACGCCCGCTCGCGCGCCGCCATTCTCAAGCTCGGCGCGAAGTACGAGGGCCTGTTCCGCAAGCATATGGTCCTGCGCGACGGCAGCCTGCGCGACACCACCTGGTTTTCCATCATCGACGAAGAATGGCCCGAGGTGCGGGCCGGTCTCGAACGGCGCCTATCCGCCGCGCAGTAGGGTGGCGAGATCGCGCCAGAAGGGCCGCTGCGCCTCGGCCCGCGCCGCCGCGCGGTCGAGACCGAGGTCCGCGAGTTGCCAGTCCGGCATGTCCGCCAGCCGGCGGCGTTCGCGATGGCAGGCAAGCAGATGGCGCAGCCGCTCCACGAGCGGCGCGGCACAGGACGCCCGTCGATCGGCAACAATATGAGAAAGATTGACAGTCCAGTTGGAAATACTGGTCATGACGAGAACCCCCGTATGCGCTAGAATTGCGCTATCTGCTCATGATCACGCGAAATCGGCAAAGCATGCTTTCTCACTTCGCTATTAATTATTTTCATGGAACTGGCAGCGGAAGATGAGTCGCTGGCTGCCCTCGCTCAATGCTGTCCGGGCGTTCGAGGCCACGGCGCGGCGACGCAGCTTCACCGGCGCCGCGACGGAGCTGAACGTGACCCAGGGTGCGGTCAGCCATCAGGTCAAGCTTCTCGAGGACCAGCTTGGCCGCAAGCTCTTCCGCCGTGGCGGGCGGGAGCTCGCGCTGACGCCGGCAGGCGTGCTGGCGCTCGAGGCTGCGAGCGGCGCGCTCGATCGCCTGGCGCAGACCTTCGCCGAACTGCGACTGGGCGGCGCCGGCAAACGCCTCACGGTCAGCGTCTCGCCAAATTTCGCCGCGAAGTGGCTCGTACACAGGATCGGCCGCTTCAGCGCCGCACATCCGGACATCGATCTCCGCATCGCGCCCAGCCTGCATCATGTGGATTTCGCTGGTGAGGACGTGGATATCGCCGTCCGCCATGGCGATGGCAACTGGCCCGATCTGCATGTGACCTGCCTGATGCAGGAGGAACTCTTCCCTGTTTGCAGCCCGGCATTGGCAACGGGCAAGCCGCCCTTGCGTCGGCCGGCCGATCTGGCGCGACACACGCTGATCCACACCCAGGACCGTACCGGCTGGAAGACGTGGCTCGAGGCGGCCGGCATTCGTGGCGTGAACCTGGAGCGTGGTCCGGTCTATCTGGAAGCGGCACTTGCCATCGACGGTGCGATCGGCCGGCAGGGCGTGGCGCTGGCGCGTACCGCGCTCGCGGCGCACGATCTCCGCCATGGCCGCCTGCAGCGGCCGTTCGGTCCGGCATTGAAGGCGCCCTATTCCTACTGGATCGTCTGCCCGATGGCGGCGGCGAACCGGCCGCTGGTGCGCACCTTCCGCGCCTGGCTGCTCGAGGAAGCGGCGCGCGATGCCAGCGCCATCGAGGCACCGTCCCGGCGCAAGCCGGCAGTCAGATGATGGCGTGGCGGATGCGCGCCGAAACCCACTCGCTGACCAGGACCGTGCCGAGGATCAGGAGGAAGATCACGGAGGCTTGCGGCCAGGCGAGCGTCGAGATCGAAGCCTGAAGCTCCAGACCTATGCCGCCCGCCCCGACCAGGCCCAGCACGGTGCTTTCGCGGATGTTGATGTCCCAGCGAAAGACGGATATGCCGGCAAAGGCCGGCATGATCTGCGGCACGATGCCATAGGTCAGGACCTGGCCGGGGCCCGCACCTGTCGCGGCCACCGCTTCCACCTGCGCGGTGTCGATTTCCTCGATGGCCTCGTAGAGCAGCTTGGCGACGAAGCCGATGGAGCGCAGCGCAATAGCGATGATGCCGGCCAGAACGCCTGGACCGATGATCGAAACCAGCAGCAACGCCCAGATCAGCGAATTGATCGAGCGCGAGGCGACGATGATGAACAGCGCCACGGGGCGCACCAGCAGCCGGCTCGGCGTCGTGTTGGAAGCCGCGCAGAAGGCGACCGGCACCGCCATGACGATGGCGAGCA
>JAHCJQ010000207.1 GCA_026126215.1 Alphaproteobacteria bacterium
TGCGATACCGCCATTCACGCTTTCCGCATATTCGGCGATCAGGCCGTCGCGGACGAGGAAACGGCTCATGCCGTCGATCACGACCCGGCGGCCGACAAACTCCGGCAGGGTCGAGACGAACGTGGAAAGCGACCAGGCATATCCGACGCGGCCGTCGAAAACCGGATCGAACATCTGCCAGTGGTAGCGGCTGGCATCGCGATGAAACAGCCCTTCCAGCATTTGGCGGATCTCCGCCCGCCCTTCATGGTCGCCGTAGATGTAGTCGCGATAGACCCCATCCTCGGTGAAGCAGGCCGCGAAGGCCGCGCCGTCGCCCCGCGTCGCGGAGGCGGCAAAGCGTTCGAGCAATCCAGCGAAGTCCTTTCCGCCCATCCCCGTTCCTCCCCAGGCTCCCTGCACAAGTATAGCAAGGCCGGCATCCGGACAGCGCGATGGAATTGCGCCTCGGCTGCGGTCGCACTCAGGCCCGGAGGGCCGTCTCCAGCGCGCGGCCGACCGCGAGCAGGCGCCGGTCCCCCATGGTCTCGCCAATCGCCATCAGCCCGACAGGGAGCTCTCCCGGCTCCTGGATGGGAAGCGTCAGCGCGCAGCGGTCGAGGAAGTTGAACAGCGACGGATTGCGCAGGATCAGCATATTGATGCGCCGATATTCGTCGTCCCGCGCCACTTCGTCCATGCGCGGCGGAACGATGGCGACCGTTGGCGCCAGCAGCGCATCGAAGGGCACCGAGACGCGATCCGCCATGGCGCGGATCTCGACGCGCCGGCGCAGCAGGTCGACATAATCGGCAGCGCCCATCCCCGCCCCCATCAGGATGCGCGAGCGCACCTGGGGATCGTAGGCGTCCTTTTGCGTTTCCAGATGGGGCCGGTGCCAGGCATAGGCTTCCGAGGACGCGAACCCACCCGTCCGGTTCGCTTTCGGAATCTCTTCCAACGCATCGAGGCGCAAATCGACGAGCCTTGCGCCCTGGCGCGAGAGCCGCCCAAGCGCCCGTTCGTAGGCCCGCGCCACCGTCTGGTCCAGGGCTTCGGTGACGAAGTTGGTGATCACGCCAAGCCGCAGGCCGGAAATCGGCAACGCCTCCGGCACCGAGGGCTCCTCTCCGGCCAGGATCGCGTCGGCGATGGCGGCGCAGGCGATCGTGGGAACCAGTGGGCCGTAGGAATCGAGCGTTGTCGAGAGCGGCACGCCGCCGGCAAGCGGGATGCGCCGCGCCGTCGGCTTGAAGCCGACGATGCCGCAGAAGGCGGCGGGAATACGCACCGACCCGCCGGTATCGGTCCCGAGCCCGATCACCGCCATCCCGTCGGCGACCGAAACTCCGGCACCCGAGGAGGAGCCGCCCGGCACCCGCGCGCGATCGAAGGGGTTGCCCGGCGTGCCATAATGCGGATTGAGACCGAGGCCGGAATAGGCGAACTCGGTCATGTTGGTTCGCCCGATGAGGACGGCGCCCGCCGCGCGAAGCCGTGCCACCACGGGCGCGTCCGCCGCCGCCTTCTCGTGCACGAGGAAGGTCGAGCCGGCCGGCGTCGGCTGGCCCTGGATATCGAAAAGATCCTTGACCGAGACCGGCAGCCCGGCAATCAGCCCCGGCACATGGCCGAGCTTGCGCATGCGGTCCCAGTGATCGGCGGCTGCGAGCGCGCCCTCCCGGTCCACCCTGACGAAGACACGGCTCCCCTCGCCGTTCGGATCGTCGATGCGCGCCAGCATCGCCTCGGTGAGCGCCCGCGAGGTGGTCCGGCCGGCGGCAAGTTCCTGCGACAGTTCGAGAACGGATTTCAGCATGCGACGGATCCTCTCTCAGGAAAGCGGCCGGCATGTCCGGCGAGGGTGGAAGGCGCGAGCGGTCGCGCTGCACCGTCGATCAGCCCACGCCCTGCGAGCAGTTCAAGATGGCGCTGGAAATGCCGGACCGTACCGGATCGCCCATGGCCTTCCAGCCAGTTCTGTTCAAGGAAGGCGAGGATCGCCGGCTGGCCAAGCTCCGCCTCCCAGAGAATGCCAAGCAGGGAGGCGAGCGATTCCTCCTCCTGTTCGGTGGCGGCATCCACTGCCCTTGCCCGGTCCGCATCCGCCCGGCGCCCGGTCTCCGGTCCGGCGCCAAGACCAAAATCAACCAGCCGCCGCCTTTCCGGCGGCGCGAGGAGCCAGTGCGCCACTTCGTGAATGAGGACGGAGGCTTCCGACTGGCAGGCAATGGCATGGCCATCCCAACTGAAGCCATCGGACGGCGCGGCGTCGATCAGCGGAATACCGAAGGCGCGCGCCAGGTTCCGGGCCCGGTGGCGGTGCACCGGCAGATCGGACCCGGCGCCAAGGAGCGCCATGGTGGCGGCAATGCGCGCCAGCGCGGGCGCGGCCAGCGCGTGGCCAGCCTGGGCGATGCGGAAGGCGTCGATGACATCAGGCAGCTTCTCTTGCGGAACAGGCGTAAGTATCATCTGGACAACCAGCGGCCACGCATCGAGATTGGTCCATATCCGGCATCGGGCCGCGCCGACGGGGGACAGCACATGAAGGACGCGATCAGCAAACAGCAAGAGAGGGTCACAGGCTTCCTCGCGGAGTTCCGCGAGTTCGCCATGCGCGGCAAT
>JAHCJQ010000208.1 GCA_026126215.1 Alphaproteobacteria bacterium
CCCGCGCACCGCATATTCGCCGGGCTCCATGACGGTGGCCACCCGGCTGTAGCCATTCCGCGCCAGGTACGCGGTGAGACCTTCGATCTCCACATGATCACCGACCCTGGCCCGAAACGAGGAGGCCGCCACCAGCGCCCGCGCCGGCACCCGCTGGAGCAGTGCGTTGACGGTAGTGATCAGGACATCGCCGCGCCCCAGCCCATCCATGCCGAGACGGCAGAGCGTGTCCATCCGCCGGCTGGCGATCTCGGCGTTCGGCGAGACGCGGTCGTAGGGCAGGCAGTCCCAGGCCGGCATCTGGAAGATGCGCAAGCCGGGCGCGAAGAAGGCCAGCGCCTGCGCCATGGCCGCCATTCGCTGGTCGTCCCGGGCGACGTGAAGCAGGCCACGCTCATGGCCGAGGGCCAAGGCGGCGGCAAGCCGGGCATCATGTCCCTCTGGCGCTCCGCCAACCTGCCAACGGTTCGCCGATTTCAGTATTTTTCCAATATCAAACAATTGCTTAAGTTACGATCTTGAAGTTCTTCAGGAGATTCATGACGTCCGTGTCATGCTCGGGTGGAACCTCGCTCTTACCGGTCGCCCAGGCGTAGATTTCGGGGTCCGACTGGGTCTCGAGCAAGGCTTCGTAGCGATCGAGCTGCGCTTCGGTCATGCCCGGCAGGAACGCCTTGGCGAAGGCACCAAGCAGCAGATCCGTTTCCTTCATTCCCGTATAGCAGGAGCGGTAGATCAGGCGCCTGCGCCGCCGTTCCAGTTCGCTGTCCTCACCCATCCGCCCGACCGCCCGATTTTGCTCGGAACGGGTATAGCGCGCGGCGCGCCCGCTGTCAGCCGCCTCCCGGGCGACAGTGGCGCATTGCACGTATTTCATCCGCGCATCCTGCGATGATGCCTCGCTAAGATGCGCCCATGCGACCCGAAATTCTCTACCCGGCCTTCCGCTCCGTCACCAGCCTGAAGGGCGTCGGAAGCAAGCTCGGCAAGCTGGTGGAAAAGGCGTGCGGCGGGCGGCTGCTCGACCTGTTCTGGCATCTGCCCGCTGGCCTGATCGACCGCCGCCCCACCCCGAAGATCGCTGCGGCACCGGACGGCGTGGTCGCCTCGCTCACCGTCCGTATAGAGCGGCATGTCCGGCCGCGCACCCCGCGGCTGCCCTACCGGGTGCTCTGCTCAGATGAGACCGGAACCCTCGCCCTGGTCTTCTTCAATGGCAAGGAAGACTGGCTCCGCGCCAACCTGCCGGAAGGCGAGTTGCGCATCGTGAGCGGACGGGTCGAGCATTACAACAGCCAGCCGCAGATGACCCATCCGGACCGCATCGCCACGCTCGAGGAGGCGCACTCGGTCCTGGTGGTCGAGCCAGTCTATCCGCTGACCGCTGGCCTTTCGCCCAAGGTCATGGCGCGCGCGGCCGCGCAGGCGCTCGAGATCGCCCCGGACCTGCCCGAATGGCTCGAACCCTCCCTGCTCGCACGCGAGGGCTGGCCCGCCTGGCGCGCCGCCCTGCTCCGGCTGCACGCACCACAGGACGAGGCCGATATCGCCCCAATGACGCCGCCGCGCCGCCGGCTTGCCTATGACGAACTGCTGGCCAACCAGCTCGCCCTCGCCCTCGTCCGCGCCCACACGAAGCGCCTGTCGGGACGGCCGATTCGCGGCGACGGGCGGCTGCGCGCGCGCGTGCTGGCCGCCCTGCCTTATCGGCCGACGGCGGCGCAGACCCAGGCGCTGGCGGAAATCGAGCAAGACCTGGCTTCGGAGCACCGCATGCTCCGTTTGCTGCAGGGCGATGTCGGCAGCGGCAAGACACTGGTCGCCTTCCTCGCCATGCTGGTCGTCATCGAGGCCGGCCACCAGGCCGCGCTCATGGCGCCCACCGAAATCCTGGCACGCCAGCACCATGCGGGGCTGGAACCGCTTGCCCGCATGGCCGGCATCCGGCTGGCCCTGCTGACCGGCCGGGACAAGGGTCGGGCGCGGGAGGCACTGCTTGCCGACCTCTCGGCAGGACGGATCGACGTCGTAGTCGGCACACACGCGCTTTTCCAGCAGGATGTCGCGTTCCGCGACCTGGCCTTTGCGGTCATCGACGAACAGCATCGCTTCGGCGTGCATCAGCGCCTTATGCTTACCTCCAAGGGACTGGGCGTCGATGTTCTGGCCATGACCGCGACACCGATTCCGCGCACCCTGGCGCTCACCGCCTATGGCGACATGGAAGTCTCGCGGCTGCTCGAAAAGCCGCCCGGCCGGCGTCCGGTGACCACTCGCGTCCTGGCACTGGAACGACTGGACGAGGTGACCAGGGCCATCCAGCGCAAACTTGCGGAAGGCGCGCGTGTTTTCTGGGTCTGCCCGTTGGTCGAGGAATCGGAAGCGGTCGATCTTGCGGCCGCCGAGGCGCGTCATCACCAGCTTGCCGAAATGTTCGGCGCGGAAGGCGTCGGTCTCGTGCATGGCCGGCAGAAAGGCGCGGAGCGCGACCGCGCCATGGAGGACTTCGCCAGCGGCCGCAGCCGGG
>JAHCJQ010000209.1 GCA_026126215.1 Alphaproteobacteria bacterium
ACGCCGCGTCACGCCCTCGGCCAGTTGCCGGCGGATGACCTGCTGGCCGGGAAATCCGCCCTCCTCGCGCCGGCGTTTCGAGATGCTCCAGCCAAGTCCGGCCTCGATCGGCGAAGTGGTGGTGTCGATGTCATGGCCATAGAGGCAGAGCCCGGCCTCGAGCCGGAGCGAATCGCGCGCGCCGAGCCCGATCGGCTTGACTTCCGGCTGTTCGAGCAGGATTTCCGCCAGCCCCCGGGCGCTGCCGGCGGCCAAGGAAATCTCGAACCCGTCCTCGCCGGTATAGCCCGAGCGGGTGACGAAGCAGTCGAAACCGGCGACCCGGGCCGGGCCGCCCTGCAGGAAGCTTAGCGAAAGCGCCGCGGCACCGAGCCGGCCCATGACCTGCGCCGCCTGCGGCCCTTGCAGCGCAAGCAGCGCCCGGTCCTCGTGATAGGCGACCTCGCAATCGGGGAGGCCGCCGCGCAGCAGCGCGACATCGGCCTCCTTGCAGCCCGCATTGACCACCAGGAACAGATCGTCCGGCCGCCGCGTGACCATCAGATCGTCGAGGATGCCACCCGGTTCGCTGGTGAACTGGGTGTAGCGCATCTGGCCCGGCGCGAGCGCCTGGATGTCGCCCGGCACCAGCCGTTCCAGTGCGGCGGCCGGATCGGCGCCGCGAATCGTGACCTGACCCATATGCGAGACATCGAACAGCCCGGCGGCGGTTCTCGTATGGACATGCTCCGCCAGAATGCCGGTCGGATACTGCACCGGCATGTCGTAGCCGGCGAAGGGAACCATGCGCGCGCCGAGCGCGACATGAAGATCGTGCAGTGGGGTCTGCCGGGTCGCTCTGGTGTCTGTCGCCACGGGCACGTCTCCTGCAACGGGGGTCGAACCGGCCGCCGGCCGGACAGCCGCGCGGGCTCCAGTCGGAGGGCCCCCTCTGTCGCAAGAACCTGAGAGATTTCGTCGCCCGGCGCCACCCTCTCGGCCGCCGGCCCGACTTACTCCTTCGGTGAGGCACCTGGCCGTGGCCGGGCGCCTGCTTTCCAGAGTGCCATCGCCCTGCGGTCCTTGGGCCTGAGAGTTTCCGGGGCGGTTGCTCCTTCGGCGCCGGCGCCAACGGGGAGCCGGGCTCTCCCGCAGGGGTCGTCTGTATGTCGCGACCGGGTCGCCCCGTCCGCGCGATGGATCATAGAGCCGCGCCCTGCCCTGTCAACGCGGTTGCGGTCGCGCCTTCAGCGCACACGGCGCCGGGAATACTGCCAGATCGCCAGCAGCATGGCCGGAATGAGGCCCGCCAGGTCGGTGATCAGGCCGCCATAGATCAGCAACAGCGAGCAGGCGAAGAGTACCGCCTGCATGGGCCGGTTCGTCGGGCCGAAATACCACCGTTGCAGCGAGGCAGCCAGCAGGTAGACGCCGATGCAGGCAGTCGCCGAATAATGCAGCACCTGCCCCCAGTCCCCCTGCATCAGCAGGGCCGGGGAATAGAAGAACATGAAGGGCACGATGAAGGCGGCGAGCCCATACATGAAGGAGGTGACCGATGTTTTCATCGGATCGCTGCCGGCGATCGCCGCGCCGGCATAGGCGGCAAGCGCCACCGGCGGCGTGATGGCGGAAATGACCGCGTAATAGAAAACGAACATGTGGGCGATCAGCGGCGAGATGCCGAGCTTGATCAGGCCCGGCGCCACCACCGAAGCGGCAACCGCGTAGGCGGCAGTCGTCGGCATGCCCATGCCGAGGATGATGGCGATGGCCATGGCGAAGAACAGCGCCATGAGCTGGCTCTGTCCGGCGATGCCGAGGATCATCGAGGAGAAACGCAGCCCGATGCCGGTCAGGCCGATGACGCCGACGATGATGCCGGCGCAGGCGCAGACCGCGATGAGCTGGATCGTGCCCTTGGCGCCCAGATGCAGCGCCTCGAGCACCTGCTTCGGTCCCATGCGCGTCTCGCGCACGAGCCAGCTCACCACCATGGCGCTGATCATGGCATAGGTGCCGGAGCGGATGACGGAATAGCCCGAGACAAGGCCGCCGATCAGGATCACCAACGGCAGGAACAGGAAGGCGCGCTTTGCCATTTCGCCGAACTGCGGCAGTTCGCTGGCGGGCAGGCCGCGCATGTCGAGGCGCTTGGCCTCGTTGTCGACCATGAAATAGACGGCGATGAAATAGAGCGCCGCCGGCAGGATGGCCGCGATCATCAGGTCGGTGTAGGGAATGCCGGTGATCTCGGCCATGATGAAGGCGCCGGCCCCCATGACCGGCGGCATGATCTGCCCGCCGGTGGAAGCCGCGGCCTCGATCGCGCCGGCGCTGCGCCCGGGATAGCCCACCTTCTTCATCAGCGGGATGGTGAAGGTTCCGGTCGCCGCCACGTTGCCGGCGGAAGTGCCGTTGATCGTGCCCATCAGCGCGCTGGACAGCACGGCGACCTTGGCCGGGCCGCCGCGCGCGCGGCCGGCAATGGCGAAGGAA
>JAHCJQ010000021.1 GCA_026126215.1 Alphaproteobacteria bacterium
TCCATGGGCATCCGCACGCCGATGGTGGACGCACTGACCTTCGGGCTGGGTTCGGGCATCGCCGGGATTGCCGGCGTGGCGCTCAGCCAGATCGACAATGTCAGTCCCAATCTCGGCCAGGGCTACATCATCGACAGCTTCATGGTGGTGGTCTTCGGCGGTGTCGGCAATCTCTGGGGTACGCTCGTCGGCGCGCTTACGCTTGGCATCGTCAACAAGTTGGTCGAGCCGCATGCCGGCGCGGTCCTGGGGAAGATCATGGTCCTGGTCTTCATCATCCTCTTCATCCAGAAACGCCCGCGCGGGCTCTTCGCGCTGAAGGGAAGGGCGTTCGAGGCATGATCGCGCGTTTCTTCCTTGCCGGCCTTGACCGGCGCGTCGCGCTGGCGCTCATCGCCGTGCTGGCTATCGGGACGGTCGTGCCGCTGCTCAACCTGATGCTGCCGGCAAGCCATGGTCTGCATGTGCCGGACTACATGGTGGCGCTGATCGGCAAGTATCTGACCTTCGCCCTTCTCG
Source organism: Alphaproteobacteria bacterium (assembly GCA_026126215.1). Classification (GTDB taxonomy): domain Bacteria; phylum Pseudomonadota; class Alphaproteobacteria; order Ferrovibrionales; family Ferrovibrionaceae; genus JAHCJQ01. The sequence goes on from JAHCJQ010000021.1 coordinate 520, forward strand.
CCCTGTCGGTCGATCTCGTCTGGGGTTACTGCGGCATCCTCTCGCTCGGCCATGGCGCCTTCTTCGCGCTCGGTGGCTATGCCATGGGGATGCATCTGATGCGCGAGATCGGGCCGCGCGGGGTTTATGGGCATCCGGTCCTGCCGGACTTCATGGTCTTCCTGAACTGGAAGGAACTGCCCTGGTACTGGCATGGGTTCGATCAGTTCTGGTTCGCCGCGCTCATGGTCGTTCTCGCGCCAGGCCTGCTCGCATTCGCGCTCGGCTGGTTCGCCTTCCGCAGCCGCGTGACCGGTGTCTATCTTTCGATCATCACCCAGGCCATGACCTTCGCGCTGATGCTCGCCTTCTTCCGCAACGATATGGGATTTGGCGGAAACAACGGGCTCACGGACTTCAAGGACCTGCTCGGCTTCAATCTGCAGGCGGCGACGACGCGGGCCGGCCTTCTCGCCGCCTCGTCGCTGGCGCTGGCGTTCGGCCTTCTGCTCGCTTCCGCCATCGTCGGCTCGCGCTTGGGCAAGGTACTGGTCGCGCTGCGCGACTCGGAGGGGCGCGCCCGCTTCCTCGGCTATCAGGTGCAGCGCTACAAACTCTTCGTCTTCACGATCTCCGCCGCCATGGCCGGCATCGCCGGCGCGCTCTACGTGCCACAGGTCGGCATCATCAATCCGGGCGAGTTCTCTCCGGCCAACTCCATCGAAGCGGTGATCTGGGTCGCGCTTGGCGGCCGCGGGACGCTGGTGGGTCCGCTGATCGGCGCGGGACTGGTGAACTACCTCAAGACTTATCTGACGGCGGCAATGCCCGATGCGTGGCTGTTCGCACTTGGCGGCCTCTTCATTTTCGTGACGCTCGCACTGCCGCGCGGGATGCTGGGCCTTCTGGACAGAAAAGCGAGGCGGCCGCGTCCCGCCGTTGCCGACCCCATCCCCAAGGCGGCGGAGTAGTGCGATGAGCCTCACCGGAGCGCTGCTCTATCTCAATGACGTCACCGTCACTTTCGACGGGTTCCGGGCGCTGAACGGCCTTTCCCTGGTGATCGAACCGGGGGAGATGCGGGCGATCATCGGACCGAACGGGGCCGGCAAGACGACGATGATGGACGTCATCACCGGCAAGACGCGCGCCGATCGCGGCGAAGTCCTGTTCGAGGGTGCCCGGGACCTGACACGCCTGGACGAGGCCGAAATCGCCGAACTGGGTATCGGCCGGAAGTTCCAGCGCCCCACGGTCTTCGAGTGCCACAGCGTGTTCGACAATCTCCTTCTGGCGCTCAAGGGACCACGCCGTGTCTGGCCCACTCTGCTCGCGTCCCTGCGTGGCGCGGAGCGCCAGCGCATCCACGAGATCATGGAGATGGTTCGTCTGCGCGGGCTGGCCGCCGAGATCGCCGGGAACCTGTCGCATGGCCAGAAACAGTGGCTCGAAATCGGCATGCTTCTGGCGCAGGATCCGAAGCTGATGCTGGTGGACGAGCCGGTTGCCGGAATGACCGATGCCGAAACGGCGGCGACCGCGGAACTGCTGCGCGAGATCAACCATACGCGCTCGGTGATCGTGGTGGAGCACGACATGGCCTTCGTCCGCGAACTCGATGTCAAGGTGAGCGTCCTGCACGAAGGCTCGGTGCTGGCCGAGGGATCGCTGGAACATGTCAGCGCCGATCCGCGCGTCATTGAAGTCTATCTGGGGCGATAGGGTCTCCCGCCATGCTCGAGGTCAGGGACATCGATCTCCATTACGGCGCGGCGCAGGCGCTGCGCGGCGTGAGCCTCCAGGTCGTCGAGGCGCGCATCACCTGCGTCCTGGGGCGCAACGGCGTGGGCAAGACCAGCCTGCTGCGCGCCATTGCCGGGCAACGCGGAATTTCGGCCGGACACATCCTTTTCGAGGGAATGGACATTTCCCGCCTCAGTCCCCACGAGCGCGCCGGCCTCGGCATTGCCCTGGTCCCGCAGGGAAGAGAGATATTCCCGCTTCTCAGCGTGCGAGAGAACCTGGAAACGGGGTTCGCCGTCCTGCCGCGCCGCGAGCGCCGCCTGCCCGACGAGGTTTTCGCGCTCTTTCCCGCGCTGAAGGACATGCTGGGCCGGCGCGGCGGCGATCTCTCCGGAGGGCAGCAGCAGCAGCTTGCCATCGCGCGCGCCCTGGTCATGCGCCCGCGCCTGCTGGTCCTGGACGAGCCCACGGAGGGCATCCAGCCATCGATCATCAAGGATATCGGCCGCGCCATTGCCTACCTCCGGGACCAGATGGGCATGGCGATCCTTCTGGTCGAACAGTATTTCGACTTCGCCCGAGAACTGGCCGATACCTTTATCGTGATGGATCGCGGTGAAGTGGTGCTCCGTGGCGAGGCCTACGGGATGGACGAGACGGCGGTGCGCGCCCGCCTGACCGTCTAGAGCCTTTCGCCATTGCCATCGAAGAGCAGCGCCCGGTCCGGATCGGCATCGAGCGCGATCTGCTCGCCTGGCCGCGGACCGGGCAGTTCGCGATGCCGGAAAATGACCGACTGGCCATCGCCGATCCGCAGGTGAACAAGGCGCGTCTCGCCAAGCTCCTCCACCAGGGTGACTTCGCCCCGCACCACTCCTTCGCCGGAAGCCGGATGCAGGTCCTCCGAGCGCAGGCCGAGGGTCAGGCGCCCGCCCGGCACCTCGCCGCGATGCGCGATTACCCCGCCGCCCGGCAGCAAGAGGCCACCTTCGCCTCTCTGAACCTCGAGCAGGTTCATGCGCGGCGAGCCGAGGAATCCGGCGACGAACAGGTTGCGCGGCTGCCGGTAGAGTTCCGCGGGCGGGCCGATCTGTTCGACCCGGCCATCGTTGAGCAGGACCATGCGGTCGGCGAGCGTCATGGCCTCCACCTGGTCATGGGTGACGTAAATCATCGTTGCCTGGAGTTCATCATGCATGCGCGCGATCTCCACGCGCGTATCGGCGCGCAGGCCGGCATCCAGGTTGGAAAGCGGCTCGTCGAAGAGAAAGACCTGCGGCTCGCGCACGATCGCGCGGGCGATGGCGACACGCTGGCGCTGGCCGCCGGAGAGTTCGCGCGGCCGCCGCTCGAGCAGTTCGGAGATCTGCAGCTTTTCGGCGACGGCGCGCACCCGCGCCTCCATGTCCGCCCGGCTCGCACCGGCAAGGGACAGGCCGAAGGCGATGTTGCGATAGACGTTCATGTGCGGATAGAGGGCGTAGGACTGGAAGACCATGGATACCCCTCGACGGGCAGGCGGCACCTGGCTTACCTCGCGCCCGCCGATCCAGATTTCGCCTGCGGTCGCTTCCTCCAGTCCGGAAATCAGGCGGAGCAGCGTCGACTTGCCGCAGCCGGAGGGGCCGACGAACACGACGAACTCGCCATCCTCGATCCGCAGATCGACGCCGTGAATGACCTCGGTGCGTCCGAACGACTTGCGTAATCCGACGAGCTTCACTTCAGCCATGGGTCACCCCTTCACGGCGCCGGCCGTAAGCCCGGCCACCAGCCGTCGCTGGAAGACCAGCACAAGCACGATCAAGGGCAGGGTGACGGTGACCGACGCGGCCATGATGCCGCCCCAGGGCAGCTCGAACTCGCTCCCGCCGGTGATCAGCGCGATGGCAACCGGCACGGTGCGCTGTTCGTTCGAGAGAATGAAGGTGAGCGCAAAAAGGAACTCGTTCCAGGCGACGATGAAGGCCAGCAATCCGGTTGTTACCATGGCCGGCCAGAGCAGGGGCAGGAAGATGCGGACGACGAGGGTCCACGGGCCGGCGCCATCCATGATCGCCGCTTCCTCGATCTCGTGCGGCAACTCGCGCATGAACGAGGTCAGGACCCAGACGGTAAAGGGCAGCGTGAAGATCATGTATGAGAACACCAGCGACAGCAGGCTGTTGTACAGGCCAAAGGCGCGCACCAGCTCGAACATGCCGGAGAGCACGGCCACTTGCGGGAACATGGAGACAGCGAGGACGGCGAAGAGAAGCGCGTTCCGGCCCCGGAAACGGATGCGGCCGAGGGAGAAGGCGGCGGTGAGACCGAGCAGCAGCGAGAGCGCGACGACGGCAAAGGCGACAAGAACGGAATTCAGCATGTTCAGGGCGAAGGGCTGCTCGCTGAAGATCCGCGCATAGTTGGAAAAATCGATCTGACTCGGCCAGTAGTCGACTGAAAAGATCGCGCTGCCGCCCTTCATGCTGGTGATGACCGCGTAATAGAAGGGGAACAGCAGATAGGCGAGCAGGGCCGCCACAAGCAGCCGGAAGGCCACGGCCCTGGCCAGCGCCATCATTGGCGCCGCCCGAGGACTTCGCCGCGCATCGCCAGCAGGCAGAGGACGCTGAGCAACGCGATCACGACGAAGAGCAGAACCGAAGCGGCCGAACCGCTACCCGCATCCTGGAAGTCGACCAGAATCTGGCGCGCATGGACCGACAGGGTGAGGGTTGCGTCGGCATTCCCTGTCATCACGTACACGAGGTCGAAAACACGCATCGCGTCGAGGAAGCGGAAAATGACCGCGACGATCAGGGCCGGCCGGATCAGGGGCAGGGTCACGAAGAAGAAGACCTTCACTGGATGGATGCCGTCCACTCTGGCCGCCTCATAGCAGTCCTCCGGCAGCATCTGAAGCGCCGCAAGGACCAGCAACGCGACGAAAGGCGTGGTTTTCCACACATCGACGGCAATCACCGACCAGAGGGCGAGATCGGCATTCGCCAGCCAGGCAAGCGGCGCGCCGATGAGGCCGAGGCGAAGCAGGAGATCGTTCACGATGCCGAACTGGTCGTGCAGCATCCAGGCCCACATCTTCGCCGAGACCACCGTCGGGATCGCCCACGGGACCAGGACGGCGGCACGCATCATTCCGCGAAACCGGAACCTTGCGTTCAGGATCAGGGCGATGAGGGTCCCCAGGACGACTTCAGCGGCGACCGAGACGAAGGCAAAGGTCAGGGTATTGCGAAGCGCAAGCCACCAGAGCGGATCGGCGAGCAGGCCGTACCAGACGCCATCCTCCTTTACCAGATAGTTCTCGAAACCGACGAAGCGGGCGGCCCCGGCATTGCCAAGCGAGGCATCGGTCAGGCTGAGCAGGAGAGTGCGAGCGAGCGGCCATAAAGCAACGATCGCCAGAACCAACAGCATCGGCGCCAGGAACAGCCACGCGGTACGCACCCGCGCGCGCGTCAGTGAATCATGTGCCGCTGCCGCCACTCTCCACCTACCAGCGGCCGCGCCGTCCAATGCGGTTGAGTTCCACGGCGAGCGCGGCGAGCCTTGCGTCCGCCGCCGCATTGCCGGACAGGATCTCGTGACCGGCGCGCCAGATCGCGCTGGAGACGCGGTTGTAATGCACCCCCGTCACGCTGGATGGGCGGGCAACCGCGTTCTGGAATGAATCGAAAAGCTGGCCGAAGAACGGGTTCGCCGCCAGCACTTCCGCGTCCTCGTAGAGTGCGGGTATGGTGGGATTGTAGGCGCCGCGAATAGCGCGGATCTTCTGCTGCGCCGGGCTGGTCAGGAACGTCACCAGGCTGGCCGCCTCCTTCGGATGACGGGAATAGCGCGAGACAGCCAGATGCCAGCCACCGAGCGTGCCCGAGGTCTTGCCGTTTTCGCCCGTGCCTCGCGGCAAGGCGAGAACGCCGACCTTGCCACGAACCGGGCTGTCGGCGCCCTGCGCCAGGGCCCAGGCATAAGGCCAGTTGCGCATGAAGACGGCATTGCCGCTCTGGAATACGCCGCGCGCGGCTTCCTCGTCGTAATTGAGCACGCCGCGTGGTGCAATGTCGCCGATCCAGGACGCGGCGAGCGCCAGAGCCGATCTCGCCGCCGCATTGTCGATGGTGACCTTGCCGTCATCGGCCACAAAGCTGCCTCCGCCATGTGAATCGACCCACTCAAGGATGTTGCAGGTGAGCCCCTCATAGGCTCGGCCCTGGAAAACGAAGCCCCAGAGGTCGCGATGGCCCGCCGCGCGCTCGGCGCCTTGGACGGCGCGGGCCACCTCGGTCATCTCCTGCCAGGTGGCTGGCGCTGCGAGACCATGTTTCTCGAGCAGGTCGCGACGGTAGTAGAGCACGCCGGCATCGGTCCACCAGGGCAGTGCGAGAAGCTTGCCGCCGATGCGGTCGTTCTCGATCAGGTTCGGGAAGTGCTGCTCCGCCGCGCCGCCCACATGTGGCGCGAGATCAACAAGGTGTGGCGCGAGTATTCCGGGCCAGATCACGTCGATCTGCAGCACATCGATATCCGATGCGCCCGCGGCCAGAACCTGCTGGTAGAGCGCCAGGCGCTCGGTCGAGGAATTGGGCGTGGAGACGATACGGACCCGGTGTCCGCTCGCCTGTTCCCAGGCGCGGACCGCGTCGCTGCAGAGCTGCAACTCGACGCCGACCGCGCCGCAGGAAATGGCGATCTCCACCTGTTCGGAGGCCGCCGGCCGCACCATTGCCAGCGCGGAAAACAAAACCAGGATTGCGCCGATGACGCGCGGCATCCATTTCATCGCCGTTCCTCCCGCATTCGCCCGGCAGATGCGCGGGCGCTCACGCCGCCGCGGAGGGCAGCGCCTTGCCGCGACCGCCACCGATCTCGCCGAAGCGTTCGAAGGTATGTTCCGCCCAGCGTGCGACGTCGTAGTGCCGGACAGTCTCGTACATCGCCGAAATGCGTGCCCTTGCCTCCTCCTCCGTCATGTCCAGCGCCTGGTCGAGCGCGGCATCCATCGCCCGGGCCGAGTAGGGATTGGTCAGCACCGCTTGCGGCAGTTCCACGGCGCAGCCGGCGAATTCCGACAGGACCAGGGTGCCGGGCATGCCTTTCTTCGCGGCTACGTACTCCTTTGCCACCAGGTTCAGGCCGTCGCGCAGCGGAACGGTGACGCAGATATCGGCCATCCGGTAGTAGGCAATCAGGCGGTCGAAGGGCACCGAGTTGGTGAAGAGAAGGATCGGCGTCCAGCGCAGGGTGGAGAAGCGGCCGTTGATCCGACCGACCAGTGCCTCGACCTCGCGCTGCATGTCGCGATAGACCCGCATCGAGCTCGCGGCGCGCACTGACGTGACCATAAGCTTAATGCGGCCATGCAGTTCGCTGCGGCGCTCCAGGAGGCGCTCGAAAGCGAGCAGGGTCTCGCGCATTCCCTTCGTGTAGTCGGTCCTGCCGACGGCGATAAGCAGCCGCTGATCGCCCAGTTCCTCCATCAGGCTGGCCTGCAGCTTTCGGCTGGGCTCCTGCTCGAGCAGTTCGGCGATGACAGGTGGGTTGGCACCGACGGGAAAGGCGTCGATGGCGACATCGCGACCATTGTGGCGCAGGCGGGTCGGCGTTACCGGCTCGGAGAGCGCGAGGCCCACCGGCGACATCCCGGCTTCGACCTGGGTCTGCGCGCTCACCTCGGCGCCGCGAAGGACGCGCGCCACGTCGGCGAAGTTGCGGGCATAGCGCGGAATGTGGAAGCCCACCAGGTCGCAGTCGAGCAGGCTGTCGGTGATCTCCTCGCGCCATGGCAGGATGTTGAAAACGTCCGGCGCCGGAAAAGGCGTGTGATGGAAGAAGGCGATGCGAAGGTCGGGGCGGAGCTGGCGCAGGTATTTCGGAACCAGCCACAGATTGTAATCATGCACCCAGACCAGGGCACCTTCCTCCGCCTGCGCCGCGGCCGCCTCGGCGAACAGCGCGTTGACCTCGCGAAAGGTCTTCCAGTCAACGTCGTCGTACCGGAACAGCCAGGGGAACGAATGCAGGATCGGCCAGAGGGCTTCCTTCGAGGTGACGTGGTAGAAGCTGCGGACCTGCTCGGGCGTCAGTGGAAGCCGCGAGACGCTGTAGGTGCCATAGCTGTCCTCGATTCTTATCACCCGTTCGAACTTCGCCTGCTGGCGCGAAGCAACCTGTTTCCAGGCGACCCAGGCTCCGCTGCCCTTGTCGACCCGGCCGAAGAATCCCTTGAGCGTCGGCACGATTCCGTTTGGGCTCTTGTTCTCGCGGTAATGGACCTTGCCGTCCTCGATCACCTCCTCATAGGGCTGACGATGATAGACGATGATCAGCGATGACTTCTGCATCTTGTGCTTCCCCCTGCATTCCAAAATGGGCGAGCGCATCGGCAATGCCGGCGGCGCCGGGCAATGCGCTCCGATAGATCCAGTCGAATCCGGCTATGGCATCGAGCAGTTTCGGTTCCGAGTTGCCGACCGCCACGCCTTTCAGCCGCGTCTCGAACAGCGAAAGGTCATTGAGCGTGTCGCCGGCCACCAGCACGCGGTCGGCATCGAGCGAGGCCGCCTCGATAAGCCGGAGCAGCGTCGGTCCCTTGGCGATGCCGCGCGGCAGCACATCGAGAAAGCGGTCGGCCGAGAGCAGCCATTCGAAGCCCGCATCCTCTATCAGGCGCAGTGTCTGCGGGCGTAGTCGTGCCGGATCGTAGTAATAGCTGACGCGGTGCCGGAACGCGGTCGGCTGAAGTTCGAGCCCCGGCTCGCCCCTCAGCAGCGCCATAACTCTGACGTTGGCATCACCCCAGGCTTCGGCGATGGCGTCCTGGACTTCGGCGACGGGCCGGAAATCCTCGCCCCGCACCACCGTGGTTCCGACATCGCCAATGACGTAGCGGGGTCGAGGCATCTCCGGATCGGCCAGCAGCTCGCGAATGAAGTCGAGATCGCGGCCGGTGACGAAGACGACCGTGGCTTCTCTCCGCCGGCGGAGCGAGGTATAGAGCGCGCGCCGCGCCTCGACGGGGCCGCCAAGGAAAGTACCGTCCAGGTCGGTCGCGAGTACGAGGTCGTTGCCGTTCATGCCACCGCTCCCGTATCCGCGGCGGCCTCCATCTCCGGGTGCGGCAGGTGCAGCACCGGCTCCAAATCGCGGGATTCGGCGCGGATCGGCCGCGTCAGAAGCTGCTCGATCGCCTCGTCGATGGCGAGACCCCGATGCAGGATGGCATCCACCGCCGCGCAGATCGGCATCTCGACGCCAAGGCGCCGGGCAAGCTCGGTGACGGCACGGGCATTGACCGCGCCTTCGACCACGGCGGACTTGCCCTCCAGCGCCTGCGCCGGCGTGAGGCCGGAGGCAAGCGCCTTGCCGAAGGAAAAATTGCGCGACTGCTCGCTCGAACAGGTGAGTGTCAGGTCGCCGATGCCCGACAGGCCGGTCACCGTTTCGCGCCGACCGCCCAGGGCCTCGGAGAGCCGCTTGATCTCTGCCAGGCCGCGCGTGATGAGTGCCGCGCGCGGGTTGGAGCCCAGACCATGGCCGGCGGCGATGCCGCAGGCGATGGCGAGCACGTTCTTGACCGCGCCGCCAACCTCCGCGCCCACGGGATCGTCAGAGAGATAGGGGCGGAAGTTGCGCGTGCCGAGCGTCATGGCAAGGCGGCCGGCGAGGTTGTCCGGCAGCCGTCCGTCGAGTTCCCCGGCATCCTCGGTGGCGATCGTCACGGCGGTCGGCTGGCCGAGCGCCACTTCCTCGGCGAAACTCGGTCCAGAGAGCACCGCTTGCGGACGCCCCGGCATTTCCTCGGCGACGACTTGCGTCATCAGCTTGCCGCTGCCGGTCTCAATGCCCTTGCTGCAGATCACCACGGGCACATTCTTTGCCAGCAGCTTTCCGATCTGGCGTGCCTGGGCGCGCAGGAACTGCGAGGGGATGACCAGAATCGCCAGATCGGCATCCCTGGCTGCCGCTTCGAGATCGCCGAGAACCTCGATCGATTCCGGAATGGACCGCTGCGGCAGGAAGCGGTTCATCCTGTTCTGCCTGACCTGCTCGACGACATCCGGTTCGCGCACCCAGAGCCTGGTGCGTCGTCCGGCCGAGTCGGAAACGATCGCCAATGCGCTGCCCCAGGCGCCACCGCCAAAAACGCTGACGCGCTCGAATGGGGCAGGATTGTCGCCGCCACAGGACGTTTCGGCTGTTCCGTTCATCACGGCCTTGGCCTCCGCTGTGGAAGTCGCGACGAAATCGCCGCTATGGATTAGATCGAAGCATATTGGCGCCGCAAAAAAAACCTGTCCACCCTTGAACTCTTTGAACATCTACCTATCGGGCTCTAAGTCATTGATCAGAGGCAGGACGGACAGCAGAGAATCCCGTTGCGGGACATCTTTTCCGATGACGCGACCGCGAGATCGGTACTGGTCATCGGCTTTTTCATTGGGCTAGCCTCGTTGACCACTCCGGCCGAAAGGAGGTCAGGCGCGATGCAATGGTGGCGAGGCGCCGTTATCTACCAGATCTATCCGCGCAGCTTCCAGGACAGCAACGGCGATGGCATCGGCGATCTGCCCGGGATCATCGAGCGGCTGCCGCATGTGGCGAGCCTCGGCGTCGACGGTGTGTGGATTTCGCCCTTCTTCAAGTCGCCGATGGAGGATTTCGGCTACGATATCGAGGATTACCGTCAGGTCGATCCGGTGTTTGGCAGCCTGGACGATTTCGACCGTCTGCTGGCGCGCGCGCACGAACTCGGGCTCAGGGTCATCATCGACATGGTGCTGAGCCACACGTCCCGGCGCCATCGCTGGTTCCAGGAGTCGCGCCGCTCGCGGGAGAACGACCGGGCCGACTGGTATGTCTGGGCCGATCCGAAGCCCGATGGGACGCCGCCCAACAACTGGCTCTCCATGTTCGGCGGCCCGGCGTGGACCTGGGAGCCGCGGCGCGAGCAGTACTACTTCCACAACTTCCTTCCCTGCCAGCCCGACCTCAACCTGCACAACATGGCGGTGCAGGAAGCACTGCTCGATGAATGCCGCTTCTGGCTCGAACGGGGGGTCGATGGATTCCGGCTCGATGCCTGCAACTACCTGATGCACGATCCGGCCCTGCGCCCCAACCCGCCGCGCCCTCCCGGCGCGCCGCCGACCGATGGCGTGAAGTCGAGCAACCCCTATAACCGGCAGTATCACGTGCACGACAAGTCGCAGCCGGAGACGGTGCACTTCCTGCGGCGACTGCGCCAGCTCACCGACAGCTTCGGCGAAGTCGTGCTGCTGGCCGAGATCGCCGACGACAACAGCCTGAAGGTAATGGAGGAATATGCCGGCCCGCGCGCGCCGCTGCACACCGCCTACTCTTTCGCGCTGCTCGGCCCCGAACTGGACACGCGGATCTTTCCCAAGGCGTTCGAGGCATTCCACAATGGCAGCCGCCATGGCTGGCCGGCCTGGGCCTTCAGCAATCACGATGTGGCCCGGGTTCTCACCCGCTGGGGCGGCCGGGACGCGCCGGCGGATTTCGCCAAGGTCCTGATTGCCCTGCTCTGCGCACTCCGCGGCACGGTGTTCATTTATCAGGGCGAGGAGTTGGGCCTGCCCGAGGCGGACGTGCCCTATGAGCAGATCAAGGATCCCTACGGCCTCAACTTTTTTCCCGACTTCCCCGGGCGGGATGGCTGCCGGACGCCGATGCCCTGGGACGATTCCGACCGGCATGCCGGATTTTCATCCGTCGATGGCTGGCTCCCCGTGCCCAACGAGCATCTTCTGCGCAGCGTCGGCGCGCAGGAAGCAGACCCCGCCTCGGTACTGAACTTCACGCGCAGACTCCTCGCCTGGCGCCGCCGGCACACGCCGCTCATCGTCGGCGATATCGGCTGGATACGGGCGGAGCCGGGACTGGTATCCTTCGTTCGCATGGATGCTGGCCGGCGCATCTTCTGCGCCTTCGAGCTGGCCGGGAGCGAGCGCGAACTGGCGCTGGAGGGGTTTACGCTCGGTGCCCTCGACGAAGGCGGAACCGGCCGGCTGGAGGAGGAGCGGGCGGTCCTGCCGCCTTATGGCTTCCTGTTCGCGGAAGTCCATGACGCACCGCAGGGGCCCGGCCAGTAGGAGCGGCAGATGGCAGTACGGAGCGCAAGGGACGGGACGGCGGGCGGTTACAAGCTGCGAGCCCTGCGGCCTGGCGACTGGCCGCTGGTCGAGCGGCTGTTCGGATCGAACGGCGCCTGCGGCGGCTGCTGGTGCATGTGGTGGCGCCTGCCACGGGGCGGCAAGGCCTGGGAAGCGGCCAAGGGCGAAGGCAACCGGCGGGCGCTGCAACGGCTGGTGGAGCAGGGCGCTTGCCGGGCGATCCTCGCATTCAGGGACGGCGCGCCGGTCGGCTGGTGCTCGTTCGGGCCGCGCGAGGACTTTCCGCGCATCGCAAACAGCCGCAAGCTGCGCCGTGCCCGGCCCGCGCCCTGGTCGGTCAACTGCTTCTTCATCGATCGTGCCCACCGCAAGCGCGGTCTCTCCGGGCTTCTTCTCGCCGCCGCGACCGAGGCGGCATTCCGGGCCGGCGCCAGCGCCATCGAGGGCTATCCGGTCCTGCCCCGCGATGGCGATTTTCCCGGCACCTTCGCCTGGACCGGCTTGCCCGGCACGTTCGAGCGCGCGGGCTTCCGGCGCATGGCAGAGGACGCGGGTGCGCGCGCCATCTACGAACGCGGGAGGCCCTAGCGCGTCGACAGCGCGAGATCGCAGACGAAGGGGTTGGTCTTGCGCTCCCAGCCGAAGGTCGAGACCGGGCCGTGGCCGGGAATGAAGGTCGTGTCATCGCCGAGTGGCCAGAGCCGCTGCGTGATCGACTGGATGAGCTGTTCGAAATTGCCGCGCGGGAAGTCCGTGCGGCCGATCGAGCCGCGAAAGAGCACATCGCCCACCAGCGCGAGCCTCGAGGCGGCATGATAAAAGACGACATGGCCCGGGGTGTGGCCGGGACAGTGCAGCACGTCGAGCGTGAGCGGGCCGAGCGAGACCTGATCGCCCTGCCGCAGCCAGCGGTCGGGCGTGAAGGCGCGCGCCGGCGGAAAGCCGTAGGCGCGGGCCGAATCGGCCATGCGTTCGATCCAGAACGTGTCGTCGACATGCGGTCCCTCGACTGGCAGGCCGAGCCGTTCCGCCAGTTCGGCGACGCCGCCCGCATGGTCGAGATGGCCGTGGGTCACGAGAATCCTCTCCAGCCGGATCCCGTTGCGCGCGACGAAATCCAGAACCCGGTCGAGGTCGCCGCCCGGGTCCGCGACCGCGCCGATCCGTCCCGCGGGCGTGTCCGACCAGAGAATCGTGCAGTTCTGCTGGAATGGCGTGACAGGAATGATCTGATAGCGCATGTCGAGCCTGGACCAAACTTACCCTGCGGATGGTATATACGTTCCCGTTCTCTGTATGCCAGAGCAGGTTTCGTCCGGTGTTCGCGGGGGAGGATTGGGAATGGCGGCAATCATGAGCCTGCGTGAGGCCATTGCGGAGAATGTCCGCGACGGCGATGTGGTGGCGATGGAGGGTTTCACCCATCTCATTCCTTTCGCCGCCGGGCACGAAGTGATTCGCCAGGGGCGGCGGAACCTGACCCTGGTCCGGATGACGCCGGATATCATCTACGACCAGATGATCGGCATGGGGCTGGCGAACCGGCTGGTTTTCTCCTGGGGCGGCAATCCGGGCGTCGGCTCGCTGCACCGTTTCCGCGACGCGGTCGAAAACGGACATCCGGCGCCGCTTGCCGTCGAGGAACACAGCCATGCCGACATGGCCGCGCGCTACCAGGCCGGGGCTTCGGGCCTGCCTTTTGCCGTCCTGCGTGGCTATGTCGGTTCCGACCTGCCGAAATGGAACGATCGCATTCGGACGGTGAGCTGCCCCTTCACCGGCGAAGTGCTGGCCGCCACTCCGGCGATCAATCCCGATGTCACGGTCATTCATGCCCAGCAGGCGGATGTCAGGGGCAACGTGCTGATCTGGGGGATCGTCGGCATCCAGAAGGAAGCGGTCCTGGCGGCGCGGCGGGCGGTCGTCACGGTGGAAGAGGTGGTCGAGCGTTTCGATGCCACGCCCAATGCCTGTATCCTCCCGCACTGGGCGGTGAGCGCGGTGGCGGTGGTTCCCGGCGGAGCGCATCCCTCCTACACGCATGGCTACTACGACCGGGACAACGCTTTCTGCAAAGCCTGGGACGGCATATCCCGTGACCGCCGGAACTTCGCGGACTGGATGGAGAAACATGTGCTGGGAACCCGCGATTTCGCCGGGTTCCGGCGAAGCATCGGACTGGCGGAAGCGGGAGCAGCATCATGAGCGGAGCCGGCTATACCCTGAACGAGATCATGACGGTCGCCGCGGCGCGGCTGCTGCGTAACGGGCAGGTCTGTTTCGTCGGCATCGGCCTTCCCTCCGCCGTCGCCAACCTTGCCCGCCTCAGTCACGCGCCGGAGCTGGTCCTGATCTATGAGAGCGGCACCATCGGCGCCAAGCCGGACGTGCTGCCGCTATCGATCGGGGATGGCGAACTGGCGGAGACCGCCGATACGGTGGTCGCCGTGCCGGAGATCTTCCGCTACTGGCTGCAGGGCGGACGGGTCGATATCGGTTTCCTGGGCGCGGCGCAGATCGACCGCTATGCCAACATCAACACGACGGTCATCGGACCCTATGACCGGCCGAAGACGCGTCTTCCCGGCGCCGGGGGCGCGCCCGAAATTGCCGCCGCCGCCGGCGAGGTATTCATCATCCTGCGCCAGAACCCGCGTGCCTTCGTGGAACGCCTCGACTTCATCACCTCGGCCGGCCATCTCACGGGAGGCGATTCGCGGGCCAAAAGCGGCGCGCGCGGCCGCGGGCCGCAGGTCATCGTCACCGATCTCGGCATCCTCAGGCCAGACCCGGAAAGCAAGGAACTGGTCATGACCAGCCTGCATCCGGGCGTCACCGCGGACCAGGCGCGCGCGGCGACCGGATGGAAACTGCGCGTGGCGGACCGGCCCGAAGTGACAGAGCCGCCGCGTTCGGAGGAGCTTGATCTGCTGCGCGCCCTGCACGCGCGCACGGCGCGCGCGCACGGCGCCGCGCCGGCGGAGGGATAACGGGGTTCGTCATCCGGGAGGCGGCAATGGACCAGGATCTCTATCGCGGCTGCTCCATGGGTGATCTCCTGCTGCATGCGACCCGGCGCTTCCCGGATCGCGTGCTGCTGGTCCATGGCGGACGGCAGATCACTTACAGGGACTTTGCCCGGACGCTCTCGCAACTCATTCAGGCGCTTGAATCGCTTGGCCTGCGACGCGGCGAAGGCCTCGTCCAGCTTTCGGCCAACCGGCCGGAGGCATTCATGGTGCAGTGCGCCTGCTACATGCTGGGCCTGCGCTATACGCCCTTGCACCCGCTGGGCTCGGTCGAGGATCATGCCTTCATTGCCCATGACAGCGAGGCGCGCGCCCTTGTCGTTGACGAACGCGGCTTCGCGCCTCGTGCGGTCGAGATCGCCGCCGGCGCGCCTGGCCTCGCCCACATTCTCGCCCACGGACCGGCCGCAGGGGTGACGGACCTGTTCGCCCTCGCGGCAGGTTACGCGCCAAAACCGCTGCGGGTCGCCGCGCGCGAGGACGATCATGCGCTCCTCGTCTATACGGGCGGCACAACCGGCCGGCCAAAGGGCGTGCTGCACCTCCATCGGTCCATGGTCATGAATGCCATGATGACGCTAGCCGAGTGGGAATGGCCGCGCGAGGTGCGTCTGCTTGCCGCGACGCCCATTACGCACGCGGTCGGCGCGATGATGGTGCCGACCATGCTGCGCGGCAGCACCGTCATTCTGCAGGAGGGTTTCGAGCCCGCGGCTTTCCTCGACGCGGTGGCGCGTCACCGGGTGACGGCGACCTTCCTGGTGCCGACGATGATCTATGTCCTGCTCGACCATCCCTCGACGCGGCAAACCGACCTGTCGTCGCTGCAGCTTGTCATCTATGGCGCCGCGCCCATGAGCCCGGCGCGCCTGCGCGAGGCGATCGGTGTTTTCGGACCGGTCTTCATGCAGCTTTATGCCCAGTCGGAGGCCCCGAACACGGTGACGGCGCTGCGCATCGCCGATCACGATCCCGACCGGGCGGAACGGCTGGCCTCCTGCGGCTCGCCGCTCGCGGGCATCCAGGTGGCGATCCTGGACGAGAATGGCCGCGAATGCCCGCAGGGCGAGGTGGGTGAGATCTGCGTCCGCGGCCCGCTGGTGATGGAAGGTTACTGGAAGCGGCCGGAGGAGACAGAAAAGGCGTTCCGCCATGGCTGGCTGCATACCGGCGACATGGCCTATTGCGACGCCGACGACTTCTATTACATCGTCGACCGGCTCAAGGACATGATCGTCTCCGGCGGCTTCAACGTCTTTCCGCGCGAGGTCGAGGACGTGCTGACCGCGCATCCCGCCGTGGCGATGGCGGCGGTGATCGGCGTGCCGGACGAGAAATGGGGCGAGGCGGTCAAGGCAGTCATCGTGCGCAAGCCCGGCGCCAGCGTCACGGAGGATGAACTGATCCGTCTGGTGCGCGAACGAAAGGGGCCGGTCCATGCGCCGAAATCCGTGGATTTCGCGGAGACGATTCCGGTGACGGCACTCGGCAAGCCGGACAAGAAGGCAGTTCGCGCCCGCTATTGGGGCGCGCGCATGCGGCAGGTGAACTGAGCCTGGTTCAGGCGGACCGGCGGGGCAGGGCCTTGGCCCGGCGCTCGAGCCACCAGCCATACTGTTTCGGCCAGAGGCCCCAGGCGGTCTCCTCTTCCTCGAGCGCGAGCGCGGCCCGGCCTACCCAGTGCGGATCGAACAGCGCCTCGCGGGCGATGGCGACCAGATCCGCCTGGCCCGCGGCGAGGGCGGCCTCCGCCTGTTCCGGGGTCAGGATCAGTCCGACCGCCTGCGTCATCACGCCGGCATCGCGGCGCAGGCGTTCCGCATAGGGAAGCTGGAAGCCCGGACCGCGCGGCACGCCGGCCGCGGTCGCCGGACCGCCGATGCCGCCGGAGGAACAGTCGATGACATCGACGCCGCGCGCCTTCAGTTCACCTGCCAGTGCCAGCGAATCCTCGATCTCCCAACCACCTTCGATGCCATCGACCGACGAGATGCGGAAGAAGAGCGGCTTGCGTTCCGGCCAGGCGGCGCGCACGGCTTGCGCGGTCTCCAGGGCGAAGCGCATGCGGCCGGCACGCTCGCCGCCATAGGCGTCGTTGCGCCTGTTCGAGAGCGGCGACAGGAAGGTATGGGTCAGATAGCCGTGCGCACCATGCAGTTCCAGCACCTCGAAGCCGGCCGCGTCGGCGCGCTTCGCCGCGTCGGCGAAAGCCTGCTGGATGGCGGCGATCTCGTCGAGGCGCAGTTCATGCGGCATGAGCCAGCCTTCGGCCACCGGTACGGAGGAGGCCGCCACCACCTGCCAGGGACGCTCGCCACGCGCGATGTCGGCATCGTTCATCGGGCCGTTGCCGTGCCAGGGGCGCTGCATGCTCGCCTTGCGTCCGGCATGGGCGATCTGGATGCCAGGCGCCGCGCCTTGCGCGGATATAAAGGCGGCGACCGGCTTCAACGCGGCGGCATGGGCGTCGGACCAGATGCCAAGATCGCCGTGAGTGATGCGCCCGCGCGCCTCGACGGCAGCCGCTTCGCTGAAGACGAGCCCGGCACCGGCGATGGCGAACTGGCCGAGATGCACCAGGTGCCATGCGTCTGCCATGCCATCCTTCGCCGAATACTGGCACATCGGCGAGATGACAACGCGATTGCGAAGCGTGAGGCCGCGAATGGTGAGGGGCTGGAACAGCCGTGATCTGGCGGAAGTCATGGTCACGTAGCCTTCTCCTGGATTGCCCGCCAGACCCTCTCCGGCGTGGCTGGCATGTCGATATGCTCGATGCCGAGCGGGGCGAGCGCATCGCAGATCGCGTTGATGACTGCCTGCGGCGCCCCGACCGAGCCGGCCTCGCCCGCGCCCTTGACGCCGAGCGGATTGGTCTGGCAGGGCACCTCGTTGAGCTGGAAGTCGATGTTCGGCAGGTCGTCCGCGCGCGGCAGCGTGTAATCCATGAAGGATCCGGTGAGGAGCTGGCCGCTTTCCGCGTCATAGAGCGTGCGCTCGAGGAGTGCCTGGCCGATGCCCTGGCCGACGCCGCCATGCACCTGTCCTTCGACGATCAGCGGATTGATCACACGGCCCATATCGTCCACCACATGGTAGGCGACCACCGCGACCCGGCCGGTTTCGGGATCGACCTCCACCTCGGCGACGTGGCAGCCATTGGGAAACGTGCCCTGGGCGGTGATCTTCGCGTCGGAATCGAGGCCGCCATCCAAATCCTTCGGGCGGCGCGCGGGATCGCGCGCGGCGGCGGCCACATCGAGAATGCCGATCATGCGGTCCGTGCCGGCGATGCGGAACTGGCCGGAGCCAAACTCGATATCCACCGGCGCCGCTTCCAGCAGGTGGCCGGCCATGACCCGGCCCTTCTCGATCACCTGTTCGGAGGCGCCGAGAATCGCGCCGCCCTCGGCATAGAGCGAACGGGCCCCGCCTGTGCCGCCGCCCGTCCTGATCAGATCGCTGTCGCCCTGGTGGATGACGATGCGCTCTATCGGCACGCCGAGCTGGTGCGAGATGAGCTGGGTATAGCCTGTCTCGTGGCCCTGGCCATTCGACTGAGTTCCGACCAGCACATGCACCAGTCCGTCCTCACCGAAACGGATCTCGGCGCGTTCCTCGGTCGGGCCGGCGGTCGCTTCGAGATAGCAGGCGATACCGAGGCCGCGGAACCGGCCCCGCGCCTTCGCCGCCGCCTTGCGTGCCGCAAGCCCTGAATGATCGGCTGCCTTGAGCGCGCGGTCCAGGTTCTCGGCGAAGGCGCCGGAATCGTATTTGAGACCGGTCGGCGTCTGGTAGGGGAAGGCATCGGCGGAGATGAAATTGCGCCGGCGCAACTCGATGGCGGAAATGCCAAGCCGCCGCGCCGCCACCTCGATCAGCCGCTCGACCAGATAGTTGGCTTCCGGCCGGCCGGCGCCGCGATAGGCGTCGACCGGCACCGTGTTCGTCAGCACGCCCTTGACCGCGGCATGGATGATTGGAATGCGGTATTGCACCGAGAGCACTCTGGTGCCCGCCACGGTCGGGATGAAGGGCGCGAAGGTCGAGACGTAACCGCCGAGATTGGCAAGGGTGCTGACGCGCAGCGCGAGGAAGCGGCCCTGATCGTCGAGAGCCAGTTCGCCTCTGGTCAGGTTGTCCCGTCCCTGGGTGTCGGAGAGGAAGGCATCGCCGCGTTCGCTGGTCCATTTAACCGGCCGGCCAAGCTTGCGTGCGGCATAACAGGCCAGCACCTGCTCGGGGTAGAGATAGATCTTCATGCCGAAGCCCCCGCCGACGTCCGGCGTCACGACGCGGACTTTCTCCGGCGGGACTTTGAAGATCGCCTCGGCGAGCAGGCGCTTGAGCAGATGCACGCCCTGGGTATTGGTGTGAAGTGTCAGCCGCTCCGTCGCAGGATCGTATTCTGCCAGGGCGGCCCGGGTCTCCATCGAGGCCACGACGACACGGTTGTTGACGACCTCCAGCGCGACCACCTGATGCGCGCCGGCAAAGGCGGCCTCTGCCGCCGCTGGGTCGCTGTTCTGCCAGTCGAAGCAAAGATTGCCGGGTGCCGCCTCGTGGATCAGCGGCGCCTCGGGGGAAAGCGCGCGGCGCATGTCGGTGGCCGGCGGCAGTTCCTCGTAATCGACGATCACCGCCTCCGCGGCGTCGCGCGCCGCGGCCATGCTTTCAGCCACGATCATCGCCACCTGGTCGCCGACATGGCGCACCTTGTCGCCGGCTAGCGCCGGGCGCGGCGGATCGGCCCGCCCCGAACCATCGCGGTTCTTGAGCGGGATGATGCAGGGAAGCGGCGGGATGCCGTCCGCATCGAGGTCGGCGGCGGTGAAGATGGCGAGCACGCCAGGCATGGCGCGGGCGGCTTCCGTGTCGATGCCTTTGATCCGGGCATGGGCATGCGGCGAACGGAGGATGAAGGCGTGGGCCTGACCCGGGCGCGTGATATCGTCGGTATAGCGGCCGGTGCCGGTGATGAAGCGGCGGTCCTCGATCCGGCGCAGGGGCTGGGACGCTCCGAACTTCTCCATGTCTCTTGCTTTCCTCGGTTCCAAGTCTGGCGGGATGATGGTGAGCGCCGCGACCTTTGGCAAGTCGGCGGCGGCGTGATCAGGCGGCGAAGGCGCGGGCCGCGAATTCGGGATAGGTCTCGGCGATCTCCTCGCGGATCGGCCCGCGCAGCAGCGCAAGCGTCGCCTCGTCCGGAACCGGCGTGGGCGGCACCTGCTCCGGCCGGTCGAAGGCGAAACCTGTATTGTCGAGAACTTCCTCGAGACCGTGCCCCGGATGGATCGAACGCAGCGCGAAGCGTCCGCGCGCGCGGTCGAATTCGAACAGCGCGAGATTCGTCACCAGGGCATAGGGGCCGCCCCGGCGCGGGACGTTGGGCGGGCTCGTGCCCGGGGCGCTGATGAAGTCTACCTTGTCGACCAGAACGCGCCTTGTATGCTCCTCCCGGAACAGGATCACGCGTGGCACGAGGAAATAAAGATAGGCCGAGCCGAACGAGCCGGACCAGCGCACCTCGCTTTGCGGGTAGCCACCGGTGCCCACAAGGTTGATGTTGCCGGCGCCGTCGATCTGGCCGCCGCTGAGAAAGAAGGCGTCGATCCTTCCCTGCGCGGCGCAGTCAAAAAGCTCCACGCCTCCATTGGTGAAGAAGTTGTTGCGGAGCGAGCGGAGAATGGAGACGCGCAGTCTGCCGTGCGTGCGATGACGCGCCAGCAGCGCGGCGGAACCAGGCACCGGAGAGGATGCGCCGACCGCCACGTGCCGGCAGCCATCGAGCAGGCCGGCAATCACCGAAATCAGCAGCTCGCGTTCGTTGCAGGGCGTCATTCGGCCGCCTCTGCCGGTGCCCCGCTTTCGAGAAAGTCCGTCATGAAGGCGGCAAACCCCTCGTCGCTGCGTGCGGCCCGCGCGTAGGCGGCGAGGACCCGGCCATCGGCGCCGTAGCTGTCCCACAATCCGACCGGCCAGGCACCCTTTCGTACCTCGGCGATCCCCTCGACATAGAGCGCGGGCAGGGTTCCTGCGGCCCAGCGTTCGTCATCGAGCAGGCTTTCCTCCTGGATGCGCTCGACGCTGACCAGCGTGCGCGCAGATGCCTGCGCCATGGTCAGCAGCTCGCGCCGGCGGCCGATCCAGACATTGCCCTCGCGGTCGGCGAGCGGCGCATGGAACAGCGCCACGTCCGGCGCGATCGCGGGCAGCAGCACGATGGGCTCGCCTTCGGCGAAGGGATTGTCGATCACCTTCCAGTCGCTGCGGTGGTTGAGCAGGTCGCTGCCGATGATGCCCCGCAGCGGCATGAAGGGCAGCCCCTTCTGCGCTGCCTGCAAGGCGGCATGGATCGCCGGACAAGTGGCATCCATCAGTCGGATACTGCCGCGCCGCACCGCCTCGACGAAGCGCGGGCCGGTCCCGAACTCGTCCAGGGTCACGGCCGAGGATTCGACGCTCGCGACCGCTCCGGCGCCGATCAGCATGTCCGCCTGCAGCCCGCTGGTCGGCACGCAAACGAGATGCAGGTCCCTGACGCCGCGTCGGATCAGGGCGGCGGTCGCCGCCATCGCCACCCCGGCATAGTTCGCCGGAATGGCAAGTCTGGTCCCGTCGGCAATGCCCGCGACCAGCGCGTCGATATCCGCACGGATCATCTGCTGCATGGGCTTCCCGCTCCCCGTCCTGCCGGCTGCCCACGATGATAGCAGCCTGCGGCGCTCACTTCTCCCCCCTGAGCGCCCGGATGGTCAGGAACGGCGTCAGCCCGCCCAGCATGCAGAGGAAGCTCAGCACCATCACCCATTCGTAGCCGCCGGTCAGATCGTGCACCAGCCCGCCCCAGATCGAGCCCAGGGCGCTGCCGATGCCGCCGGCCAGCGTGATGCAGCCGAAAATCGAAGCGGCGTTCGGCCCACGGAAGATCTGCATGGCCGTCGCGGCAACCAGCGGTCCCCGCGAGCCGAGGGAGGAGCCCATGAGGAAGACGAAGGCGCCGAGCAGCCAGACATTGGGGAAGTGGCCGAGCAGCCACATGCAGAGGATGCCGAGAACGGTCGTGGCATAGCTCAGCAGGACGGAAAGGCGCCGTCCGATCACGCCGTCGAGCCAGCCGAAGGTGATCATGCCGAGCGGCATGAAGATGCCCGAGAGGCCCCAGGCCGAGGCGGCCTGCAACGGCGTGAAGCCGATTTCGACGAGATAGGCGACTGCCTGCACCGAAAGCGAGACCATGCCCTGGGAGGTGAAGAAGAAGACGCAGAACAACCCCCAGAAGGACAGGCTGCGCAGCACCTTGCCGGGCGTCCAGAGCCCGGCGCCGGCATGGCGTTTCTGGCCCTCCTGCCGCCAGGCCGGATGGCCGGCGCGGATGCGCCGCCACGGCAGCAGCAGGGTGGGCACGAGCAGCAGCAGGGTGAGTCCGCCCAGGAGCCGGTAGGTGTCGCGCCAGCCGAAATGCTGGATCAGCAGTTCGGCGAAGGGGACGAAGAGCAGGACGCCGACGCCGAAGGAGGAGAAGATCAGCGCCGAGTAGAAGGACTGGCGCGTCAGGAACCAGCGGTTGACGAGTGCCGTCCCCGGCACGTTGCCGACCGCGGCGAGGCCGAAACCGATGCCGAGGCCGATGGCAAGCTGGAGGTGCCAGATCGCGGTTGCCGAACCGGCAAGCAGCAGGGCCAGCCCCATGCCGGACAGGCCGACGCCATAGAGCAGGCGCGGGCCGAGGCGATCGAACAGCAGGCCGGTGAGCGGCGAGGCGAGGCCGGAGAGCAGCAAGGCCAAGGAATAGATCGTGGTGATCGCCGCCCGGTCGCCGCCGAACTCCGCCGAGAGCGGCAGCAGGAACACCACGAAGCCTTCCATGAGGCCGCGCCCGGTGCAGCCCATGAAGAAGCAGAATCCCAGCACCGTCAGCGCCAGCCGGTTGGCGGAGCGCAGCTTCTCCTCTTCGGTCCGCGCCGTCGCGTCCGGCTCCGCCATCGCCCGTCTCAGCCGCCGCGCGCTTCACGCAGCATGGCGCGACCGATGACGATCTGCTGGATCTGGCTGGTGCCCTCGTAGAGCCGGAAGATGCGGACGTCACGATAGAACCGCTCCACCGGATAGTCGGCGATGTAGCCGGAGCCGCCGTGGATCTGCACCGCCCGATCGGCGACGCGTCCGACCATCTCCGAGGCGAAGTACTTGCAGCAGGCGGCATCGGTGGCGATTTTCTCGCCGGCATCGAAGCGCCGCGCGGTCTCGCGCACCATGGCCAGCGCGGCGAAGGCTTCGGTGCGGCTGTCCGCCAGCATGGCCTGGATGAGCTGGAACTCCCCGATCGGCTGGCCGAATTGCCGGCGCTCCAGCGCAAAGGTGACGCTTTCGTGGATCAGCCGCTCGGCTGTGCCGCAGCACAGCGCCGAAATGTGCAGCCGGCCGCGATCGAGCACCTTCATCGCCGTCTTGAAGCCCTGTCCTTCCCTTCCGCCGATGATGTTGCGGGCCGGCACGCGCGCATCCTCGAAGATGACGTCGCAGATATGGGCGCCCTTCTGGCCCATCTTCACGTTCGGACGGCCGAGCGAAATGCCGGGGGTGCGCGCATCGACGATGAAGGCGCTGATCCCCCCGGCGCCCTTGTTGTTCGGATCGGTGCGCGCCATCACGGTGAAGACGCCGGCGGTCGGTGCATTGGTGATGAAGCGCTTGGTCCCGTTCAGGACATAATCCTCGCCATCCCTGACCGCGCGGGTCTTGAGGCTGGCTGCGTCCGAGCCGGCTTCGGGTTCGGTCAGGCAGAAGGAGGCGATCAGTTCGCCGGAGGCGATGCGCGGCAGCCACTCGCGTTTCTGCTCCTCGCTGCCATCGATCAGCAGCCCCTGGCTTCCCAGCCCGTTGTTGGTACCGATCAGCGAGCGGAAGGCGGGCGATGCCCAGCCGAGTTCGCGCACGATCTCGACCTCCGCCTGCATGTCGAGGCCGAGGCCACCATAAGTTTCCGGAATGGACATGCCGAAGAGCCCCATCTCCGCCATTTCCCGGCGTACCTGTTCGGGAATGCGGTCGGTCTCGGCCACCTCGGCTTCCAGCGGCACGAGTCGCTCGCGGACATAGCGGCGTACCGTGTCGACCAGTTGCGCGAGCGTGTCCCTGTCCGTCATCGTCCTGTCCCCATGCTGTCGAAGTCCGGATCGCGGCCCCTCGGCCGCCGGGCATCCTGCCCAATGCCGCAACTGGTGCCTAGGGTGTTTCCGGAATGCATGGCAGCACGGCGTCTGCCGCAGGCGAACGCCGCGCGCTCACGCCTTGCGGAAAACGGCGGCCGCGAACCAACCCGCGAACATCGCCAGTGCCACCGCCGCCAGCCCGTAATAGACCGGTTGCTGATGGGCGAAGTCATAGAGCACCTGCTCGGCGCCCGACTTCTTGATGAAAAGCGGCGTCGCCTGCGCGCTGATCACCTGCTCGTCGCGCAGCAGGTAGACCTCCGCCCGATAGGTCCCGGTCGGCACCGTCGAGGGGAAGCTGATGCGCGCCCGGAAGAGCTTCGGCCCGAGAAAGACCACGGGGGACGCTTCCTCCTGATAGAGGCCGGCATCGCGCTTCTGCCGCAGGATCGCCTCGCGGAACTCGGCCACTTCCTGCTCGGAATAGCCATGCCGCGGCGGCATGCGCAGATGCTCGGCGCCGATCTGCAGGCGTTGCAAGAGCGACTGGTTGGCGAACTGGTGCAGCGCCTGGCTCGCCGCCACCGCGTAGTAGCCCGGCATATTGTCGAATTCGACCGCGTCGACATTGATCCAGATGCCGAGCACGCGCCGCTTTTTGCGCACGACGACGCGCCCCTGCGGCCCGCGCAGCACGACGATGATTTCGCCTGGCTGGTCGACGGCGCCGAAGATCAGCAGGTCGGTTCCGGTGAAGCTCGAGGAGATCGAGATCAGGTGCGAGGAAAGATCGGTGACGAGCGGGCTTTCCAGTGCCTGCGTCAGCGGATTGGTCGGTGCGGACCGGGCTCCCTGCTGGGCGCGCGCCGCGTCGCACCAGGCGAACTGCAGGAACGGCATGCACACAATGAGAGCGGGAGTTACCGTTCGTAGAATCTGGACGACCGACCCAACCAGCATTCGCCTGCCGACCCTGCGGGGTGTCTGTGCTGCCCCGCATCACAATAACCACCATGGGTCAGCCTAGGGCGCCCGCCATCCGGTCGCAATCAAAACCGGGCGATCCGGCGCGGAATTCCGCGCTTCAGGCAGTCCGGGCGGGCATGCCGGACACACCTGCCCGTTCGAGTTCCGCACCCAGCCGTCCGGTCGCCCAGGCGAAATACATGCGGAAGTCGCTGACCAGCGACCATAACGGATAGCGGAAAGTCGCCGGCCGGTTCCGCTCGACGAAGAAGTGCGCGATCCAGGCCGGGCCATAGCCGGCCACCAGTCCCAGCAGCAGATACCAGCCGTTGCCGGTGAGGATCAGCGCCAGCAGCGCCAGAATGGCCAGCGTGGTTCCGCAATAATGCAGCGCCCGCGTAGCAGGTCGGGAATGTTCGCGCAGGTAGTAGGGCCAGAACTCGGCGTAGGTCTGGATTCGCGTGTCGCTCATGCCGTCTCCTCCCGAGGCGGGGCGATCCGTGCTTCAATCGCCGTATCATTATTGGTTAGTCCCGGGCCGGCGGATTGGCAACCGCTTCCTGCGGATCGAGGCGGGAGGTTGGGCATGCGCAAGGGTGGCGGCGAGACCGAGGTGGGGCTGGCGGGGCCGGAAGACGTAGCGGAGATCGTGCGGCTGGTGCGCGCGCTGGCTGCATTCGAGAGGGCGGATCCGACGGAAGTCCGGCTCGATGAAAATGCCCTGCTGCGGGAAGGCTTCGGCGCGGCGCCGCGCTTTCAGGTGCTGCTCGCCCGCCGGCGTGGTCGCCCGGTCGGCTTCCTGCTGTTCTACGAGGTCTTTTCCACCTGGACGGCGCGACCCAGCCTGCATGTGGAAGACTTCTTTCTCGAGCCGGAGGCGCGCGGACGCGGGCTCGGCCGGCGAATGCTGGCGGAACTGGCGCGCATCGGCCTTGAGCGGGATGCGCGGCGCATCGACCTCAACGTGCTCGAATGGAACCCCGCGCGGGCCTTCTACGAGCGGCTCGGCTTCGCGCCGCGCCGGGACTGGATCGGCTATCGGGCCGGGCCGGCGGAAATTGCGGCGCTTGCCGCGACGGCAGGAGGTTGACGTTTACGTAAACGTAAATTAGACTGGCCGCCAGAAAGACCGGGACTTACCCGGCCGTCGTCGCCGAGGAGGGAGCAGGGCATCCGGTGAGCGAGACCTTTACCATCACGCAACTGGCCGAGGAGTTCCGCATCACTCCGCGGGCCATCCGCTTCTACGAGGACAAGGACCTGCTGCGGCCCGAGCGTCATGGGCTGAACCGGGTCTACAGCCGCCGCGACCGGGCGCGTCTCAAGCTCATCCTGCGCGGCAAGCGGCTGGGTTTCTCGCTGGCGGAAATCCGCGAGATGCTGGACCTTTATTATCATGGCGACGGCCAGGTCGAGCAGATGCGCGTCACCCTCAAGGCTTCACGGCGCCGCCTGGAGCAGCTCGAGGACCAGCGGCGCGAGATCGAGGAGGCGATCGCCGAACTCAAGGACGGCATCCGCCAACTCGAAAGTATTTTGGCCGAGAAGGGTGTCGGCGCCGAGCAGCGCGCCGCGCCGGCGAAGGCGGTGACCAGCCGGGTCGCCTGATCCGGCGGCTGGACACCTGGATGTGGACGAGACGGCAGGAATCAGACCAGACAAGTCATCAGAACAATGCCGAGCGAAAGGAAGTGACCCGATGAGGAACGTCGTGATCGCGGGCTTTGTCCGCTCCCCCTTCACCCTGGCCAAAAAGGGCGCCCTGACCAAGGTGCGCGCCGACGAACTGGCCGCGCAGGTGGTCAAGGGCCTTGTGGAAAGGACCGGCGTCGAGCCCAAGGATATCGAGGACGTGATCATGGGCTGCGCCTTTCCCGAAGGCGAGCAGGGCCTGAACGTGGCGCGCATCGTGAGCTTCCTGGCCGGCCTGCCGATCGAGGCCGCCGGCACCACGGTGAACCGCTTCTGCGGTTCGTCCATGCAGTCCATCCATATGGCGGCCGGCGCAATCCAGATGGGAGCGGGCGAGGCGTTTGTCTGCGCCGGCGTCGAGCATATGACGCGGGTGCCGATGGGTGGGTTCAATCCATCGCCGCATCCGAAGCTCTACCAGGACTATCCGGAAGCCTACGTCTCCATGGGGATCACCGCCGAGAACCTGGCGAAGCAGTATTCGATCAGCCGCGAGCGCCAGCAGCAGATGGCCGTCGAAAGCCACGCCAAGGCTCTGGCCGCGCAGCAGGCAGGCAAGTTCGCCGAAGAGATCGTGCCGATCGTCGATGGCAACAATCGCGTCGAACAGGATGGTTGCATCCGCCCCGGCACCAGCCAGGAAGGCCTGAACGGCCTGGAGCCCGCCTTCGACAAGAACGGCACGGTGACGGCCGGCACGTCCTCGCCGCTGACCGATGGTGCCTCGGCGGTGCTCGTCTGCTCCGAGGACTATGCCAAGGCGCATGGCCTGAAGCCGCTGGCGCGCATCCGTTCCATTGCCGTGGCCGGTTGCCGGCCGGAGGTAATGGGCATCGGGCCAGTGCCGGCGACGCAGAAGGCGCTGGCCCGCGCCGGCCTGAAACTCGACGATATCGACATTATCGAGATCAACGAGGCCTTCGCGGCGCAGTCGCTCGCCTGCCTGATCGAGGCAAAGATGCCGGAGGAGAAGATCAATCTCGATGGCGGCGCCATCGCCCTCGGCCATCCGATGGGGGCAACCGGGGCGCGCATCACCGGCAAGGCGGCTTCGCTGCTGCGGCGGGAGAAGAAGCAGTTCGCGCTGGCCACCCAGTGCATCGGTGGCGGCCAGGGCATCGCGACCGTGCTGGAGGCTGTCTGATGGAAGCCGCCGCGATCAGGAAGGTCGCCGTCATCGGCTCGGGCGTAATGGGCGCGGCCATCGCCGCGCACGTGGCGAATGCCGGCATTCCCTGCCTGCTGCTCGACATCGTGCCGAAGGGCGCGGCCAACCGCAATCAGCTCGCCGAAGAGGCGATAGCCCGCCTGCTGAAGGCCAAGCCCGCTTCCTTCATGCACGCCTCCTTCGCCCGGCGCGTGACACCGGGTAATCTCGAGGACCATCTCGACCAGACCGCCGACTGCGACTGGATCTGCGAGGCGATCATCGAGAACCCGGACATCAAGCGCGATCTCTATCGCCGTCTTGGCAAGGTGCGCAAGAAAGGCTCCATCGTCTCCTCCAACACCTCGACCATTCCGCTGGGCGAGCTTCTCAAGGGCATGGACGATGGCTTCGCCCGCGACTTCGCCATCACGCACTTCTTCAATCCGCCGCGCTATATGAAGCTGCTCGAAGTGGTGGGCGGGCCGGCCACACGCAAGGATGCGATCGCGGCGCTGGTCGCCTTCGGCGACGTGGCGCTCGGCAAGGATGTGGTGATCTGCAAGGACACGCCGGGCTTCATCGGCAACCGCATCGGCATCTACTGGTCGAACGTCGCCCTTTCCGCCGCCTACGACCTCGGCCTGAGCATCGAGGAAGCCGATTCCATCGTCGGCCGCCCGATGGGCATTCCCAAGACCGGCATCTTCGGCCTCGCCGACCTGACGGGCATCGATCTCGGCCCGCACGTGGTCGGCTCGATGCTGAAGCTGCTCCCCGCGAGCGATGCTTTCGTGAAGGGCTACCGGGCCGATCATCCGCTGAACAAGCTGACGCAGAAGATGATCGCGGAGGGCTATACGGGCCGCAAGGGCAAGGGCGGGTTCTACCGCAATCGCGGCAAGGAGGCGCTCGACCTCGTGTCCGGCGAATACCGGGCGAAGCAGCGTTCCGAACTCGCTTCCGCCAAGTCGAAGAAGCTGAAGCAGCTTGTCGAGGCGGACGACAAGGGCGGCGAGTATGCCTGGGTCGTGCTCTCCAGGGTCCTGTCCTATGCGGCCGATCTGGTGCCGGAGATCGCCGACGACATCGTCAGCGTCGATCTGGCCATGAAGACCGGCTATGCGTGGAAGCATGGGCCCTTCGAGCAGATTGACCAGCTTGGCACCGCCTACTTCGCCGAACGGCTGAAGGCTTCGGGCCTGCCCATCCCGCGCATGGTGGAAATCGCCAAGGGCCGGCCCTTCTACAAGGAAGAGGATGGCAAGGCCTATTACCTCGGCGCCGACGGCGGCTATGTCGAACGGCGGGTGGCCGAGGATGCCTGGATGCTGGCCGACAGGAAGCGCGGCAAGCAGCCCATTGCCTCTAACAAGTCGGCCTCGCTCTGGGACGTGGGCGACGGCGTCGCCTGCCTCGAGTTCCATTCGAAGATGAATGCCATCGATGCGGACATCATCCAGATGGTCCAGAAGGCGGCGAAGATCGACAAGATGGGCTACAAGGCGCTGATCATCGGCAACGACGCGGACAATTTCTCGGTCGGCGCCAATATCGGCCTCGGCCTGTTCGCCGCCAACATGGCCATGTGGCCGGTGATCGAGAACGGCATATCCGAGGGACAGAACGCTTACATGGCGCTGAAATACGCGCCCTTCCCCGTGGTCGCCGCGCCCGCCGGCATGGCGCTTGGCGGCGGCTGCGAGATCTGCCTGCATGCCGATGCCATCCAGGCCCATGCCGAATGCTATATGGGTCTGGTCGAGGCCGGCGTCGGCCTGCTGCCGGGCTGGGGCGGCTGCAAGGAGCTGGTGACGCGCTGGATGCTCAACCCGAAGCGCCCCGGCGGCCCGATGCCGGCACTTGCCCAGGTCTTCGAGATGATCTCCACGGCCAAGGTCTCCACTTCGGCGGCGGAGGCGCGCGACATGCTGATCCTCAAGCCCAGCGATGGCATCACCATGAACCGCCGGCGCGTGCTGGCTGATGCCAAGGCGCGGGCGCTGAAGATGGCGGAGAATTACAAGGCGCCGGAGCCGGCGGAAATCCAGCTTCCCGGTGCCTCGGCACGGGCGGCACTCGACATGGCGGTGCAGGGCTTCTACCTCCAGGGCAAGGCGACCGAGCATGACCGGGTGGTCTCGGCCGCCATCGGCCGCGTCCTGACCGGAGGCGAGACGGACATCACCGTGCCGGTGAAGGAGAAGGACCTGCTTGCCCTTGAGCGCGAGGGCTTCATGTCCCTCATCAGGAACCCGCGCAGCCTCGACCGGATCGAGCACATGCTCACGACCGGCAAGCCGCTGCGTAACTGAAGACAGACAGAAGGAAGGGATCGGCCATGCCAAGCTATCAGGCGCCCCTGCAGGACCTCCGCTTCGTCCTGAACGACTTCATCCAGATCGACCGCTATTCCAACCTGCCGGGCTTTGCCGATGCGACGCCGGAGACGATCGACGCCATCTTCGAGGAGGCGGCGAAGCTCATGCAGGAGGTGATCGCACCGCTCAACCAGGTGGGCGACAGGGAAGGCTGCAAGTGGAATAACGGCGAGGTCACCACGCCGACCGGCTTCAAGGAAGCCTACCGCCAGTATATCGAGGGCGGCTGGTCCGGCCTGACCGCGGAGCCGGATTATGGCGGGCAGGGCCTGCCGCATGTCATCGGTATCGCCTTCTCGGAGATGATGACCTCGGCCAACATGGCGTTCGGCATGTATCCCGGTCTCTCGCACGGCGCCTACGAGGCAATCCTTGCCCATGGCACGGACGAACAGAAGCAGACCTATCTGCCGAAGCTGGTCAGCGGCGAATGGACCGGCACCATGAACCTGACCGAACCCCATTGCGGCACGGATCTCGGCCTGATGCGCACCAAGGCAGAGCCGCAGACGGATGGCAGCTACAGGATCACCGGAACCAAGATCTTCATCTCCGCCGGCGAGCACGACATGGCGGAGAACATCATCCATCTGGTCCTGGCCAAGATTCCCGGCGGCCCGGAGGGGATCAAGGGTGTCAGCCTGTTCATCGTGCCCAAGTTCCTGGTCAACGGCGACGGCTCGCTCGGGGCTCGCAACGGCGTCACCTGCGGCTCGATCGAACACAAGATGGGCATTCATGGTAATTCCACCTGCGTGCTCAACTACGACGGCGCCGTCGGCTATCTGATCGGCGAGAAGCACAAGGGCATGCGCGCGATGTTCACCATGATGAACGCGGCGCGGCTCGGCGTCGGCGTGCAGGGCCTGGGCATCGCCGAAGTCGCCTACCAGAATGCCGTCACCTACGCCAAAGATCGGCTGCAGATGCGCTCCATCTCCGGCGTCAAGTTCCCCGAAAAGCCGGCCGATCCGATCATCGTCCATCCGGACGTGCGGCGCATGCTGATGTCGATCCGCTGCTTCACCGAGGGCGCGCGGGCGCTCGCCCTGCAGACCGGGCTGATGATCGACTTCGCCCACAAGCACCCCGACGAACGCGTTCGCCAGGATGCCGATGATTTCGTGGCCCTGATGACGCCGATGCTCAAGTCATACCTCACCGATTACGGTTACGAGTCGGCCACCATGGCCCAGCAGGTCTATGGCGGACACGGCTACATCCAGGAATGGGGGATGGAGCAGTTCGTGCGCGATGCGCGCATCGCCATGATCTACGAAGGCGCCAACGGCATCCAGGCGCTCGACCTGGTCGGCCGCAAGCTGCCGCAGAACATGGGCCGGCTGTTGCGCCAGTTCTTCCATCCGGTGGACGCCTTCATCCGCGAGAACGCCGCCGATCCCAAGATCGGCAAGGACTTCGTCATGCCGCTGGCCAAGGCGTTCGCACGGTTGCAGCAGGCAACCGCGTGGATCGGCGAGCAGGGCATGCGCAATCCCGACGAGGCAGGCGGTGCATCGAGCGACTATCTGAAGCTCTTCGCGCTGGTGGCGCTCGGCCATGTCTGGGCTCGGATGGCCAAAGTCGCGCACGAGAAGATCGAAGCCGGCGGCAATGGCGACCGTGCCTTCTACGAGAACAAGCTGATCACCGGCAAGTTCTTCATGGATCGCATCCTGCCCGATACCGCCAGTCTCGTGCAGAAAGTCCAGGCCGGCGCCTCCTCCATGATGGCGATGTCCGCGGACGCGTTCTGACAGCCTCCCTCGAGCGACGCTCGCCGGCTCCCTGATCGGGGCCGGCGAATCGCTTGCAGGGTCCAGGCTACGAAAGGAAGCAAGTATGCTGCGCCGGCGCATATTTCAGGAGGAGCACGAGCTCTTTCGCGATCAGGTCAGGCGCTTTGTCGAGCGCGAGATCGTACCTCATCACGAGGAATGGGAGGAGGCGGGCATCGTGCCGCGCTCTGCCTGGCGCAAGGCAGGCGAGGCGGGATTGCTCTGCGCCACCATCCCCGAGGCCTATGGCGGCCAGGGGGCGAGCCGGCTCTACAGCGTTATCCTGATGGAGGAGTTCGCCCGCGTGAACGCCTCCGGCCCGGGCTTCAGCCTGCATTCCGACATCGTGGCGCCCTATATTCTCAACTACGGAACAGAGGAACAGAAGAAGACATGGCTGCCGCGCATGGCGAGCGGCGAGGTCATCGGGGCCATTGCCATGACCGAACCTGGCACTGGCTCCGACCTGCAGGGCGTGCGCACCAGTGCCATCCGGGATGGCGAGGATTATGTGATCAATGGCCAGAAGACCTTCATCACCAACGGGCAGAATGCCGACCTGGTGATCGTGGTGGCCAAGACCGATCCGAAGGAGGGTGCCAAGGGCACCAGCCTGATCCTGGTGGAGGGCGACCGGACGGGCTTCAGCAAGGGCCGGAACCTGGAGAAGATCGGCCTCAAGGCGCAGGACACGTCCGAACTCTTCTTTGCGGACGTGCGCGTTCCCGTTTCAAACCGGCTGGGTGGCGAGGGACAGGGCTTCTTTCTCCTGATGCAGGAACTGGCCTGGGAACGTCTGCAGATCGCCATCATGGCGATGGCTAATGCCGAGGCGGCGCTGGAATGGACGGCCGATTACACGAGGCAGCGACAGGCCTTCGGCAAGTCCATCGCCAGCTTTCAGAACACGCGCTTCAGGCTTGCCGAGCTCAAGACGCAGATCCAGGTCGGCCGGGTCTTCGTCGATCGCTGCATCGACCTCGTGGTGCGCGGCGAACTCGATCCGGCGACGGCCGCCATGGCGAAATACTGGTGTTCCGACCTGCAGGGCAAGGTGGTCGACGAATGCCTGCAACTGCATGGCGGCTATGGCTACATGCTCGAGTATCCGATCGCCAAGGCCTATATCGATGCGCGGGTGCAGCGCATCTATGGCGGAACCAACGAGATCATGAAGGAATTGATCGGCCGCGCGCTCTAGTGCCGGCCGGAGCCGACAGGGGTATGGGCGGATGCTGAACGGACTGCCACGCACGGTCTTTGCCGGTGAACACGAGGAATTCCGAGGCCATGTCCGGAAGTTCGTCGAGCGCGAGATCCTGCCGCATCGCGAGGAATGGGAGAAGGCCGGGCAAATCAGCCGGGATGCCTGGCTCAAGGCGGGCGAGGCCGGGCTGCTCTGCCCGACGATGCCCGAGGCGTATGGCGGTGCCGGCGCGGACCGGCTCTATAGCGCGGTGATCATCGAGGAGCTGGCGCGAAGCTTTTCCTCCGGGCCGGGCTTCACGCTCCATTCGGACATCGTGGCGCCCTACATCCTGCGCTATGGCAGCGAGGAGCAGAAGCAGACCTGGTTGCCGCGCATGGCGAAGGGCGAGGTGATCGGTGCCGTCGCCATGACCGAGCCCGGCGCCGGATCGGACCTGCAGGGCATAAAGACGACTGCGATCCGCGACGGCAACGAGCTGGTGATCAACGGCCAGAAGACCTTCATCACCAACGGGTATCTCTCGGACCTCGTCATCGTCGTCACCAAGACCGATCCGAAGCTTGGCGCCAGGGGCATAAGCCTGGTCCTGGTCGAGGCGGACCGGCCCGGCTTCACCAAGGGGCGCAAGCTGAAGAAGATCGGGCTCAAGGCGCAGGACACATCGGAACTCTTCTTCGACAACGTGCGGGTGCCGCCCTCCAACATGCTTGGCGAGGAGGGCAAGGGCTTCGCCTATCTGATGCAGGAACTGGCCTGGGAGCGCATGCAGATCGCCATCCGCAATGCGGCGGTGGCGGAAGCGGCGCTCGAGGAGACGCTCACCTATACCAGGCAGCGCAAGGCGTTCGGGCGCGCCATCGCCGATTTCCAGCACAGCCGTTTCAAGCTTGCCGAGATCAGGACCGAGGTGCAGATCGGCCGCGTGTTCGTCGATCACTGCCTTTCCCTGCTGATGCAGGGCGAGCTGGACGATGCCACCGCCGCCATGGCCAAACTCTGGCTCTCGGAACTGTCCGGGCGGGTCATCGACCAGTGCCTGCAGCTCCATGGCGGCTATGGCTATATGTGGGAGTATCCGATCGCGCGCGCCTGGGCCGATGCGCGCGTGCAGCGGATCTTCGGCGGCACCAGCGAGATCATGAAGGAAATCATCGCCCGCACCATCTGAGCGGCCGGAAATGCCGGCCGTCATGCTCGCGCCGCATGGCGCCACGGCGCCGGCGCGCTGGCGGAACGCAATCCAGGGGGCGAGACTGAGGAAAATCAGGAGGATGTCATGACCGAAGCCTTCATCTTTGATGCCGTCCGCACCCCGCGCGGCAAGGGCAAATCGTCCGGCGCCCTGCATGAGGTGACGCCGATCAACCTCGCCGTCACCGCGCTCTCCGCCATTCGCGAGCGCAATCAGCTCGACACTGCGCTGGTCGACGACGTCGTGCTCGGCTGCGTCGAGCCGGTGGGCGAGCAGGGTGCCGACATTGCCCGCGTCGCGGTTCTCGCGGCCGATTATGCGGAGACGACGGCGGGCGTGCAGATCAACCGTTTCTGCGCCTCCGGCCTCGAAGCCTGCAACATGGCGGCGGCGCAGGTCATGTCGGGGCAGTCGCAGGCTGCGATCGGCGGCGGCGTCGAATCGATGTCGCGCGTGCCGATGGGCAGTTCCGGCGGCGCCTGGGCTTCCAATCCAGAAGTCGCGTTCAAGACCTATTTCGTGCCGCAGGGCATCTCCGCCGACCTGATCGCCACCAAATACGGCTACAGCCGGGACGATCTCGATGCCTATGCGGTGGAGAGCCAGAAGCGCGCCGCCAGCGCCTGGAAGAACGGCCATTTCCGGCGTTCGGTGGTCCCGGTCAGGGACCAGAGCGGCCTCACCATCCTGGACCATGACGAATATATGCGCCCCGAAACGACGATGCAGTCGCTTGCGGCGCTCGAGCCCTCCTTCGCGGCACAGGGACAGAATTTCGGCTTCGACTCGGTGGCGATCCAGCGCTACCCGGAGGTCGAGCGCATCAATCACGTCCATCATGCCGGTAATTCTTCCGGCATCGTCGATGGCGCGGCGGCGGTGCTGATCGGCAGCCGCGAGTTCGGCGAGCGCAGCGGCCTCAAGCCCCGCGCGCGCATCCGCGCCTTCGCCTCGATCGGATCGGAACCGACGATCATGCTGACCGGCCCCTCGCACTCGGCGGAAAAGGCGCTCCGCATCGCCGGCATGAAGGCATCCGACATCGACCTCTTCGAGCTGAACGAGGCGTTCGCGGCGGTGGTCCTGCGATTCATGGAGGTGCTCGGCGTGTCCCATGACCGGATGAACGTCAATGGCGGCGCCATCGCCATGGGCCACCCGCTGGGCGCGACCGGGGCGATGATCCTCGGCACCTTGCTCGACGAGATGGAGCGGCGCGGCGCCGGAACCGGCCTCGCCACGCTCTGCGTCGGTGCCGGCATGGGCACGGCCACCATCATCGAGCGCGTCTGAGCGCCCGCGCGACAGAAGGGAACATACCGATGA
This sequence comes from Alphaproteobacteria bacterium, assembly GCA_026126215.1. Lineage (GTDB taxonomy): Bacteria > Pseudomonadota > Alphaproteobacteria > Ferrovibrionales > Ferrovibrionaceae > JAHCJQ01. The sequence goes on from JAHCJQ010000021.1 coordinate 36,254, forward strand.
TCGACTACGCGGTCGATGCAGAGGGCATCGCGACCATCACCTGGAACATGGCCGATCGCAGCATGAACGTGCTGAACGACCATTCGATCCCGGCCTTCGCCGAAAAGGTGGCGACGGCCATCGCCGACAAGGCGGTCAAGGGCGTGATCGTGACCTCGGCCAAGCCAGACTTCATCGCCGGCGCAGATCTCGCCATGCTGCAGCAGGTGCGCGACGCCGCCGCGATGTTCGAGCGCGGCAATGCCATGCGGCGGATGCTGCGCGACATCGAGAAGGCCGGCAAACCGTTCGTCGCCGCGATCAACGGCACGGCGCTGGGTGGCGGGTATGAAATCTGCCTCGCCTGTCACCATCGCATCGCCGCCGACAATCCGAAAGCGCAGATCGGCCTGCCGGAGGTTCTGGTCGGCCTGCTGCCCGGTGGCGGTGGCACGCAGCGGCTGCCGCGCATGATCGGCATCCAGAAGGCCCTGCCGTTGCTTCTGGAAGGCAAGAAGCTGGCGCCGCAGGCGGCACTTCAGATGGGCCTCGTGGACAAGGTTGTGCCGCCGGACCGGCTGCTGGCGGAAGCCCGGCGCTGGCTCGTCGAGGAGGGCGCGAAGAACCTGGTCAAGCCATGGGACCAGCGGGGCTTCCGCATTCCGGGCGGCAATCCGCATGCGCCGGCAACCGCCCCCGTCTTCGTCGCCGGCAACGCCATGCTGCGCGAGCGCACCTTTGGCAACTATCCGGCGCCGCTCGCCATCATGGCCTGCGTCTACGAGGGCTGCCTGGTGGATATCGATACCGGCCTGAAGATCGAGGCGCGGCATTTCGTCAGGCTCTGCACCACGCCGGAAGCGAAGAACATGATCCGCACCCTGTTCTTCTCCATGGGCGAGGCCAACAAGCTGGCGCGCCGGCCGAAGGACGTGCCAGTCCAGAAATACAGTCGCGTCGGCATTCTGGGCGCCGGCATGATGGGCGCCGGTATCGCGTATGTCACGGCGCAAGCCGGCATCGATGTGGTGCTGCTCGACACGTCGCTGGAGCAGGCGGAGAAAGGCAAGGCGTATTCGCAGGGGCTGCTCGACCGGCGCGTGCAGCAGAAGCGGATGAGCCAGGAAGAGCGCGACGGGGTGCTCGCCCGCATCCGCCCCACCACCGATTTCGCCGATCTGGCCGGCTGCGAGCTGGTCATCGAAGCGGTCTTCGAGGATCGGGCGATCAAGGCGGACGTGACGCGGCGGGCGGAAGCGATGCTGGCGCCGACGGCCATCTTCGCCTCCAACACCTCGACGCTGCCGATCAGCGGCCTTGCCGAGGCATCGGCCAGGCCAGAGAACTTCATCGGCCTGCATTTCTTCTCGCCGGTCGAGCGGATGCAGCTCGTCGAGATCATCCGCGGCCGGCAGACCAGTGACGCGACGCTCGCCCGCGCCATGGATTACGTGAAGAAGATCCGCAAGACGCCGATCGTGGTCAATGACAGCCGCGGCTTCTATACCAGCCGGGTCTTCGGCACCTATGTATCGGAAGGGCTGGCCATGCTGGGCGAAGGCGTGGCGCCGGCGCTGATCGAGAATGCCGGGCGCATGGCCGGCATGCCGGTCGGGCCGCTCGCCCTGGCGGACGAGGTCTCGCTGGAGCTCATGCATCGCGTGCGCCGGCAGACCATGAAGGATCTGGGGGACGCCTATCGGCCGGCGCCGGGCGACCGCGTGCTCGAGCTGATGGTCGAGAAGGGGCGCATCGGCAAGAAGGCGGCGAAGGGCTTCTATGAATATCCGGCCGGGGAAAAGAAGCGACTCTGGCCCGGTCTTGCCGAACTGTTCCCCCTGGCCGGGGAGCAGCCGGCTGTGGCCGAGGTGATCGAGCGGCTCATGTACGTGCAGTCCGTGGAGACCGCGCGCTGCATCGAGGAGAAGGTGGTCACCGATCCGCGCGAGGCGGACGTGGGCTCGGTCCTCGGTTGGGGCTTCGCGCCGGCGCGCGGCGGCACGGTGAGCCAGATCCATTCCGTCGGCCTCGCCTCCTTCATCGCCGGGTGCGAGCGGCTGGCGCAGAAGCATGGCGGGCGGTTCGCCCCGCCGAAGTTGCTGCGCGAGATGGCGGCGCGTGGGGAGAGCTTCTACGCCATATGATTCTCAGTTCGGGGCGAGCAGAAGGAGCAGCGCCGAGACGGTGACGACCGAGAGTGCCGTCGAAACCAGGATCGCCGTCGATGTGCGAGCGGTGTAGATGCCATAGGCGTTGGCCATCACGAAGACGTTGGCAGCGACGGGAAGCGCCGCATCGATCACGGCGATGCTGGCCATGAGCGGATCCATCGCCAGAACCTGGAAGGCGAGCAGCGCGGTTGCCAGCGGGTGGACGAACAGCTTGCAGCCGGCAATCAGCGCCACCTCGGCGAAGTTGTCCGAGATCGGCCGGCCGACAAGGGTCGCGCCGAGGGCAAACAGCGCGCAGGGTCCTGCCGCGTTGCCAAGCAGATTGAAGAAGGATTCGACGGGCGTGAGCAGCGAAAGGGGCGTCAGGCCCCAGGCAAGGCCGGCGGCGGTGGCAACCAGCAGCGGATTGCGGGCGAGACCGGAAGCGACCGTCCACAGGATGCCAACCAGCGAACGCCTGCGGCCCTGATCCGCCTCGATCAGCGCGGTGGTGAGCGCCAGGTTGATCAGGTTGTCGAACAGCAGTACGAGGACGGCGGGAAGCGCGGCTTTGTCGCCGTAGACGGCGATCAGCAGAGGCAGGCCCAGATAGCCGACATTGGGAAAGGCCGCACCCATGCCCTGCAGCGCACCTTCCGCAAGCCGCGACCGGAACAGGATCCGCCCGAGCGTGAGACAGAGCAGATAGGTGAAAAGTCCACCGCCCGAATAGGCGACGACGAAGCGCCAGTCGAAGAGTTCCATGATCGGGATGGCGGACATCTTGACGAAGAGCAGCGCCGGCAGGGCAAAGTAGTAGACGAAGCTGTTGATGCCGCTGATTGCCGCCTCGCCGAGCACGCGGAAATGCCCGGCCGCATAGCCACAGAAGATCAGCGCGAAGAACGGAAGGGCGATGTTGAGGACGATTTCCATGACCGGGCGCCGGCGCGGGTTCAGCCGGCGGGGCCGGTAGGGAGCAGTGCCTCGGCCCGCGTCCGGACCTGGTCGGGAACCGGCATGGCGCGGCGGCGCTCCAGATCGAACATGGCAAGCACGATCTCGATCGAGGTTGCGGGGCGCCCCGACGCTCCTGCCTCCATGTGGTGAAAAATGCGAAAGACCTTGTCGCGAATTTCGAGGATGCCGCTCCTGACCCCGAGCAGCGCGCCCGCGCGCAAGACTGCATGGTAGCGCACATGGTGGTCCAGCGCGGCAAGGCCCCAATGGGGCTCCGGGCGGTTCTCGGGCGAGAAACCAAGGCGCGCCAGAAGCTGCACCAGTGCGGCGGAGAAGCGGTCCACATGAAAGCGCGGGCTGGCATAGCCGAACTCGTCCACCTCCCAGTTGTTGAATGTGCCGCGATAGGTCTCTGTGGTGCCGGGATGGTCGAAGGCGGGTGCCGCCCAGCCCTGCGCGGCGGGCCAGGGCGGGCAATCGGCTGCTGTCGCCTCGGCCAGCCGTCCGGCCGCGCCGGCGAGGTCGTCGGGCAAGGGCAGGAATTCGCCGCTTGCGAGGTCGAGCGCCGAAAGGCGGCGGTCGATTGTCGCGGCGATCTCGCCGGTCTCGATGTTGCGCAGCTCGGTATGGGTATCGATGCCACCGTCACGGAGGCCGCGGACACCGCTTGCCATGTGGAAGATGTCGCCGGCGCGGAGTTCCCGCCGATAGCGGATGCGATCCTCGCCAGGCACCAAGGTCAGGCCCCGGGCGCGAATCCGATCGGGCGCCAGGCCGAGGGCATGGCGGAGATGCCCCATCGCCTCCATGGACTTGCCCATGTAGAACTGCACGTTCATATGGCCCATGGCGTCGGATTCCCAGGCATTGACCGCGCCGCAATAAGTCGGGATCAGGGGCACGCGCGGGCCTCCTCTTCGGTAACCAGCAGCGCCTCGGCCCGGGTGCGAACGAAATCCGGCAGCGGGCGCGCGCGCCGTGTCTCGAGATCGAGGCAGACGCCGTCATTGCGCATCAGCATGGCGATCTCGCCCGTGCCGGCGTTCCAAAGGCGGTTGAGCAGCCGGATGGAGCTGCGCCCGATGGCGAGCACGGCGGTATCCATGCGCAGCAGGTCGCCGGCGCGAAGCTCCCGACGGAACTCGGTGTCATAGCGCACTGCGGCCAGGCCGATCCGCTCGGCCCGGGCGAAGCTCGGGCTCAGTCCGACATGGTGCATCAGGTGCCAGGCCGCGTCGGAACAGCGGGCAATGTAGAACTGCACGTTCATGTGGCCCAGATGATCGCATTCCCAGGCCTGCACCATGCCGCGATGTGTCTCGACGAACTGCCCCATGATCCCAACCTTCAGCCGCGACGCCGGGTTTCTAGCAGTTCGTCGAGGCCCTCGTCGACAAGCGCGAGCGCGTCCTGTTGCAGGACCTTGAGGCGTCC
>JAHCJQ010000210.1 GCA_026126215.1 Alphaproteobacteria bacterium
GATCACGAGGACGGATCGCTGGAACAGATCGGCCTCGGCCCGCTGCCGCTGGAACTGGTGGTGCTGGCCAAGGTCCTGGCGCACTGGCTCTCGACCGGCCTGCCGCTGATTCTGGCCGCGCCGGTCCTCGCGCTGCTGCTCAACATGCCCGTCTCGGGCCTGCCAGTGCTGCTATCGGCCATGGCCCTCGGTACGCCGATCCTCAGCCTCATCGGCGCCATCGGCGCGGCGCTTACCCTCGGGGTGCGCCGTGGCGGCGTGCTGCTTTCGCTGATCGTCCTGCCGCTCTATATCCCGGTGCTGATCTTCGGCGTGGCGGCGGTGGATGCGTCGATTTCCGGCCTCGGTGCTCGGCCGCATCTCCTGATCCTTGCCGCCATGCTCGTGCCATCCCTGGTCCTCGCGCCGCTCGCCGCCGCCGCCTCCATCCGGCTGGCGCTCGAATGAGCGGCTTGCCCCGGGCCGCGCTTGCCGCTACGTCTTCTGCCATGCACCGCTTCGCCAACCCGACCGTGGCGCTCAGGCTGGCCGACCGGCTCATGCCCTGGTCGGCATTTCTCTGTGCCGGCCTGTTCATGGTCGGCCTCTACTACGCCCTCATCGCCTCGCCGATCGACTATCAGCAGCGCGACACGGTCCGCATCATGTATGTGCACGTGCCTGCCGCCTGGATGGCGCTCGGCGTCTATGCGATGATGGCGACGGCGAGCGCGGTCGGGCTGGTTTGGAGGCATCCGCTGGCCGATCTTTCCGCCAAGGCGGCGGCGCCGATCGGCGCCGGCTTCACCCTGATCTGCCTTGTTACCGGTGCGCTGTGGGGTCAGCCCACCTGGGGTACCTGGTGGGTCTGGGATGCACGCCTGACCTCGGTCCTTATTCTCTTCTTCCTCTATCTCGGCTACATGGCGCTCTGGCAGGCCTACGACGATCCGGGCCGGGCCGCGCGCGCCGCCGCGATCCTGGCGCTGGTGGGCGTCGTCAACCTGCCGGTGATCAAGTTCTCGGTGGACTGGTGGAACACGCTGCATCAGCCGGCGAGCGTGTTCACCCTGCAGGGACCCAAGATCGACCCCTCGATGCTGAAGCCACTGATGCTGATGGCCGGCGCCTACCTCGCCTTTTTTGTCACGGTATTGATATACCGCCTCAAGGCGGAAATACTGGCCCGCCGGGCAAGCGTCCTGCGGCGCGCCAGGGCGGAGTCCTGACCGGCGCCGTCCGCGACCGGGCGCCGCACCCCTTTCGCTGGACTGGCTTTCCGCGAACCTTATATAACGGCAGGGCTTTCATCGTCCGACCGGCAATCGAGGGGCTTCTGTGGAGGCTGTTGGGACGTTCCTGGCCATGGGTGGCTATGCGGCCTTCGTCTGGCCGTCCTACGGCGTGGCGGCCGTGATCCTGCTCGGGCTGCTGCTGGCCAGCCGACGACGCCTGCGCCAGGAGGCGCGCGCACTCGAGGCGCTGGAATCGAGCGCCGCCCTCCGTCGCCGGCCGGCGCGGCGCGAAGCGTCCGGCACGCGCAGGCCCGCATGACGCGCAAGCGCCGCCGACTCTACGTCCTGATCGCCGCGCTTGCTTCGCTCGGCGTGGCGAGCGCGCTGGTCCTTGTGGCATTTCAGGACAATCTCGTCTTTTTCTACAGCCCGAGCGATCTGCAGACGAAAAGCCTCCCGGCCGACCAGCGCATCCGCATCGGCGGCCTCGTCGAGGCGGAGAGCGTGATGCGCGAGGGCCTGACCACCCGGTTCCGGGTCACCGACACCGCGCACTCCATCGCCGTCAGCTATACCGGCCTGCTGCCCGACCTGTTCCGCGAGGGCCAGGGCGTGGTGGCGAACGGCAAGCTTGGCCCGGGCGGCGTTTTCATCGCCGACGAAATTCTCGCCAAGCACGACGAGAACTATATGCCGCCGGAGGTCGCCGACGCGATCAAGCGCACCGGCCAGTGGAAACCGGAGGGCAGCCGTTGATCCCCGAGATCGGCCATTACGCGCTGGTGCTGGCGCTCATTCTCGCGCTCGTGCAAACGGTCATGCCGCTGGTCGGCGCGGCGCGCGGACAGGTTTCGTGGATGGCGGTGGGCGAGCCGGCGGCAATTGCGCAGTTCCTGCTCTGCCTCATCTCCTTCGCCAGCCTGACCTGGGCCTACCTGGTCTCCGATTTTTCGGTGCTCAACGTCGTCAACAACTCCCATTCGCTCAAGCCGCTGATCTACAAGATCAGCGGCGTCTGGGGCAATCACGAAGGCTCGATGCTGCTCTGGGTGCTGATCCTCACCCTGTTCGGGGCCGCGGTTGCCGTCTTTGGCGGCAATCTGCCGCGCGCGCTGCGCGCGCG
>JAHCJQ010000211.1 GCA_026126215.1 Alphaproteobacteria bacterium
CCGGCGGCGCCATGCAGGTTGCGCGGGACGTCGCGGTACATGACCTCCACCATGGCGGGGATCGTTCGCGGGCCCTCGCGCAGGCAGCGCTCGATCTGGCCCTCGCGGTCGCGGCGATGCGCGATGTAGGCGCGCACGAAAGCCTGCGGCTCCGGGATCGGTGCGCCATGCGTCGGGTAGTAGAGCCGGTCCTCGCGCTCCAGCAGCCGGGCAAGGCTGGCGAAATAGTCGCGCATGTTGCCATCCGGCGGCGAGATGACCGAAGTCGACCAGCCCATGACATGGTCGCCCGAAAAGAGCGCCGCCTCCTCACGCAGGGCGAAGCAGAGATGGTTCGAGATGTGGCCCGGCGTGTGCAGCGCCTCCAGGGTGAAGCCGGCTCCCTTGATGACGTCGCCATCGGCCAGGACAATGTCGGGCCGGAAATCGAGATCGCCGCCTTCCTCGACCTGCGGGCCGTTTCCGGTGACCGGGTGCGGCCCGAAGCCCAGGGTCGGCGCGCCGGTGAGCGACTTGAGGGCGCGCGCTGCGGGCGAGTGGTCCCGGTGCGTGTGGGTGATCAGGATATGGCTGACCCGCTCGCCGCGCAGCGCCGCCGCCAGCGCCTCGACATGGACGGAAAGATCCGGTCCGGGATCGATCACCGCCACCTCGCCCTGGCCGACGATGTAGGTGCCGGTGCCGTGGAACGTGAAGGGGCCGGGATTGGGCGCGATCACGCGGCGGACCAGCGGGGACAGCCGGTCGACCCGGCCATAGGCGAAATCCAGCTCCCTGATGAATGGAATGCTCACCCGTTCCGCTCCTGGTTCGTTCGCGCAGGCTCATCCTCGGCGAGCGGGACGTCCCGGTCAATGTCCGGACACGGCCGGAAAAGCCTTAACCCGTCAAGGCGTTTGACCAGCATGGAGCCTTTCACGTATATAAGCGTCGTCCGCCCCGCAGGCTGGGGCGGCGACCGACGGCGACGGTACGAAAGTGCCTTACAAATAATCGCCGCGGCCGCAGTCGGGAGGTTCGCCTGGATCTGTTTCTGCAATTGCTGATCAACGGCCTTGCGCTCGGTTGTATCTACGGGCTGGTCGCGTTGGGTTTCGTGCTCGTCTACAAGGCGACCGAGATCGTCAATTTCGCCCAGGGCGACCTGCTCATGCTGGGCGCCTTCATGGCCTTCACCTTCATCGCCACGCTCGGGCTCGATTACTGGATCGGCCTCGTTGCCGCCGCGCTCGTGCTCGGCCTGTTCGGCGTCGTGGTCGACCGGGTGGTGCTGCGCTACATCATCGGCCAGCCGCAGTTCGCCATGATCATGCTGACGATCGGGCTTGGCTTCCTGTTCCGCAGCTTCGCATCCATGACCTGGGGGCCGGACGACCATTCGCTGCCCACGCCCTTCACCAGCAAGGTGGTGAACGTGGGTGGGGCCATCGTCAGCCTGGAGTATGTCTCGATCATCGTCGGCACGTTGCTGCTCTGCGCCGTGCTCTACACATTTTTCCGCTACACGAAGCTCGGCATTGCCATGCAGGCGGCCTCCCAGAACCAGCTCGCCGCCTATTACATGGGAATCCCGGTCAAGCTGATCTTCTCGCTCATCTGGGGCATCTCGGCCATGGTGGCGACGGTGGCGGGCGTGCTGCTCGCCCCGGTCAGCCTGATCCAGGTGAATATGGGCCTGATCGGCCTCAAGGCATTCGCGGCGGCGGTGCTGGGCGGCTTCGGTTCGATTCCCGGTGCGCTGGTGGGCGGGGCGATCATCGGCGTGATCGAGGTCTTCTCAGGGGTCTATCTGGAGGAAGGCTTCAAGGATGTGGCGGCGTTTGTCGTGCTGCTGACCGTACTTGTGGTCCGCCCGCAGGGCCTGTTTGGCCAGCTCGGCCGGAAGAAGGTCTGAACGGCCATGCGCTTCATCTTCAAGACCGACTACAACCAGGACATCCGGCTCTTCAAGCACGAGGGGACGATCTTCTGGTACGGACTGCTCGGCCTCGTGCTGCTGGTGGCGCCGTTCGCCCTGCCAGAATTCTATGTGGGCGAGCTGGCCTCGGTGTTCATCTATGCGATCGCCGGCGTCGGCCTGATGCTTCTGGTCGGTTTCACCGGGCAGGTCTCGCTGGGGCATGCCGCCTTCCTCGGCATCGGCGCCTACTGCAATGCCTATCTGCAGAATAACGGCGTGCCTTTCGTTCTGGCGGCGCCCGCCGCCGGCATGCTGAGCGGCATCGTCGGCTTCCTGGTCGGCCTGCCGGCGCTCAGGATGACCGGCATCTATCTCGCCATCGCAACGCTCGCCTTCGCGCAGATCATCGAGCAGGT
>JAHCJQ010000212.1 GCA_026126215.1 Alphaproteobacteria bacterium
CCGCCGCCGTGCCAGCGCCAGCCCAATGAGCCCGAGGCCGAGTATCGGCAGCGCCGCCGCCTCCGGCAGTTCCGCATCCGCGAGCAGCCGCACGCCGGTCAGGCAGTAGGGATCGCCGCCGGTCTCGCCAAGGAAGATCGTGTTGCTTGTGCCGTCGGTGATCGACGAACCGCCACGGGCGTTCCGGAAACAGATATCGAAGGACGAACCCTCGCCGATGATGATCGTGTTCGAGGTGCCATCGGTGATTTCCGGGCTGTCCGGCTCCAGGATGCGCGCATCGCCCAGGCAAAGCCGGTCGCCGGTGATCTCGCCAATGAAGATGGTGTTGCTGGTTCCATCCACGATCTGGCCGAGCGGGGCCGATGGCAGAAGCCGCCCGGTCAGGCCGCTTCCCCCCGTCTCGCCGAGAAATATCGTGTTGCTGGTGCCGTCGGTGATGCCGCCCGGCGGCAGGCCGACATTGTTGAAGCAGGCGGCGAAACTCGTCTGCTCGCCGATCTGCACCGTGTTCGAGGTGCCATCCTGGATGAATTCGAAGCCCGCGCCGCCAAAGCCCGTGAGGAACGTGCCCTCGGCCGGAATAGTGGCGGCCCTCACCTCCGGCACCACGAGCAGGAGAAGCAGAACGGAAAGACTTGATCCCAGGCCGGCGCGTTTCATCGCATTGCTCCCCGACATGTGCGGGTACCCGCAAACGCCTGACGGGCACCTTGCAAAATAAAAGTATGGAACGAGGTCAAAGGCTATTCCGATTCCGGCGCCGACAAACGAGTGCAGTTCAACCCCGAATTGGCGCCCATGCCTGCTGTGTCTCGTCGCTCTCGCCATCGATGACACGGCGCGCCGTGTCGGGCGCGAAACCGGCGCGCGCCATCGCCGCGAGATCCTTCATGCGCCGGCCCGGGTCGGGTGGCTGCCGGTAGGGGCCGAGGCGCCGGCGCCGGGCGAAGGCATGGGCGCGCGTCAGTTCGTCCGCTTCCCGGTCGGCCACGGCCATGGCCGCCGCGATCAGGCTGCCTTCGATGCCTTTGGATTTCAAGGTATCCCGGATACGCCGCGCCGATCGGCCGGTTCGGGCCAGCGTCGCCGCGCGCCCTTCGGCAAATCGCCGGTCGTCAAGCAGTCCGCCTTCGCGCAATCGCGTGACGACCTGCTCGACCATGGCGCGGATATCCGGCTCTGCCTGGCCATGCAGCCGGCCCGCTGGCCGGGCCCTGCGCATCAGCACATCGCGCAGGCTCTTTTCGCTGGCGGAGAAACGCTCGAGGTAATGCAGCGCCCTATTGGTCAGGCGGTCAAGGGTGACCGGCAGCGGGCGACGGGGCGGCTTCATGCGGGCAGGCGGCCCATCCGCGTAAAAAAGAAGGCGCCGGTTACCCGGCGCCCCCGAAACACGACAGCAGGTCGGATCAGACCGCCTTCAGATTCTCCGCCGAGGTCTTGCCGCGCTTGGGATCGCGCTGCTCATCGTAGGAAACCTTCTGGCCCTCGGCCAGATTGCCGAGGCCGGCACGCTCCACGGCGGAGATATGGACGAATACGTCCGCTCCACCAGCCTCCGGCTGAATGAACCCATAACCCTTGGTGCTGTTGAACCACTTCACGGTGCCGACGGGCATCGCTGTCCTCCATTCATGCGGTGGCGCCGAACCACATGTCCGACGCATCAGGATCTGTCCGGGAGTAGCAGCGATACGAAGCACCTCGCAGGTGCGGTAGGCTCGCAATCCGAAGCCAGAATGACGCAGCTAAAATAGGCACGTTCCGCGCCGGCGCAAGGGCAAATGAAGGGCATAACCCCCCTGGGCAGCGATGCGGGTGGGCAAAATCGCAGAAATCCGCCGAAATTACCTTCCCGGCGTCAGTCTGGCGGGCCGTCGGACTGGCGCGGCGGCATCAGATGGATGCCCTGCGCCAGCAGGGAAACCACGACTTCCGCCCCAGCGACGAAGCCGTTGCGGCGCGCGACATGGCCGGGGACCGAGAAGAAGAGCGGATGCGGCTCCCCGGCTTCGAGGCGCAGGGCGAGGTGCGCGGTCGGGCCGATATGCAGTACCGAAGCCAACCTGCCGCGCACCGGGTTTTCATGCTCGCCACGCGATGGACGATCGCGCCGGTGCGGCACGATGAACCCGTCGGGAATGACCCAGGCGACTTCGCTCCCGACGGCAAAATCCGGCTGGAAGCCCGTCTCGAGGCGATGGCCGGCCCATTCGATCAGGCTCCGGCCGTCCTGCGGACGGTGCTCGCAGATGCGTCCATGAAAGAGATTGCGCAGGTCGACCAGCCGCGCCACTTCCGGCGATAGCGG
>JAHCJQ010000213.1 GCA_026126215.1 Alphaproteobacteria bacterium
CTCATGGTCTCGGCGTCGGCCAGGCCGTCAAAGCGGGCCGGCCGGAAATGCCGCTGGAAGGCGCGCACGACACATTCCGTCCGCGCGTCGAAGAGGCCCGTGCCCTCGAGGTCGTAGCCGATGGCGGCGAGCGCGATCTGCAGGTCGAGCACGGCCGCCCCCGACATGCCCGGCGCCAGGTCCGGCGCATGGGGCGAGGGCGCGAAATCCGCCGAAGGCCAGAGGCCGAAACCCGCCGCCGCCAGACGCGCCCAGTCGAACAGCTCGCCCGGATCCTCCTTGCGCTCGGGCGCCACGTCGGAATGGCCCAGCACCCGCCGCCGGTCGATTGGCAGGCGGCGGCAGAGATCGTCCAGCAGGGCGAGCAGCGCACCCATCTGTGCCTCGGGGAACCGGCGATAGCCATGTTCATGGCCGGGATTGACCAGCTCGATGCCGATCGAGCGGGCGTTGATGTCGCGCGCGCCGGCCCAGCAGGAAACGCCCGCATGCCAGGCGCGCCGCTCCTCCGGCACCAGGCGGAACAGACGACCATCCTCCTCGATCAGGTAATGCGCGCTTACCCTCGCATGCGGGTCGCAGAGACGCGCCAGCGCCGCCTCGCCGCTCGCCATGCCGGTATAGTGCAGCAGCACCAGGTCGGGCGCGGCGCCTTCGGGCCGTGCGTCGTGATTGGGTGAGGGATGCTCGACGAGTTGCATGGCTAGCTCTGCGGATCAGGTTTGACCTTGAGCCGCCCGAGACGGGCCGCGCGCAAGGTGATGATGCCGACACCCGAGAGCGTCATGGCACCGCCTACCGCCAGCTTCCAGGTGAATGGGTCGCCCCATTGCAGCACCCCGATGAACACCGCGAGCACCGGCGGCAGCAGCAGATAGGGCGCGATCAGGCTCACCGGATAGCGGCGCACCATCGAATACATGATGCCATGGCCGATGATCGAGGCGGCGATGGTCGAATAGACGAGACCGGCCCAGGGTTGCCAGCCGGCACTGTGCATTGCCTCGATCTGGCCCTGTTCGAAGACGAGCGAGAGGGCGAGCAGGCCCGGCGTGGCGGCGAGCCCGATCCAGGCTTGCATGTTGAAGATGTCGATGTCACGGATGGTCGAGGCGATCACCTGGTTGATGGCGAAGGTGAGCGCGCCGCCCAGCACGAAGACCAGCGCCAGCTTGTTGTCGATCACCTGCGGATCGAAGCCGATCAGGGTCACGCCGGCAAAGGCGATGGCGATGCCGAGCCAGCGCCGCCAGCCGACGCGCTCCTTGAGGAACAGCATGGCGAGCAGCGCCGCGAAGGGAACCTGGGTCTGCGTTGCGATCGCCACCGCCGAGACCGATGAGGCGAGCTGGAGTCCGGTGAACATCAGCGCGAAATGCAGCACGCCCATGAACAGCGCCACGCCGGCGAGCGCCATGCGCTGCGCGCGCGGCACCGGGCGAATGAAGGACAGCATGAGGGCGAGCAGCAGCGCGAAGCGCAGCGCGCTGAAGAAGATCGGCGGAAAATGATCGACGCCGATCTTGGAGGCGAAGAAATTGTAGGCCCACAGCACGGTCACCATGAGCATGAGCAGCGTGTCGCGTCCGCTCATGTCAGGCGAACTCGCGGGCGCGGCGGATCGCGTCGTAGGCGGCGTTGATGCGGGCGATCTTCTCGGTGGCAAGCTTCACGAATTCCTCCGGCAGGCCCTCGGCCGTCACGCGATCCGGATGGTTGTCGCGCACCAGCCTTCGCCAGGCGGCGCGCACCGTCCCCGCATCGGCATCGTGCGGCACGCCGAGGATGGCCCAGGGATCGGCCTCGTCCGGGCCGAGATGGGCGGCGCGGATGCGGGCGAAATCGGCGGCGCCGAAGCCGAGGATCTCCGCCACCCGCAAGAGATAGTCGAGTTCCGCATCGGTCACCGCGCCATCGGCCTTCGCGATATAGAACAGGCTATCGAGCAGGTCCTCGAGCACTGGCGAATGCGGGCTGAACATGGCCGCAACCTGGCGCGCATAGGGCTCGAAGCCTTCCGCATCGCCCTTGGCCCGGTCGAAAACGCGCCGCACCGCCTCGATCTCGTCCTCCGGTATCTGGAATGCCTGGCGGAAGGCATTGACCTCCGAGCGCGTCACCGTGCCATCGACCTTCGCCATCTTCGCCGCCAGCACGATGACGGCGATGGTGAAGGCGATCTGGCGCGTCGCCTTGCGTTCCGCCTCGCTGCGATGCGGCGCCAGTTCCTCCTCGGCGCGCGCCAGTGCGTTCGCCCGCTCGCGCGCCTGCACGCGCATGCGGTCGACCGCGTGT
>JAHCJQ010000214.1 GCA_026126215.1 Alphaproteobacteria bacterium
AAGAAGGTCACGGCGAGGATCGCCAGCACCATGAAGGCGGAGGAATTGGTGAAAGAGGCGTCAAGCCCGCCGATCTCGATCGGCACCAGGCGCTTGATTTCGAACTGCTCGAGCGGATTGGCGGCCAAGGCTTCACTCTCTCTTCTCGCCGGCATCGTCGTGCTTGCCGGGTTTTGTTCCGTTCGACGCCACTTCGTCGTCCATCAGTTCGCCACGCCGGATCATCTCCTGCATGGCGCGGTAGGCTAACACGCCGCCGGTGACGAGGCCGAGCAGCAGAAACAGCACAAACAGCCACGGCCGGGTGCCAAGCCAATAATCCAGCAGCCAGCCGACGTAACCGCAGACCGCCGGAGCCACCACCAGTTCCACCGCGAGCCGCCAGGCCATGCCCAGCAGGGCGGAGGAACTCGGCGCGCCCTGCGGCGGACCTTCGCCCGCAGCGCTACCCCGCGCCCGCCTGATGCGTTCGTCAAGGGACTGAAGGGAGCGGCGCTCGGCTGGGTCCTCTGTCACTGATCAGACCCCTCCTGAAACCACCCGCCGGGGCGCCGAAGGCGGGCAGAAGTTACGGACGCCCCCCGGCCCTGTCAAGGCGGAAAAGCAGCCGGTTTCCGCGCCGCAGCAGAAGCGGAAAGCATAGGAAACTCAAGCGGATTTCTGCAGCGCGACGGCAGATTGCAGATCGACCGAGACGAGCTGGCTGACGCCCCGTTCCGCCATGGTCACGCCGAACAGCCGATCCATGCGCGCCATGGTGATCGGATGGTGGGTGACGACGAGGAAGCGGGTCTGCGCCCCCTTGGCGATGTCGTCGAGCAGGTCGCAGAACCGCTCCACATTGGCATCGTCGAGCGGGGCATCCACTTCGTCCAGCACGCAGATCGGCGCCGGATTGGTCTGGAAGACGGCAAATAGCAGCGACAGGGCGGTGAGCGCCTGCTCGCCGCCCGAGAGCAGGGACATGACCTGCAGCTTCTTGCCGGGCGGCTGGGCCATGATTTCGAGGCCGGCTTCCAGCGGATCGTCCGATTCGGTCATGGCGAGATGCGCCCGGCCGCCGCCAAAGACCTTGACGAATAGCTGCTGGAAATGCGCGTCGACCTGCTTGAAGGCGGCGAGCAGACGCTCGCGCCCCTCACGGTTCAGGCTGGAAATACCCTGGCGCAGGCGGGCGATGGCCTGTTCGAGATCGGTCTTCTCCGACTGCATGGCAGCAAGCTGCTGCTCGACCTCGTCGGCTTCCAGGTCGGCGCGCAGGTTGACCGGGCCCATATTGTCCCGTTCCTTCTTCAGCCGATCGAGGCGCAGCTCGATGGCGGGAAGCTCCGGCAGTTCCTCGTCCGCCGCGACCTCGCCGGCCTTCAGCGCCTCCTCCGGCGCGCAGTCGAGCGCTTCGCGGATGCGCAGCGCGAGCTGTTCCAGATTGGCTCCCGCATGTTCCGCCTCGGCTTCCGCGCGCACCCGCGTCTCGCGCGCCAGGGAAAGCGTTTCCTGCGACTGCTTGACGATACGGTCGCATTCGGCCAGGGCCTGCTCGGCCAGGGCCAGCGCATCCGCCGCCTGGCTCCGCTCCGCCTCGGCGAGGCCGATTTGCTCCAGAAGCTGCGCGCGCCGGCCGGCGATCTCCGCCGGCAGGTTGGCGATGGCGGCAATTTCCGCTTCAAGCGCGACCCGCCGTTCGCCCAGTGCCGCGATCTGCTGGCGCGCGCCATCGAGGCGCGCGGTCCAGGACCGGGCCTCGTTGCCGATCTGCTCACGCCGCCGCTGCCGCATCTCCTGGTCGCGGCGCAGCCGCTCCAGCGCCGCGCGCGCTTCCGCGAGTTCCTGGCGCAATGCCTCGACCTTCTGGCGCAGCGCCGCCACCACGGCCCGGCTTTCGCCCTCCGGCGGCAGGGCGGCGAGGGCAAGTTCGGCTTCCGAAAGGTGCGTCAGTGCTTCGGCGGCATCGTTCGCCATCTGCTCGGCAGAGGTGTCGAGCGCGGCCAGGCGGCTCGCGCGCGCCGCCGAACGCTGCAAGGCCTGCGTATGACGCTGGCGCGCCTCGTTCAGTCCCTGTTCGCTCCGGCGCAGCGCCTGGCGCGCTTCCTGCTCCGCTGCCTGTGCCGGCATCTGGCCCTGGCGCGCCTGGTCGAAGGCGGCGCGCGCCTCCTCCAGGCGCCGTTCGAGCTGGCCAACATGATCGCGCAGATCCGCCAGTCGGATA
>JAHCJQ010000215.1 GCA_026126215.1 Alphaproteobacteria bacterium
ACGGTCGATGATGGGGGCAAGTCCCTCCGCCGGCGGCGCCCGGCGCAGGGTCTCGCGCAGCCGCTCCACTTCCGCGCGCAGCTCTTCCTGCTCCTGCACCGCGTTTGCGAGGTCGTCGCTCACCGTGAGCGCGGCCATCAGCAGGAGCCGCGCTTCCCCTACCTGTCCGACCGCGCCGACCAGCTCCTTGACCCGCTGGTCCAGATACTCGGCCAGGTAGCGGACATGGTCCTCGGCGCCGTCGTCGCAACCCACGGCATAGGCCCGGCCATTCACACTCACCGTGACCTGTGCCATGCCTGCCGCTCCCCTGCCCCGGGCCGGACCTTCAGGCGCTGACCAGCATCCTGAGCTGGTCGATCGCCCGGTCGAGCCGTTCCGCCACCGTCGAATTGCTTTCCGAAAGCCGCCGGTTCTCCGCCTGCAGGCGGGCGCTCTCGGCTTCGAGTTCGGCCAGACGTCCGCGGGCCTGGTTCAGTTCCGCCTCGCGACGCTCCCGCTCGGCCTTGAGTTCGCCGACTTCAGCCGCGAGCGCCTCGCGCCGGGCACGGCTTTCCTCCGCCTTGCCGGCGAGCGCCTCGAGCCGCTCGACCGCCTGTTGCAACTGATCTGGAACCGCACCACTCTCCGCCATGCCTGCCTGCCTGAATGAACTGGAATTGCACCGAACCGGAACCCCGGAGGTCCGGCGGAGCATAAGGGAGCGCTTCCGAGCGCGTCAACGAAGCGCGGACGAGCCGGGTTGACGGAAGCACGGGCCCCCTGCATCTTCGCGACCTCTCCCGAGGCCAGTGACCAGGATCATCCCACGCCATGCCGCAAGCCCGCGCCGCCACGTCCACCCCCGTCGCCCACGCCGAAATGGCGAACGCCATCCGCGCGCTGGCCATGGATGCCGTCCAGGCGGCCAGTTCCGGCCATCCCGGCATGCCCATGGGGATGGCAGATGTCGCGACCGTGCTCTTTACCCGTTTCCTGAAGCACGACCCGCAGGCGCCGCGCTGGCCCGACCGCGACCGCTTCGTGCTCTCGGCCGGCCATGGTTCCATGCTGCTCTATGCGCTGCAGTACCTGACCGGCTATCCCGACATGGACATTGACCAGATCCGGCGCTTCCGCCAGCTCGGCAGCCGCACCGCCGGCCACCCGGAATTCGGCCATGCGGCGGGAATCGAGACCACGACCGGACCGCTCGGCCAGGGACTGGCCAACGCGGTCGGCATGGCGATCGCCGAACGCCATCTCAACGCGCGTTTCGGCGACGATCTGGTCAATCACTTCACCTACGTGCTGGCTGGCGATGGCTGCCTGATGGAGGGCATCAGCCAGGAGGCGATCACGCTCGCCGGGCATCTTCGACTCAACCGCCTGATCGTGCTGTTCGATGACAATGGCATTTCCATCGACGGGCCGACCTCGCTCGCCACCAGCGACGACCAGCTCGCCCGATTCCGCGCGGCGGGCTTCGCCGTGACGCGCGTCGACGGTCATGACCCGGAAGCGGTGGCCGGCGCCATCGAGGCGGCGCGGCAAAGCGAACGCCCCTCGCTGATCGCCTGCCGGACCATCATCGGCAAGGGCGCGCCCAACAAGCAGGGCAGCGCCGCGACGCACGGCTCCCCGCTTGGCGCGGACGAGGTCAAGGCGGCGCGCGAGGCGCTGGGCTGGCCGCACGCCCCCTTCGTCGTGCCGGAACCCATCCTTGCCGCCTGGCGCGGCGCCGGGAGCGCGCGGCGAAGTGACCGGCTTGCCTGGGAGGCGAGGCTTGGCGCGGCGCCGCAGCGCGCGGCGTTCGATGCGGCTCTGGCAGGGGCGATGCCCAAGGCGGCGCGCCAGGCGTTGGCGGAACTGCGCGCGAAGCTCGCCGCCGAGAAGCCGAAATGGGCCAGCCGCAAGTCCTCGCAGATGGCGCTCGAGGCGATCAATCCGCACTGGCCGGAACTGATCGGCGGCTCGGCCGACCTGACCGGCTCCAACAATACGCGTACCGCCGGTCTCAAGCCGCTCGATGCCGGGAACTATGGCGGACGTTACATCTTCTATGGCGTGCGCGAGCACGGCATGGCGGCGGCCATGAACGGCATGGCGCTGCATGGTGGCGTGCTGCCCTATGGCGGCACCTTCCTGGTCTTCACCGATTACTGCCGGCCCT
>JAHCJQ010000216.1 GCA_026126215.1 Alphaproteobacteria bacterium
ACGATAGACGAAAGCGTTGAGCGAGGCGCGGTAGGCATCGAGATCGCGGATCGGCCGCGCAGCGACGCCGGAGTCCATCGCCGCCTTCGCCACCGCCGGCGCCACCTCGACGATAAGGCGCGGATCGAAGGGCTTGGGGATCAGGTATTCCGGGCCGAAGGCGAAACCCTCGTCGCCGCCGCCATAGGCACGGGCGACGATGTCGGAGGACTCGGCCATGGCCAGATCGGCGATGGCCTTGACGGCGGCAAGCTTCATCGCCTCGTTGATCTGCGTCGCGCCGACATCGAGAGCGCCGCGAAAGAGGAAGGGGAAGCAGAGGACGTTGTTGACCTGGTTCGGATAATCCGAGCGGCCGGTGGCGATGACGGCATCCGGCCGCACCGCCTTCGCCTCCTCCGGGCGGATCTCGGGTTCCGGATTGGCGAGCGCGAGGATCAGCGGCCGCTCCGCCATTTTCTCCACCATGGCGGGTTTGAGCACCTTCGGGCCCGACAGGCCCATGAAGACGTCCGCGCCGCCGATCACATCGTCCAGCGTGCGCCACTCCGTCGCCTGGGCATAGCGGGCCTTGTATTCGTCCATCAGCTCGGTCCGGCCCTGATAGACGACGCCGGCCAGATCGACCACGAAGACGTTGCGCCGGTCGAGGCCGAGCGCCACCAGCAGGTCGAGGCAGGCGAGCGCCGCCGCACCCGCCCCGGTGCAGACCAGCTTGATCTCCCCGATCTTCTTGCGCACCACGCGCAGTCCGTTCAGCACCGCCGCGCCCACCGTGATGGCGGTGCCGTGCTGGTCGTCGTGGAAAACCGGGATCTTCATCCGCTCGCGCAGCTTGCGTTCGACGATGAAGCATTCCGGCGCCTTGATATCCTCGAGGTTGATGCCGCCGAAGGTCGGCTCCAGCGCCGCGATGATCTCGACCAGCCGGTCCGGGTCCTTTTCCGCCAGCTCGATATCGAAGACGTCGATGCCGGCGAATTTCTTGAACAGGACCGCCTTCCCCTCCATCACCGGCTTGGCGGCGAGCGGCCCGATATCGCCGAGGCCCAGCACGGCGGTGCCGTTGGTCACCACCCCGACCAGATTGGCGCGGACGGTGAGGTTCGCCACCTCGGACGGGTCGGCGGCGATGGCGAGGCTGGCGGCGGCGACGCCGGGCGAATAGGCCAGCGCCAGGTCGCGCTGGGTCGCCATCGGCTTGGTCGGCGTGATCGCCAGTTTGCCCGGGCTCGGCTGGCGATGATACTCGAGGGCTATTTCGTCAAAATTTTGCGCCATGTCCCGACCCAAGCTCCACCAATTCCGGGAAAATCCGGTCCGGGACTATAGCCCGAGACAATGGGGCGCCTCAAACAAACGGCAAGGGGCCTCAGGCAACGCGGGTCGAAGCACCATCCGCCGAAGAGGCGCGGGGCAGCACCGCCAGTCGCAGCCCCATCGCCTTGAGGATCGCCGAGAAGCTGCTGAGTGCCGGATTGCCCTGGGGCGATAGCGTCCGGTAGAGCTGCGTCGGATTGAGGTTCGCCGCCCGCGCCACGGCCTGCATCCCGCCAAACGCCCCCGTCATCTGCCTGAGCACGGTCAGCAACTCGGCCTGATCGCCATCCTCCAGCACATTGTTGATGACTTCGAGCGCCAGCGCCGGATCGCTGCGATAGAGGTCCACCATCGCTTCGTCATGGGACCTGCTTTTCATCCTCGTCCCTCTGCTGCCAATCCCGCCAGTAGCTCGCCGCGCGATCGATGTCCGTATCCTGTTTCCGCTTGTCGCCACCGCACGGGAGCAAAACGACACGTGCGCCCGATAGGGCATAGTAGATGCGATACCCGGGACCCAGATCGACGCGAGCTCCCAGACCCCGTCGCGGCAGAACCGGTGATCGCCGAAATTGCCGAGTTCCAGCCGGGCCACGCGCCGCACGACGGCGACACGAACTTGCCGATCACGCAATCCACGCAACCACTCTGCGAACAGGTCCCGCCGTCCTTCGGCGGTCAGGTAATGCTCGACTTTGTAAAGCGAAATTTTCGTTTATTGACGAATCACTGTCAAGCGACTGCAGAACCCGCGCGCAAGAGCTTGCCATTGCTCCTGCCGACGACGAGACATGCCCGCATCAACG
>JAHCJQ010000217.1 GCA_026126215.1 Alphaproteobacteria bacterium
TGCGACAGGAAGAACGGCGCACGCAGGTTGACGTCGAGATGGCGGCTCCAGCTCTCCGCGGTCGCATCGAAGATCGTATCGGGCTCGAACAGCGAGGCATTGTTGACCAGCAGCGAGAGCGGCCCGAACGCGGCCGCCGCCGCCGGGACCAGCCGCTCGAGCTGATCGGGCCGGGCGAGATCGGCCGGCAGGCAGGCGGCGCGCCCGCCGCCTTCGCGAATCTCACTCGCCAATGCCTCCGCGGCGCCGCCGGAGGAATTGTAGTGCAGCGCCACCGCGAAGCCCTGCCGGGCCAGATCGCGGGCGATCGCCGCGCCGATGCGCCGTCCCGCGCCGGTCACCAGCGCCGTTCCTTGCCTGTCGGGATTCATTGCGTTTCCATCTGCCTCGGCGCGTCTGACATGCCATGGCGCGGCCCCCGCCGGCAAGGGGCAATCCCGCATGCTTGTCGGCGAGGCCGGGATGGCGTACCAAGGGCCAAACCAGCCGCGAGGCCCGCCGACAGACATGATGCAGCTCTATCTGCCGATCGCCGAACTGTCGGTCTCCATCCTGATGCTCCTTGGCCTCGGCCTCTTGGTGGGGTTCCTGTCGGGCATGTTCGGCATCGGCGGCGGCTTCCTGCTCACTCCCGCCCTGATCTTCCTTGGCGTGCCACCGGTGATTGCCGTTTCCTCGCAGGCGCCGCAGATCCTGGCTTCCTCCGTTTCCGGCGGCCTCGCGCACTGGCGCCGCGGCAATGTCGACGAGGTGATGGGGCTCGTGCTGGTGGCCGGTGGCCTGGTCGGTTCCGCCTTCGGGGTCTGGCTGTTCGCGCTGCTGCGCAAGGTCGGCCAGATCGACCTCGCCATCTCGCTCGCCTACGTCATCCTGCTGGGTTCGGTCGGCGTGCTCATGCTGACGGAAAGCGTCGGCGCCATGATGCGGCGCAGCAAGAAGACGACGCGACGCAAGCTGCACCAGCACACGTGGCTACATCGGCTGCCCTTCAAGGTTCGCTTCCGCAAGTCGCGCCTCTATATCAGCGTCCTGCCGCCGCTCGCCATCGGCGCCTTCGCCGGCATCCTGGTGGCGATCATGGGAGTGGGCGGCGGCTTCATCATGATCCCGGCCATGATCTTCCTGCTCGGGATGCCGACCATCATGGCGGTCGGGACCTCGCTGTTCCAGATCATCTTCGTCACCATCAGCGTCACCATGCTGCATTCGATCAGCAACTACACGGTCGACATCATGCTGGCGCTGCTGCTGACCGTGGGCGGCGTGATCGGCGCGCAGTTCGGCGCGGAAACCGGCCAGCGGCTGCGCGCCGAGCAGCTTCGCGGCCTGCTCGCGCTGCTCGTGCTGGCGGTTGCGCTGCGCGTCGCCTGGGGGCTGGTGGCCCAGCCGGACGATCTCTACACCATCACCGGCGTGGGGCCGCGCTGAGGGCGCGCGCTGCGATCCTCCTCGGGGCCGCCGCGCTCGCGGCACCGCTCCTGCGGCCGGCGCCGGCTGTGGCCGAACCCTGCACCATCGCCGCCGTCCAGGAGGAGGTCCGCCGGGGCATCCCGGCCGGCATCCTGCTCGCCATCACCCTGACCGAAACCGCCATGGGCGGCAGGCCGCAGGCCTATGCGGTCCGGGTCGGCGGGCAGGGGCATTACGGGGCGAGCGAGGCCGGCGCGCTCGACCTCGCGCGCCAGCCCGATGGCGCGCTCGAGCGATCGGCCAACATCGGCTGCATGCAGCTTCAGATCGCGAGCCACGCGCGTGCCTTCGATCCGCCAGAAAAGATCGCCGATCCTTCGCTCAACATGCGCCATGCGGCCGTACTCCTGATGCGCGCGGCGGGGCGCGAGCGCGACTGGGCGCGGGCCATCGGCAGCCATCGCGGCGGCGATCAGGCCGGGCGGCGGGCCTATCTCTGCAAGGTCTGGAATCATCTGCGCTTCCTCTCCGGCGCCTCGGCGGCGCTGATCGATGCGCGCCATTGCGGCCCCATGGCGCGCCCGGCCATCGCGCTCGACATTGCCCGGCTCGCACACGAGACGCGCCTGCGCCTGCTCGCGCGTCCGCCACCTTCGCCGGTACCCCGTCCGCGCCAGTGAACGGCTCTAGC
>JAHCJQ010000218.1 GCA_026126215.1 Alphaproteobacteria bacterium
CGCGCTGGGCGACGCGGCGGCCTGGCCGATCCAGGGCCTGATCCGGCATTTCCGCCCGGAGATCGAGCGGCGCATCGACAGCTACAAGTCCGCCCGGGCGGCCTGAGGAACAGGGAGCGAAGGTCCAGTCCATGCCGAAACTGACCATCGACGGCATAGAGGTCACGGTCGAGCCGGGCACCACCGTGCTGCAGGCCTGCGAGATCGCCGGCAAGGAGATTCCGCGCTTCTGCTATCACGAGCGGCTCTCCATCGCCGGCAATTGCCGCATGTGCCTGGTGGAGCAAGAGAAGGCGCCGAAGCCGATCGCGTCCTGCGCCATGCCGGCGGCCGACGGCATGGTCATCCATACCGACACGCCGCTGGTGCAGAAGGCGCGCAAGGGCGTGATGGAGTTCCTGCTGATCAACCATCCGCTCGACTGCCCGATCTGCGACCAGGGCGGCGAGTGCGACCTGCAGGACCAGGCGATGGTCTATGGCTTCGACCGCGGACGCTTTGCCGAGAACAAGCGGGCGGTCAAGGACAAGAACATGGGGCCGCTGGTCAAGACGATCATGACCCGCTGCATCCATTGCACGCGCTGCGTCCGCTTCGCCACCGAGGTTGCTGGCGTGCAGGAGATCGGCGCGCTCGGGCGCGGCGAGGACATGCAGATCACCACCTATCTCGAACAGGCGGTGACCTCGGAGCTGTCGGGCAACGTCATCGACCTGTGCCCGGTCGGCGCGCTCACGTCCAAGCCCTATGCCTTCACGGCCCGCTCATGGGAGCTGCGCAAGACGGAATCGGTGGATGCGCACGATGCCGTCGGCGCCAATATCCGCATCGACGCGCGCGGCAAGGAAGTGATGCGCATCCTGCCGCGCCTCAACGAGGCCATCAACGAGGAATGGCTCAACGACCGGTCCCGCTTCGCCTATGACGGGCTGAAGCGCCAGCGTCTCGACATGCCCTACCTGCGGATCGATGGCAGGCTGCGGCCGGTGCAGTGGCCCGAGGCGTTCCGCGCCGTCGCGGAGAGGCTGCGCGGGCGCGAGGGAAAGCGCATCGCCGCCATCGCCGGCGACGTGATGGAACTCGAATCCATCTATGCGCTCAGGCTGCTGATGGCCTCGCTCGGCGTGACCAGCCTCGACTGCCGGCAGGACGGCGCGGCGATCGATCCGGCGAATCGCGCCGGCTATCTGTTCAACACCACCATCGCCGGGATCGAGCAGGCGGATGTGCTGCTGCTGATCGGTACCAACCCGCGCTGGGAAGGCACCCTGGTCAACAGCCGCATCCGCAAGCGCTGGACCATGGGCGGATTCCGCGCCGCCAATATCGGCCCGGCGGTCGACCTTACCTATCCGGTCGAGCAGCTCGGTAACGATCCGAGGCTGATCGAGGCCATTGCCACCGGCCGGCATCCCTTTGCCGATGTGCTGGACAGGGCCACGCATCCCATGCTGATCCTGGGGCAGGGGGCGCTGGTGCGGCCCGATGGTGCCGCCGTGCAGGCGGCGGCCATGGCGCTGGCACGGACGCGCAACATGGTGCGGGAGGGCTGGAACGGCTTCAACCTGCTCCATACGGCCGCATCGCGGGTCGGCGCGCTCGATCTTGGTTTCGTGCCGGGCGAGGGCGGGCGCGATCTGAACGGCATCCTCGATGCCGCCTCGCGCGGCGAGATCGACACGGTCTGGCTGCACGGCGCAGACGAGATCGACATGGCACGGCTCGGATCGGCCTTCGTCATCTACCAGGGCAGCCATGGCGATGCCGGCGCACACCGCGCCGATGTCATCCTGCCGGGCGCGGCCTATACCGAGAAGGAAGGGCTCTGGGTCAATACGGAAGGCCGGATGCAGCGCGGCCATCGCGCCGTCCTGCCGCCGGGCGATGCGCGGGAGGACTGGACGATCCTGCGCGCGCTTTCGGAGAGTGTCGGCCAGAAGCTGCCCTTCGACAGCCTGCAGGCGCTGCGCGGCCATCTCGTGAAGGCGCATCCTCATCTCGGCCAGATCGACCGGATCGCGCCGGCTGAATGGCGCGCCCCGGCGGCCAGCGGCGCGCTCTCCGACGCGCCTTTCAACCTGCCGATCAAGGAT
>JAHCJQ010000219.1 GCA_026126215.1 Alphaproteobacteria bacterium
CAGGCCGGCTCCCAGATTGACCAGCATGAAGCTGACCGAGCCCCAGACCCGGACCCGGCCGTAATCGAACTGGCCGATGCGGGCGCCGGCGAGCGCCAGGCTCTCGCCGAAGGGGAGGATCGGCGACCAGGCGAGACCGAACAGGATGCTGAGGGCGAGAAACGGCCAGAAGCCCTCCGCCCAGAGGAACTGCGCCGCCACCAGCAGGCTCGCGCCGGCGCACCAGATGGCCGGGCGCCGCCGCTCGCCGCTGAGATCGGCGAGATTGCCGACCAGGGGGCTCGCGAGGACGCGTGCCCAGGCAGCGACGCCGAGCATGAGGCCAAGCTCGCCCGGTCCGACGCCCCGTGCCGAAAGCCAGACCGGCCAGAACGGCAGATGGATGCCCGACATGGCGAAATAGGCGCCATAGAAGAACGAGATGCGCAGCCTTGGGGAAAGCCGCCCGGCGCGTGCGGGGCTTTCGGCGGGTGGGGGCGTGCTGGACAAGGCGGGTCGCTCCGGCGGGGGATGTGAAGCTGTAGCATGGCCGATGTCCGGTATGGGAACTTGCATGCGGGACCGGGCGGCGCTTCACTGAACCTCATTCGTCGCTTCGAGGGCAGTCACGATGAGCGGAGCGGATGACCGGCGGCCCGGCGCCTCGCCGGCCTGCTATCTGGACGAGGCGGATGCCGCCTATGCCGGCTATCTCCCGGCAAGCGAACTGGCCGGCATTCTAAATCGCCTGCTGGAAGGCGAGCGGGCGGGGGCGAAGGTCGGCGCGAAGATGCGCAACGAGGCATCGGGTGAGACGGCGCGCGCCCTGCTTGCCGAGGTGGCGCGCGACGAGGCGCGCTATGTCGCGGTACTTTCCGGCCTCCTCCGTCGGCTTGGCCAGAAGCCGAGCGAGGCCACCGGCGCCTTTCGCGACAAGGCCCTGAAGATCGAGGGCGAGGCGGCGCGCATCGCCTTCCTCAATCGCGGCCAGCAGGCCGTCATCCGCATGATCGAGGAGACCTTGCCGCGCATCCGCGAGGATTTCGTGCATGCGGCGCTCTCCGAAATGCTGGCGAAGCACCGGGCGAACGTGGCGCGCTGCGCGGAATTTCTCGAACGCGGCCGCTGAGCGGGGTCAGCTTCCGGGCGAGATCTGCTGCTGGCAATGGGTCTCGCGCACCAGCATCGCCATGGCCAAGCCGATCACGCTCATCACCAGCAGCGAACTCAGCGCGAAGGTATAGGTGTCCGGCGAATAGACGCGCGCTCCGTCCAGCATCGTTCCCGACCAGCGCTGGTCGAGCAGCCAGCCGATCAGCGGCTGGAACAGCGCGCCGCTCGCCACGACAAAGGTATTGACGAGGCCGTAGGCGGCGCCGGTCGCATTGACCGGGTTGTGCTCGCGTGCCGCGGCGAAGGCGACCACCATGCAGCCGGCGCCGAGCCCCTGCAGGAAACTGAAGGCACCGAACCAGCGCAGATCGGGCAGGCCGCCCAGGAACATGGTGAGCAGCGAGACGAGCAGCGTGGCGCTGCCCAGCACCAGCGGCGGCTTGCGCCGGCCCATCCGGTCGGACCAGTAGCCATGGATCACTGCCCCGATGCCGAAGCCGAGGAAGCCCAGTGATGCGACCAGCGCCGCGTCCGGCCGCGGCACGCCATAGACGCTGACCAGATAGGGCACGCCCCAGAGACCGGCGAAGGAGAGGACCGGCGCCGTCATGGCGCCGCCGAGCAGCGCGCAGTACCAGGTCTGCGGATTGGCGCCGACCCGCCGCAGGCCCTGCAGCATGCCGGTCGGCATGCTGGCGCCGCGCGCCGCGCGCGGCTTGTCGCGCACGACGATCCACATGGCGAGCGCGAGCACGACCCCGCCGAGCGTCGCCGCGACCAGGGTGGCGCGCCAGCCATAGGCATGCACCGCCGCCGCCATCGGCGCCTGGCCAAACACCGCGCCGAGCATGCCGATGAGCTGCGCCAGCCCGACCAGCAGCGCGAAGCGCCTGGCCGGAAAGAACAGGGTGACGAGGGTGAGCGCGCCGACCCAGGTGAAGCCGGCGCCGATGCCGATCAGCAGGCGGCCGA
>JAHCJQ010000022.1 GCA_026126215.1 Alphaproteobacteria bacterium
TCCTGTGGCTGTCCACGGTCCCGCTCACCACGGGGCTGGTCGGGCAGATATTCGGCGTGCGCTACCTCGCCATGCTGGGCGGCGTGGTGTTCTTCAGCCACCAGATCGGCAGCTTCGTCGGCGTCTATGCCGGCGGAAAGCTCTTTGACCTGACCGGATCCTATGACGCCATCTGGTGGTCGTCGGTGGCGCTCGGCTTGCTGGCTGCGCTGCTGCACTGGCCGATCGACGACCGCAGCGTGGTGCGGGCACCGGCCGCCACGCCCGCCTGACAAGGCACCGCCGTCTCAGCCTTCGATGACCATTCCGTCATAGGCCGGCTCGACACCGGGCGGCAACTCGCGGAGCAAGGTCCGGTAATCCAGATCGACATGCATGTTGGTCAGGATCGCCCGCTCCGGTCGGATCCTGGCGATCCATGACAGCGTCCGCTCGAGATGGGCATGGGTAGGGTGCGGCTTGTAGCGCATCGCATCCACGATCCAGACTTTGAGCCCTGAAAGCTGGTCCAGAACCCCCTCCTCGAATTCCGCCACGTCGTTGCTGTAGGCGATATCGCCGAAACGAAACCCGTAGGAGACGATGCGGCCGTGGATCTGTCGCATCGGCGTGAAGCCGATGCCGCCGACCTGGAACGGCTTCTCGCCATGGTCGCGCGCCGAGACGATCGGCGGATAGAGGCTTCCCGAGGGGGCGCTGAAGCAGTAGCCAAAGCGCGCCTCGAGCGTGCGCAGCGTCGCGCCATCGGTCCAGGCTTCGATGGGGCGCTGCAGGCGCAAGGCGAGCGGCCGAAGGTCGTCGATGCCGTGGCACTGGTCCGCATGGTCGTGCGTCCAGACGACACCGTCGAGATGGGAAATGCCGGCATCGAGGAGCTGCTCGCGGAGATCAGGCGAGGTATCGATCAGCACGTTCGCATGACCATGGCGCACGAGGATCGAACAGCGCCGCCGCCTGTTCCTCGGCTCCCCCGGGTCGCAGGCTCCCCAATCGTTGCCGATGCGCGGAACGCCGCCCGAGGTGCCGCAGCCCAGTATGATCACCTGCAATCCGCTCATGCCGCGAAGGAGACCGGCTTTCTCGCCTTGGAGAAGAGGCGGAAAAAATTGTCCGTCGTCGCCTCTGCCAGCTCGGCCATCGAGACACCTTTGAGTCCAGCAAGAAACGCAGCGGTATGAGCGACGAAGGCCGGCTCGTTCCTCCGGCCGCGCCGCGGCACCGGGGCAAGGTAAGGCGCGTCGGTCTCCACCAGCAGGCTGCCAAGCGGAATGTCGCGCACTGTCTCGCGCAGCACGTCGGCATTCCTGAAGGTCACGATGCCCGAAACCGAGACGAGGAGGCCGAGTGCGAGCGCCGCTTCCGCCAGCCGCCGGCTGGAGGTGAAGCAGTGGATGACGCCGGGAAACGCGCCGCGCGCATGCTCCTCGCGAAGAATTCTGATCGTATCGTCCTCCGCATCCCGCGTATGCACGATCGCCGGCAAGCCGGTCTCCCGCGCCGCATGCAGATGCGCCCGGAAGCTCCGAGCCTGCGCTTCGCGCGGCGAGTGTTCGTAATAATAATCGAGCCCGGTCTCGCCGATGCCCACCACCTTGGCATGGCGCGCGAGCGCGACCAGCCGTTCCGCATCCAGCGCTGGCTCGGTACCCGCCTCATGCGGATGGATGCCGACGGAACACCAGACATTCTCGTAGCGCTCGGCGATGGCGCGAACGCGACCGAATTCGCTCACCTTCGTGCAGATGGTGACCAGGCTGCCGATACCCGCCGCGCCGGCACGCGCCACGATCTGGTCGAGTTCGTCGGCAAACTCGGGAAAGTCCAGATGACAGTGGCTGTCGACGAGCATCAGCTTTGCCCCGCGGGACCGGCTTCGCCTTCCCCTTCCACGAACCGCGGAAACACACCTTCGGGTTTTGGCAGCGCGGTGCCCGGCTGCAATTCGGCTGTAATGTGCAAATGGGCAAAGGTGCGCTGTTCCAGCGGCACGGCGAGCTGGTCGAGGATGCGCGCCGCCGATTGCGGCATGAAAGGCGAGGAGAGGATCGCCAGCCGGCGGATCGTTTCCGCCAGCACGTACAGGACGGTTCCCATGCGCTGCGGGTCGCCCTTGCGAAGCGCCCATGGTGCCTGCTCGTCGACATAGCGGTTGGCCTGGCCGATCACATCCCACTGCTTCTGCAGCGCCACATGAATCTGCTGCGCCTGCATGCATTCGCGCATGTCGGCCAACAGCATGAAGGAATTATGCAACAGCACATCGTCCGCCTGGGTCAACGCGGCGGGTTGCGGCACCTTGGCGTCGCAGTTCTTGTTGATCATCGACAGCACGCGCTGCACGAGGTTGCCGAAATCGTTGGCCAGATCGGCGTTGATCCTCTGGATCACCGCGCGACGCGAGAAATCTCCGTCATTGCCGAATGGCACCTCGCGCATCAGAAAGTAGCGCGTTTGGTCGAGACCATAGCTTGCCACGAGCTGCAACGGATCGATGATGTTGCCGAGCGACTTCGAGATCTTCTGCCCCTCGTTCGTCCACCAGCCATGGGCAAAAACGCGCCGTGGCGGCTCGAGCCCGGCGGACATCAGGAAAGCCGGCCAATAGACGGCATGGAAGCGCAGGATGTCCTTGCCGACCATATGCAGGCTGGCTGGCCAGTAGCGCCGGAACTTCGCCGTCTCTATGTCGGGATAGCCGACTGCGGTGATATAATTCGTCAGGGCGTCGAGCCACACATACATGATGTGCGCTTCATCGCCCGGAACCGGGATGCCCCATTTGAAGCTGGTGCGCGAGACCGAGAGATCCTTCAGGCCGCCGCGCACGAAGCTCACCACCTCGTTGCGGCGACTTTCCGGCAGGATGAATTCGGGATTGTTCTCATAATGCTTGAGCAGCCGGTCCGCCCAGGCCGAAAGGCGGAAGAAATAGCTTGGCTCCTCCACCCACTCCACCGGAGCGCCCGAGGGCGCGATGAACTTGCCGTCAGGGCCACGCGTCAGTTCTTCTTCCGCGTAATAGGCTTCGTCGCGGACCGCGTACCACCCGGCATAGGTCCCGAGATAGATGTCGCCGGAACGCTGCAGCGCCTTCCAGAGCGCCTGCGTGGCATGCACGTGCCGCTCTTCGGTCGTGCGGATGAAATCGTCATGGGAGAAGTTCATCGCGCGTGCCAGGTCGCGGAAATTCTGCGAGACCTGGTCGCAGAAGGCCAGCGGCTCCATGCCCGCCGCCTGGGCGGATTTCTCCACCTTCTGGCCGTGCTCGTCGGTGCCGGTCAGGAACATCACGTCATGTCCGTCGAGCCGCCAGAAGCGCGCCAGCACGTCGCAGGCGAGCGTCGTGTAGGCATGGCCGATATGCGGCTTGTCGTTGACGTAATAGATCGGCGTCGTGATGTAGGTGACCTTGCCCCTTGGCATGGACAGTCTTCCTTGTACGCGGCCCGGCCGGCGCCACAAGCGGCCCCGGCCGCCTGGAACCAATATCGGACAGGGACTTAACCCGGACGACGGGGCGGTGGCAAGGGCGATCGCCCCGTTCAGCCCCGCAGCACGCCGCCCAGGACCGAAAAGGCGCTCAGCACCACCTGCTTCCGGTCAAGATTGACCGCCTCGCCGCGCGCGGCCAGACGAGCGATCTCCTCGCGGGCGGCAAGCCAGCGATCGGCACCGGCAGCGCTGGCGAGCCGGCCCAGGACCTCGCCCTCGCCGGCCACCAACTCCGGCGGAAGCGCGCCTGTGGCACCTGCCCGGGCCAGCCGGGCCAACCACCAGTCCAGCAGCCCGAGGCCAAGCCGGTAGCCACCATCCCCGGCCCGTTTCCCCAGCGCCTCCGCAAAGCGGTGCAGGGCGGAAACCTGATGCCCCTGCAGGCCGCCCAGCAGCGCAAGGAGTTCGCCAAACAGTGCTGCCGCATCCTGTTCGGCCAACCCCATCGCCCGCCCTGGACTGCCCTCGGCCAGGCCGAGAACCAGATCGCGGGTTGCGGCATCGAGTTCCGGCAGGCGTTGCGCCATGAAAGCGCGCATCGCCTCCACCTCGAGTGGCTTCAGTACCAGCCGTCGGCAACGGGAGCGGATCGTCGGCAGCAGCGAACCCGGGGCATGGGCGACGATGAGAATGACCGAGCGCGCGGGCGGCTCCTCGACGATCTTGAGCAGCGCGTTGGCGGAACTCCGGTTGAGTTCGTCGGCGGCATCCACGATGGCTACGCGCCAGCCGCCTTCGGCGGCGGTCTTGGAAAAGAACTCCGGCATCCGCCGGACATCCTCGACGGCGATCTCCTTGCGCATCTTGCCGGTGCGCGGATTGGGCGTGCGCTCGATGGTAAGCAGGTCGCCATGGCCCATGCCGGCAACTCGGCGGAAGATCGCCGATGCCGGATCGATGGCGAGCGTCTCGGCCACCGGTATGGGGCCACCGAACAGGCCCGCCGTCGGCAGGCCGGCACCTTGCCCGAGAAGGAAGCGTGCGAAACGGTAGGCCAGCGTCGCCTTGCCGATCCCGGGCGGCCCGGCGAGGAGCCAGGCATGCGCCAGCCGGCCGCTACGGTACGCGCCAAGAAGCTCCGCCTCCGCCGCCTCATGTCCGAACAGTTCGGCAGTGAAGCGCGGATGGGCCGGATCGAGGCTGAGGAGACGGTCGCTCACGCAGGCAGACTAAAGGCCCCGGCCACCGCGCGCCAGATATCCGCCGCAACCGCCTCGCGCGGTCGGTCGGCATCGACCAGCCGGCAGCGCGCGGGCTCTGCCCGCGCGATCGCGCGAAAACCCACCCGAAGGCGGACATGGAACGCCATGTCCATCCGTTCGTAGCGGTCCTCATCGCCATGGCGGCCCGCCGCCCGGCGCAATCCGACCGCCGGATCGATATCGAGGATCAAGGTGAGGTCGGGGCGAAAATCGCCGACGGCAATGTGGTAGAGCTGCTCGATCGGCGCACGCCCCAGCCCATGGCCATGGCCCTGATAGGCCATGGTGGAATCGGCAAAGCGGTCGCAGACGACCCAGCGCCCGGCCGCCAGCGCCGGCCAGACCGTGTGAAGCAGATGCTCGCGCCGCGCCGCGAAATGCAGCAGCGCCTCGGAAACGCCGTCCCACCGGCCGGTCTCGCCGGTCACCAGCAAGGCGCGGATCAAGTCGGCTGCCGGCGCGCCGCCCGGCTCGCGCGTCAGAAGATGATCGATGCCCGCCTGCTTCAGCCGCGCCGACAGCAGAGCGATCTGCGTCGACTTCCCGCTGCCCTCGCCACCTTCGAAGGTGATGAACCGCGCGCTCACTTCTTGAGCGCGCCGAAGATCAGGTGCGTGACCGCGGCGGCGATGCGCCCAAACGGCCCGAGGCGATCCACGTCCGTCCCCGCCACCAGCGGAATCTCCACCGGTTCGCCGATGCCACTGCCCGTGACCGTGAGCCGCGCGATCGGTGTTCCCTGCCTGATGGGTGCAGGCACCGGTCCGTCATAGGTGAGCACCACTTTGGTGTCCCGCCGGCTGCCCTGCGGCAGAGTGAACACGATGTCCCGTTCGGCCACCACCGCGACTTTTGGCACCTGGCCCATCCAGACATCCACGTCATCCACCTTCTGCCCCTGCTTGAACAGCGCGACATTCTCGTATTCGCGGAACCCCCATTCCATTAGCCGTTCCGCCTCGCGCGAGCGCTGGTTCATGGACTTGAGGCCGTTGACCACGAGAATGAGGCGCCGGTCCCCACGTTTCGCCGAGGCGGTGAGACCATATCCTGCCGCTTCCGTATGTCCGGTCTTGAGGCCATCCGCGCCCATGTTCTTGTAGAGCAGCGGATTGCGGTTGCCCTGCCGGGTGTTGTTGTAGGTGAAGCTCGTCTCGCTGTAATAGCGGTAATATTCGGGGAACGTCTCGATCATGATCTTGGCGAGAACCGCCAGTTCGCGCGCCGTCATCATGTGTTCGGGATCGGGCAGCCCGGTCGAGTTCTTGAACACGCTGGTACGCAGCCCCAGCTCCCGTGCCCTTGCCGTCATCTGTTCGGCGAAGCGCTCCTCGGACCCGGCCAGCCCCTCGGCGATGACGATGCAGGCATCGTTGCCCGACTGGACGATGATGCCGCGCAGCAGGTCCTCGAGCTTGGCCCGGCTGTTGACCGGCAGGAACATGGTCGAGCCGCCGCTCGCCGCACCGCCACGCCGCCAGGCATTCTCGCTGACCGTGAACTCGTCGGTCAGCTTGAGCTCGCCCCTCCGCAGCTTCTCGAAGACCATGAACACGGTCATGATCTTGCTCATCGAGGATGGCGGCATTGGCTTGTCGGCATCCTTGGCCAGCAGCACCGTGCCCGTGGTCGCGTCGACCAGGATCGCCTCGCGCGCCTCGGTCTCGATGCCGAAATTCTGGGCCCGCGCCGGCAAGCTGGCGAGCGCGACCAGTCCAATTGTGAAAAGTGCGGCCTTGACCGTCGGGCGGAGAGAAATCATGTCGATGAAGCCTTGATTGCCGGGCGGATCGCGTCGTTCGCCTTATTGCCTCGGAACCGGGCAAAAGTAAGACGATTCGCCCGCCCTCTCAATCAACGACGATGCGAGCGTCCGACTGCCCGACGGAGATCACCTGCGCCAGCGCGCGGTCGGCTTCCTCGACCGAGGCGAGCGGCCCGACCCTGACCCGGAAGAAGTCCTGGCCCCGCACATTCACCTGACTGACTGCGGCGGGTCCGATCACGGACAGGCGCGCGCGCAGGCGATTGGCATTGTCGAATTGTGAAAAGGCGCCTGCCTGCACGAAGATCCCGGTCGGCTGGACGGGCAATTGCTGGACCTGCTGGGGCGGTGGCGCGGATGGCCCGGGCGCCGGTTGCGCGGCGAGAACCTGCACGGCGGAAGGCTGTGGCGCCGATGCTTGCGGCACCGGCTGGGCCTGGCCGCGACCGGGCGGGGGCGTCAGCGTCTCGGCCGAAACGCTGCCGCGCGGTGCCGCAACCACCTGGGGCCGGTCGGCGCCGGCCTGCGCCACCAGAGTCGAAGGCTGCCGGCCGTCCTGCGGCAGGATCTGCACCCGTACCTTCGCTGTGCCCTGGCGCTCGAAGCCCAGAAGCTGCGCTCCACGCCGCGACATGTCGATGATGCGACCGTTGGCGAACGGTCCGCGATCGTTGACGCGAACCACGATGGAGCGGCCATTCTCGAGATTTGTGACGCGCACCACGCTCGGCATCGGCAGCGTCTGATGCGCCGCCGTCAGTTCGTTCATGTCATAGATTTCGCCGTTCGCCGTCTGCCGTCCATGAAACTGCTCGCCGTACCAGGACGCGATGCCGGTCTGATCGTAATTCGGATCCTCCGCCGGGTAATACCAGACACCGTTGATCTGATAGGGGTTACCCACCTTGTAGGCACCTTGCTGTCGCACGCCGAGTTCGCGCGCGGTTGGTGTCTGGGCCTGCTTGGCCGCATGGACCGCAAGCTTGGTCTCGGTGCAGCCGGCGAGCGCCAGCAGCAGGCCGGCGGCCGGCAAAGCGAGGCGGAGTGCATGTCGGGGGGATATCTGCCTAGTCAAAATCTAGCGTGTCCCAGGCGAATCAATCAAAGATATCGCGAATCTACCCGCGCTGGATGCGATCGGCAAGCGTGCCCACCGCCACCGCAAAGTAATTGGATCGGTTCCAGCGCATGATGACCTTGTAGTTGCCGAAGGTCATGTAGGCCGGGCCGTCGGCGCCGCCGGGCAGGATGATGCTCGCCACCTGTTCGGGCGCGTGGGCGGAGACCTGCCCGTCCATGCGCACGAAGCCCAGACGTTCCCATTCCGCCGGCGGGCGCTCCTGTTTCTGGTCGAAGGAGGCCGCGTCGAAGTTCGGCGGCGGCACCACGCGCACCCCCCAATTCTCGCTGCCGCGCCAGCCGACCTTGGCCAGGTAGTTGGCAATGGAGCCGAACACGTCCGGTCGCGAGGACCAGATGTCGCGCCGGCCATCCCCGTCGAAATCCACCGCATAGGCGAGATAGCTGGAGGGCATGAACTGGCTCTGCCCCATCGCCCCCGCCCATGAGCCCAGCATCTGGTCGGGCGCGATGTCGCCGCGATCGAGGATTTTCAGGGCATCGATCAGTTCCTTGCGGAAAAAGGCGGCCCTCCGGCCATCGTAGGCCAGCGTCGCCAGCGCCCCGACGATCCTGAAATTGCCGGTGATCCGCCCGTAATCGGTCTCGATCCCCCATAGCGAGACGATGAAGCGCGGCGGCACGCCGTAGCGGGCGCTGACGCGGTTCAGCAACTCTTCGTTCTCGCGCAGCAGCACGCGGCCACGGTCGATGCGCGTCTGATTGACCACGCGTGCCTGGTACTGGTCGAATGTCATTGTGAATTCCGGCTGGCGCCGGTCCAGTTCAAGCACGCGCTCGATCGGCTGGACACCTTGCAGGGCCGCATCGAGCGTCGCCGGCCGGATACCCGCCTGCGCCGCGTCCTTGCGCAGTTCGGTGAGCCAGGTCTGGAAATCGGTACTGGCGGCCCGCGCGGCCTGGCTTCGGACCAGGCCGCCGCCGAGCCCGGCCAGGGCCAGAGAGACGAAAAAACGACGTGAGTATCCGGTCATGCTGCTTCCGGCCGCTAAGGGCGAATCGGCTGTACGGAGATGGTCAGCATCGCCCGCGCGGCGGACGCTGGCAAGCCCGCGCCACCACGGATCAGGGCGCGGGAAAAAAATCATCACTGTGCCCAAGCAGCCGGTAGGCGAGCAGGCCGGTCCATTCGTATGCGGCGGCATCGAGCAGGCGCAGGTTCGCGAGCGGGGCAAACCTCCAGCCGGCCGCTTCCTCGCGCCCGGTCTCGTAATCCACCGGCCAGGCCAGGACCTTCCAGCCGGCGGCGCGGAAGGTGCCGACCGAACGCGGCATGTGGCGCGCCGAGGTCACCAGCAGCCATACCTCGCCCGGTTTCGGATCGGCGAGCCGGCGGGAATAGCTGGCATTCTCCGCGGTGTTCCGCGACTGCGCCTCGAGCAGCAGTCGTCCTGCCGGCAGGCCGAGGCCGGCCAACAGATCGCGCGCCACATCCGCCTCGGTCAGCCGCCCAGGCAGCAACGCGCCACTACCGCCGGTGAAGATGAGCCGCGCATCCGGCAGCAGCCGGGCCAGCCGCAGTGCCTCGGTCATGCGTTCCGCGTGCTCGTTCAATGCCGGCTGGCCGCGATCCGCCGTCAGCAACGGCTGCAGCGCACCGCCCAGGACGACGATGCCATCCACCCGATCCGGCAGCCGGTCCGGGCGGGGAAAGCGCTCCTCGAGTGGCAGATGCAGCCAGCGGCCGACCGGCATCAGGCCGACCAGCAGCAGGAAGAGGGCAGCCGTCAGTAGCAGCCGGCGCGGCCGTCGCGAATACGGCCGCAGAAGGAGACCGATCGAACCCAGCGCCAGCAGTATGAAAAGCACGCTGGAAGGCTGCGCCGCCAGCCAGAACAGTTTCCCCAGGACGAATTCCATGCGCGCCTTGCCCTACGATGCGCCGAGCCTAGCGAGGATTGCACCGGCCGTCATCTTGCCATGCCGGTGGCGGACTCCCCCGGCAGGGCGATGCATGCTATCCACGAGAGCGACCAATCCGGGAGAAGGATACGACATGGCGGGCACATTGACGGAGGGGCTCTGGCGGCTGATCGAGGCGAAGCCGGTGGCGCGCGCGGACCTCGAACAGGCAGCCCTGTTCGTGCTCGATGCACTGGCCAACATGCAGGCGGGACGCCATTCCGAACCTGGCCGCATCCTGCTTGAACATGCACGCCGACTGGGTCGCGACGCGGGGCGCGAGGCGCTGACCATGGGCGCGCTGATCCACATACTCGAGACCGATGACCTGCATCGCGCCTCGGTCGTGCATCCGGGCTGCGTCGTCGTGCCGGCGGCCTACGCCATCGCGCGGCGCGAGGGTGCAGGCGGTCGCCGGTTCCTGCGCGCGGTCCTCAAGGGCTTCGAGGCTTGCTGCCGCGTCGGCATGGGCGTCGGGCCGGGGCATTATCGCATCTGGCACAATACCGCGACCTGCGGACCATTTGGCTCCGCCTATGCGGCCGGCGACCTCATCGGCCTCGACGCGGTGCAGATGGTCCATGCGCTCGGCAATGCCGGCACCCAGTCGGCCGGCCTGTGGGAGTTCCTGGCCACCG
The DNA here is from genome assembly GCA_026126215.1 of Alphaproteobacteria bacterium. Classification (GTDB taxonomy): domain Bacteria; phylum Pseudomonadota; class Alphaproteobacteria; order Ferrovibrionales; family Ferrovibrionaceae; genus JAHCJQ01. The sequence goes on from JAHCJQ010000022.1 coordinate 10,140, forward strand.
GCGCCATGAGCAAGCACCTGCATGCCGGGCGTGCCGCCGAGGCTGGCGTGATCGCCGCCGACCTGGCGCGCCTCGGCTTCACCGGACCGCCGGCGATCCTGGAAGGACCGAAGGGTCTGTTCGCCGGAGCCTGCCCCGATCCCCGGCCCGAAGCGGTGCTGGCGGAGCCGGAGCAGCCCTGGCAGCTCTGCCTGACCTCGATAAAGCCTTGGCCATCCTGCCGCCATACCCATCCCGCCATCGACGCGGCGCTCGAACTCTCGGCGCGGATCGCGCCGGAAATGGTTGCGCGGGTCGAGGTCGAAACCTATCGGGCGGCCATCGATGTCTGCGACCGGCCCGTGGCCAATTCGGAGTATGAAGGAAAGTTCTCGCTGCAACATTGCGTCGCGACGGCACTCACCGACGGACGCGTCGATTTCGCATCCTTCGCGCCGGAAGCCAGGGCGCGCCTTGGGGATCTGGCGGCACGCGTCGAACTCCGCCTGTCCGAGCCCTATGCCAGCGCCTATCCGCGCGCCTGGGGCAGCGCGGTTCAGGTCACGATGCGGGACGGCAATGTCCTGCGCGCCGCGCGCCAGCATGCCAAGGGCGATCCGGAAGCACCACTGGACGCGGCCGCCATGCAGACCAAGGCACGCATGCTGCTCGATCATGGCAGCACCACTGAGCCGGAGCGGTTCATCGCCCGCATTCTCGCGCTCGCCGAGGACGGACCGCTGCCGGACCTGGCCGACGGACCGGCTCTTGCCGCCTGAGGGTTGACCGGTGTCGCCCGGAATCTCCTTATAGGCGATAAATCATTGATTTGATTTACTCTTTTATCAAATACCACTGGTAACCGGCGGCCTCGGCGGGCAGACTCCTCGCTAGTGTTGGGATTCGATGGCGTGTGGGGTAACGGGGGAAGCGTCGATTTGTCGGGGGGAAGTCGGACTGCCGCCGTGCTGATCGGCGCGGCGGCGTGGTTGGGACTTGGCGGCGCGCTGGCGCAGACCGAGCGGATCGAGGAACGACCTGCAGAAAGCGGCGCCCGGGAAACGGGGGAGGCGGCTGCGGCCGCCCGCATGCTCTCGTCGTCCCCGGGCGGACCGGTTTCCTTCGAGGCCCTGCTTGGCAATCCGGACGATCCGGACCTCAATATCCGCTATGCGCGCCAGCTTATCCAGGCCAACGACCTGCGTGGGGCGGTGGCCGCGCTGGAGCGTGTGCTTCTGCTGAGGCCGGGGCTTGCCGGCGTCCGGCTTGCCTATGCGGTCCTGCTCTTCCGGCTCGACAGCCTGCAGGAAGCCGAGATCGCCTTCCGCGAGGTCCTGGCCGGCGAGCCGGAACCCGCCGCCCGGCGCGAGGTCGAGCGCTATCTTGACGCCATAGCCATGCGGCACCGCTCGACCCGCGTCAGCCTGTCCCTGAGCGGCGGCTTCGACTTCAATTCCAACCGCAACGCGGCACCCCGTTCGCGCGAGAGGCTCCTGTTCGACATTCCCCTTCGATCCGAACGGGCCAGGAGCGATTTCGGCCGCATCGGCATGGCGAACCTTCAGGTGCGCCACGATCCGGGATTGCAGGAACGCCATGAACTGCTGGGCGGCGTCGGCCTCTATTTCAACGACCAGCGCGAGATCGACAGCCAGGACCTGCTCGCCCTGACGCTCGATGCCGGCGGCATCCTGCGCACGGCATGGTTCGACATCAGCCCGAGTTTCACCTACACGCGGATCGGCCTCGATGGCAGCCATTTCCTCGATGCGCCCGGCGGACGCCTGGCCATCGACCGGCGTGACGGCGATCTCGACATGCAGGGCTCGATCCAGGTCCAGTATTTCGATTTCGAGCCGAGCGTTGCCTTTCCGACCGAGGACCGCCGCGATGGCCTGCGCGTCGATCTCGGACTGTCGCTTGGCTACCGGCTCGCTGCGGCGCATCGCAGCGCCATAAGTTACGTTCACTCCGTCAAATCGGCGCGGGCCGAGTTCGAGGCCTATCACGCCGACGAGGTCACGTTGAGCCATACTTGGCTGCTCGGCGACGGCCAGTTCCTGCTTGGCAGCTTCTCCTTCATCGACACGCGCTACGAGGCGGCCGACACCTTCATCTCCGCCCGCATCCGCCACGACCGCTTCTACCGCCTGCGCGCCATCTATGGCGCGCCCGTCGGCACTCTGGCGCGCGCCGCGGGATTCGACCTGCCGACCGGCATCGGAGACGTGACCGTGAGCCTGCTCGCCGAAGCGACGCGGGCGGATTCCAGCATACCGAACTTCGCCAACGACAACCTGCGCACGCAGCTTTTGCTGACCAAGCGCTTCGACTGGTAGGAAAGGGCACGCCCATGCATCTCGGCAGGCACTGCGTTCCGACATGCGCCAGCCTCCTCGCCGCCTGCCTTTCGGCGGCGCCTGCCCTCGCCGCCGAGCAGGCCGGCGTCTCGGCGGCGGTCCGTGGCGAGGTGAAGATGGCCGCCGCCGCCATTGGCCCGGTCGGCCGCCTGGTGCGCAGCGGCGAGCCGATCCACATGGGCGACCGCATCGTCTCTGGCCCGGCCGCCGGCATGCAGATCATGCTGCTCGACCAGACGGTCTTCACCATCGGCCCGGACAGCGAAATCTCCATCGACAGGTTCGTCTACGACCCCCGCAGCGGCGCCGGCCAGCTTGCCGCAAACGTGCGCAGGGGTGTCTTCCGCTTCATTTCCGGCAAGGTGACCCAGAACCGCCCCGACAATGTGCGCATCCAGGTCGGATCGGCCACCATCGGCATCCGCGGCACCATCGTCGCCGGCCGCGTCCGCGACGATGGCGAAGCCGAGATCCTGCTGCTTGGCCCCGGCCCCGAGGACAATAGCGGCGCGCGGCGCGGACGCATCACCGTCAGCAATGCCGGACGGACCGTGGAAGTGCTGCGGCCGGGTTTCGGCACCGTGATCAAGGGCAGCGACCAGCCGCCGCAACCACCCTTCCGCTTTCCGCCGGAGGCCGCGGGCGGACTGCTCGGAGCGCTGACGCCGTCCTTGATCGCTGCCACCATGCCAACCGCGCCAGGCGGCCCCGGCACGCTTGTCGCCGACGCGCCCGCCATCAGCACCTTCACCAACCAGGCGCTGGCGGTGGCCGACAGCCTGGTCAGCGAAACCCTGCAGGTCGAAGTCGGGCAGGAACTGCTTTCCAATCTCGCGACGGAGACGCTGAAGAAGCTGGCGCAGAGCGACATCACCACCTTCGAGCAACTCTACGCCCTCGCCGGCAGCGCCTCCTTCATCCAGAACAATGTTCCGCTGCAAGCGATCCTGATCGCGCCGGACACCACGGCGAGCGGCAACTACAGCTTCTCCCTGAATGTCGATTTCGGCGGCCGCACCTTCAGCTATTTCGTCGATTACGGCATCGTCATCATGGGGCCGAACATGGGGTCGGGCTTCACCGCCGCATTCGGTGGCGGACCGACTTCCTTCTCCGGCCGCAGCGGCGAAACGCTTTTCACCGAACAGGTCGGAAGCGATATCGTCAAGGTGCGCCTGCGCAATACGGGCGGCGCCATCGCTGGCGCGGCGGAGCACAGCGTCACCCTGGGCGGCCTGAATGGTTCGGGCATCGCCCCGCGGCAATGACGGATCAATATTTTCTTCACCTGCCCGCGGCGATGATCCCGCGCGAGATGTCATGGCGGATGGCAAAGCCAAACGATCGCCACGGCCGGAACTGGCTGGCGGCCGGCTTACTCATGCTCGCGGCCTGCGCCGGCGAACGCACGCCGCCTGGCATCGACGCCATGGACGCGCTGGAGCGGATCGAGCAGGCCGGACTGGTGATCATCGATATCCGCGCGCCGCAGGAAGCGCGCGAACGCGGCCAGATCGCCGGGGCCCATGCCATCCCCTACCCGACCGACGATGCCGGCCGCGAGGAGTTCCTCGGCGAGATCCGCCGGCTGCGCGCGGGCGACGATCGCCCGATCCTGCTGGTCTGCCGCATCGGCGAGACATCGAAGCGCGCCGCGCTCTGGCTCGCCGACGCCGGTCTCGATGGCGTGTTCACACTGACCGATGGGTACGAAGGCAATGCCATTGGTCCCGGCCTCAAGCTCCTGACTTCGCGATAGGAGGAAAGCACATGGCATCACGGCATTTCCTGCAATGGGCGAAGCTCGCTCTGGCGCTCGCCGCCCTGCCGCTGCTCGCCGCCTGCCCGCAATCGGGCGGCAGCGGCGCCCAGCGCGCGAGCCTTGCCGTCGCCGACCTGCGGGCGAAGGAGGTGGAAAGCCTCGCCCGGCTCACCGCCGAAGGCCAGCTCCTGCTCAAGGCCGACCGCTTTCCGAAGAATGGCTACGACTATTGCCGCGACGCCGCCGGGCTGGCGGAACGCGGCGACTTCCGCCTCGCCATCCGCGAGGCCAGCAAGGCCCTGTTCCTCGCCGAACAGACCTCCGATGCCTACCTGCGCGCCCATGCCAAGCGCGACATCGCGGTGGCCTATTCCTATGCCGGCCAGCTCGATCTCGCCGCGCAATATGCCGAGGAAGCCATCACCGACGTCCAGCTCTCCCGCCGCTCCGTCGCGCCGATCTATCCGGCCGCCTATAAGGTCCTGGGCGATGTCAGCCTGCGCGAGAACAAGCCGGTCCAGGCCCTCTCCAACTACGAGGAAGCACTGAACCATGCCGGCGAGGCGCTGCAGCCCTTCATCCGCATCGCCATGGCCAACGCCCTGCGCGCCAAGGGCGATGCGGCGGCGGCGCGGCAGGCTCTCGAGAAGCTGCTTGCGGAACGGCAGTCCGGCCGCGTCCAGGCACTCGCCCGCCGCGCGCTCGGCCAGGCGCTGCTGGAAGGGGGCGACGCCGGCGGGGCGGAACGGCATTTCGCCGAGGCGCTGGCCGGCAACCCGGATGGCTACGATCGGGTCTGGGTCCTGGCCGGCCTCGGCCGCGCGCAGGCAGCCGGCGGGCGGCTGGACGCGGCGGCAGATGCCTATGGCCGCGCGGTGGCGGAGGCGGAGCGGCTGACGGCGGAGTTCCGGAGCGATGAGTTCCGCAGCGGGCTCTTCGGCGATCTCGGCCGGATCTTCCAGGAAGCGAAGGCGCTGGAGCTCCGTCGCGGCAATGCCGCACGCGCCTTCGAGTATGCGGAGGCCGGCAAGGCGCGCGCCTTCCTCGATCTGGTGCGCGGGCGCGTCCAGACGAGCGCGGGGCATGTCGCCGTGGCGGCGCAGGCGGGTGGCGCCGTCTCCACCACCGACATCCAGCGTGCCGTGGCGGCGAGCGAGCGCGGCGTGCTCGTCGCCTACAGCCTGGGCGCCGACGGCTCATACGCTTTCGTGCTGCGCGGCGCCGAAATCAGGGCGGTGCCGATCCAGGGCGGCGAGGCGGAAATCGGCGATGCGGTTTCGCGCTATCTCGATGCGCTGCGCGCGCTGGCGCCGGTCGACGGGCCGCAGGCGGACCTCCATAGGCGGCTGGTCGCCCCGCTCGGTCTCGTGCCCGGCGAGCGGCTGGTCATCGTGCCGGACGGGCCGCTCTTCCGCCTGCCCTTCCATGCGCTGCACGACGGGCAGGGCTACCTGATCCAGCGTCACGAGATTGCCTATGCGCCCTCGGCGGCCATTCACGCCGCCCTGCTGGCGCGACCGCGCGGCGAGGCGGCGCCCATCGTGGCCTTCGGCAATCCGAAGCGCGACGGCCAGGTCGACCTGCCGGCGGCGGCGCGCGAGGCGGAAGAGATCGGCCGCCTGCATCCGCGCGCCCGGGTCTTCACCGGTGCGGAGGCGACCAAGGCGCGCTTCGTCGCGCTGGCGGCGGAATCGGGCGCGCTGCATGTGGCGGCCCATGCCGAACTCGACCAGGTCGACCCGCTCTATTCGACGATCCTGCTTGCCGCCGGCGAGGGCGGCGGCGGCGATCTGGAAGCGCGCGAGGTCTATGGCCTCGATCTGCGCAAGGTCGGGCTGGTGGCGCTCAGCGCCTGCGAGACCGGTCTCGGCCTCGTCTCGCGCGGGCAGGAATTCATGGGCTTCGTGCGCACCTTCCTCGCCGCCGGTGCCGCCGGCACCATGGTCAGCCTGTGGCAGATCGAGGACGAGGCGACGGCGCGCATCATGACCGCCTTTTACCGCGAGGCCTCGAGCCGCGACGCGCCCGCGGCGCTGCGCCAGGCCATACTCGACTATCTCGGGGACGGTCGGCGCGACCACCCGTACTTCTGGGCCGCCTTCGCCCTGCATGGCGATCCGCGCATCCGTCTGCCGGCGGCGGCCACGGCGGCGTTAGGCCGGTGAACGGAACCGGCCGCGACCGCCGGCCCGTCATCCCTCGCGCGATGCCCCCGCCGCCGCCGCGCCGACAGGCTGTTGCACGAGAAACCGGTAGGAGGATGGCCTGAAGGGATGGAGCATCTGCCCGACGAGGCCCGCGCCCATCTTCTCCGAAACGCCAAGCGGAATGTCGCAGGCACCCGGCACGCGGAAGGTGCCGAAGGCCTTGTCGAACACGGAGAAGACCGTGGCGTAGTTCGTGTTGTAGGCGGCCGGGTCCATCGCATGATGCCAGCGATGCATCGCCGGGGAGACGAAGGCGTGCTTCAGCGGCCCATACGTCCAGGGCAGATCGGCATGGATGAAGGCGCCATAGAAATGCCGGACGAAGGCGTTGACCAGCAGCGCAAATGCCGGAAGCCCGAGCAACAGCAGGAAACTGAAATCCAGCAAGGTCGTCGTCAGCCTGTTGACGGGATGAAAGCGAGAGATCGCCAGCCAGGTCATTGCCGTATCGCTGTGGTGGATGGCATGCGACGGCCAGAAGATCGGCGCATGTTCGAGGCGATGACGCCAGTAGCCGATGAAATCGCCCAGAAAGACGGCGACGAGGCCCACGACGACCGGCGGCAGGCCCTCCCAGACTTCCGCCGGGACGAGCGCCAGTTCGTGCGCGCGGAACAGCGCGCTCAGGGCAAGGGTCAGCGCGACCAGGAACGGCGCGACGAAAACCGCATCGAGAAAATGAATCTGAAGATTGATCCGGATTTCCGGCAGTGCCCGCCGCACCTCGCCGAACAGGCGCCGCCCCTTGACGATGAATGCGAGGAGGGCAAAGAACGGAAGCGGCACAAGGATTGCGAAGGCGGCTTGCCACAAGGGAACCGCCAGACGTTCCACCAGCAACGCCAGCAACGGCTGCTCCGCAATCATGTTCGCGAATTCGCCCATGGACCGAAGAACACCGTCAGGACCGGAGCCGGAAGGCACGCCTTTCCGCCGGCGCTGGCCCGCCATGCTGTCGCCGGCGTGATTGCCAATCCGTTAACCCGGATCGCCGTTCAAGAACCAATCAACATTTGTCGAAGTCCGAACGCCCTGGCCCGGGAGAGCTCGAAACCTCAGACCGGGCTGGAAAGCTTCATCAGGGCGAGGCCGGAGAGGATCAGAAAGGCCGCGATCAGTCGCAGCGCGTTCGCCGGTTCGCCGAGCACGAGGATGCCGACGAGAAAGGCACCGAGCGCGCCGATGCCCGTCCATACCGCGTAGGCGGTCCCCAGCGGGAGAACCCTCATGGACCAGGCGAGGAGCGCGAAGCTCACGCCCATCGCGACCAGCGTCACCAGCGAGGGCCAGAAGCGCGTGAAGCCCTCGGACTGCTTCATGGAGAAGGCCCAGACGACTTCGAACAGACCGGCAACGATCAGGATGAACCAGGCCATGGCAGCCTCCCCTCTAAAGCTGCCGGGCCGTCCCGGACATCAACCCGTGCAGGGGGAGGACGTGGCCTCGCTGAGCCTTATCTAGGTCCGCGATGACGGGAGATCAATGCCTGGCTGGGGGCGAACGGCCAATCAGAAGCGGCTTCGGGCATGGCACGTCGCCGCGCACAAGGGGCCAGATGGAGTTCGGCAAGAGCATTGTCTGGTGCCCGCTCTGATGTTAGGTTACATGTAACCGATTTCGATTTATGGGTGGATTGTCATGACTGCAGCGAAGCGAAAGAACTCCACGCGCGTGAAGGTGCGGAACCACCGGGAACGGTTGCGGGCGCAAGGTCTGCGGCCGTTGCAAATATGGGTGCCCGATGTCCACGCGCCCTCGTTCCGCGCGGAGGCCCATCGTCAGTCCCTCGCGGTGGCCGGGAGCGATCATGCGCGAGAAGATCAGGCATTCATCGACGCTGTGTCGGTGTGGGGCAAAGAATGAAGCGGGGTGAACTGTGGACGGTATCCGGCGGCAACGACTATTTGGGCAAGCCGCGACCGGCGGCCATCGTGCAGGACGACAGTTTCGACGCGACGGACTCCGTCACCATCTGCGCTCTGACCTCGGATCCGACCGAAGCACCGTTGTTCCGCCTGCCGGTGACGCCAAACGAACGGAACGGACTTCGTGCTGTTTCGCGGCTCATGGTGGACAAGATCACCACAGTTCCGAAATCGAAGATCGGCGAGCGGATTGGCCGTCTCGATGACGAGGACATGGTCCGGCTCAATCAGGCGCTGATCGTCTTTCTTGGTCTGGCCGTATCGCCACGGCGAAAGCAGGCATGAACGGCACCGGCCAAGTCACGCCGACCGCCTACACCCAATCCATGATCGACGCCAACGCCGCCGCCTGACCCTCGCGCCAAAGGCGACGGTGCCGCTCCCTAATCGGCGAGGTTGTCTATGCTCACAAATCCGTGAATAGTATTTGAGGGAGCTATGTCAAGCTGAACTCGAAATATGATACCAAAGCCTGACGAGACCGATCAGCATTGAGAACTTTCTCGCCGCTTAAGAAAATTCGCGTTTCCCTTTCGGTCTATAGTTATTGCCATCGACGGACGAGACTGTACAGGCAAGACCACACTATCGCGATATCTGGCCTGGCAGTTAGTGGCCGCCGTGCTCCACACCGACTTATTTCGAACTAAACGTCGCTGTGATCACAATCCTCGACTCCCTAGAGAGGTAAATTTTCGCGCGGTTAGGCCGTTGGCCAGCCGAGTTCTTACCCACAGGGCACCGATCATTATCGAAGGCATAGAGATTTGCCGGACCTTAAGGGGGATTGAGTTACAGCTTAATTGGTCAATCTATGTGAAAGCCGAAGGGCGTTGCGGTAGTTACAACTTTCAACGCCTCTCCGAGTCCTACGAGGCAGAATTTAGGCCTGAGGAACGGGCGAATTTTGTGTTCAGCTGGACCCCGCAAGAAGAATAATGTCGAGCTAGAAGTCCAAGGTGTGGGCTAGTCTGTGTTCTGCAAGATTGCTCGTTGAATGTGTCTTTAAATTTTAGTTACGAATCTATCAAATTGGCGGAAGGGGTGGGATTCGAACCCACGGTGGCGTTGCCGCCACGGCGGTTTTCAAGACCGCTGCCTTAAACCACTCGGCCACCCTTCCCGCGCCGGGCTGGCTTAATTAAGCGCCCCTCCGCCGGCCGTCAATGCGGGAGCCTGCCTTGCCGAATCCGGGGTTGCGCCGACGGCGGCTTGCGGCAAGAAATCCTTCCTGCTTCAACCCTCCGCGAGTTCCGCCCCGCATGAGCAGCATGCCGCCGCCGCCCTGGTTCCGCCAGGCCATCGCCACCGAGCCGCAGAGCGGCCGCTTCGCGGTCGATGGCTGCGACATTCACCATCTTGCCTGGGGCACGCCCGGCGGCGAGCCGGTCGTGCTGGTGCATGGCAACGGCGCCCATGCGCGCTGGTGGAGCTTCGTCGCGCCCTTCCTCGCCGCGCGCGGCCGCCATGTCGGCGCCCTCGATCTCGGCGGCATGGGCGAGAGCGGCGATCCCGGCCCGCAGAGCCCGGAGATGTTCGCCCGCCAGATCGCGGCCATGGCGGAGCAACTGGGCGGCGGCAGGCCGGTCGCCCTGGTCGGCCACAGTTTCGGCGGCCTCGTCGCGGTCGGCGCCGTGCTGCACCGGCCGGAACTGTTCCGGCGGCTCGTCGTCATCGATACCCCCTTCCATATGGGCGACCGGCCGCCGCGCAGCCGCGGGCGAAAGCTCGCCGGGGCCGTTCATCGCGATCTCGCCGACATCCTGCGCCGCTTCCGCCTGCTGCCGGAACAGGACTGCCCCGACTACGTGATGGATTACATCGCGCGCCATTCCGTGACAGGGGTGCGGGGCGGCTGGAGCTGGAAGTTCCGCCAGAACCCCTGGGACAGCCCGCATTTCGAAAGCGATATCTGGACGCGGCATGGCACCGCGCTCGCGACCCTCCGCCAGCCCGTCGCGCTGTTGCGGGCGGAACAGAGCAGCCTCTGCCCGCCGGAAGCGGAAGCGGCCTGGCGGGCGATGGCCGGGCCGCGCGTCGCCATATCCGTGATTCCGGCCGCCCATCATCACGCCCCGCTCGACCAGCCGGTCGCGGTCGCCGCGGTGATCGACGCGCTGCTCGCCGCCCCGGCCTGAGCGGCCCGGATCAATTGGATCAGTTGACGACGGCCCAGCCGCGCCCGCGCATGCAATTGTCGATGATGCGCTTCTGTCCAGAGACGCCGCCCGAGGCGCCCTTGGTCACGCCGATGATGCCGCCGCCCGCCGCGCCGATCGCCGCGCCGGTGCCGGCGCTGAGGCCGCTCGCGATACCGCCGGTGGCCGCGCCCAGCGCGGCGCCAACCGCGGCACCGATCAGCGCATCGACCGCCGCCTCGCGGGCCGGCGAACGCCGCTCGGCAAGCTGGCGGCATTCATCCAGGTCGCGCTGATAGTCGCCGGTGCCGCGCACCGGTTGCGAGGCGCGCTGGTCGATCACCGGTTCATAGCTGCGCGCGCAGCCTGCCAGCATCGGCAGCAATAGGATAGCGAGATAACGCCGGTTCATGGCCCCTCCCCGGCAGATTCACTCTCAAAACCCCACAAGAGGCAAAGGAAAAGGGCGGCACGTCGCCGCGCCGCCCTCGCCTGCCTTCGTCAGACGCCCCTTCCGGGCGCGATCAGTTCACGACCGAATAGCCACGGCCGCGCATGCAATTGTCGACGATGCGCTTCTGCTCCTCGTAGCCGGAATAGGCACCATGACCGGCCCCGAGGATGCCGCCGCCGGCCGCGCCGATGGCGGCGCCACGTCCGGCCGAGACGCCCTTGGCAATGCCGCCGGTGGCCGCACCCAGCGCCGCGCCGACCGCGGCCCCGACCAGACCCTGCTTCACGGCATCGCCCGCCGGGCTCGAGCGTTCGGCGAGCTGGCGGCACTCGGCCAGGTCCTGCGAATAGCTGCCGGCGCTGCGCGGATTGACCGGCTGATACTGGTATTGCGGCTGCTGCGGCGGATAGGCATAGGCCGGCTGCGGCGCGCTATAGGCCGGCTGCGGCGGCGGCGCGTAGGCCGGCTGCGGCGGCGGACTATAGACCGGCTGCGGCGGCGGGCTGTAGACGGGCTGCGGCGGCGGTGCATAGACCGGCTGCGGCGGTGGCGCGTAATAGCCGGTCGGCTGCGCCGGCGCGCCGCCGCGCGGATCGACAAGCGGCTCATACTGCTGCACGCATCCCGAAACAAGGATGGCACCAAGAGCAAGCCCAAGGATCTTACGCATCTTCTCCTCCTGAGAGCGGCGCCGGCATGTTCGGCCCTGCCGTCCAATCATGCTTCAATATACGTCAATAACCCGTCACCTTGCACGTCCGCCCAGCACTATTCCTGCGCCGCGTGACCGCGATCACGAGGCTTTGTCCGCGCGCTCAAGGGAAAGCTTCCCATCCGCCGTCTCGGCGCTGCGCAGCGGCTCCAGCAATTCGCGGATCTGCTCGCGGTCGACACCATCGCGGCGCATCACCAGGCGCACGATCGGATCGTCGAGCATTTCTCGCAGGCTGGGTTCGGACCGCCAGGACCTCATCCTTTACTCCCTGTTCCAGCGAGAAGCGATTCGCCAGTCATGGGGCGACCTTAGACCGGGCCCCGTGGCGGCGATTGGACGCTGACATGGCAAAATTGCGGCCGGCGCGACCCGCTCCCCGCTCGTTCCTCGCGGCGCCGGAATGGACAGGATGGACGCGAACGGGCACCCTGCCCCTGTCTTGATGTAGGGCGTGGGGGGCGCGGGGTCCAGGAATGGCGACGCAGATCGGTCGCGAGCGGCTGCTCGCGCATTTTCGCACCATGGCGCGCATCCGCGCCTTCGAGGAAACCGCCGAGAGGCTGTACAACGAGAAGCGCATCCCGGGTTTCGTGCATCTCTCCTCCGGCCAGGAAGCCATACCGGCCGGCGTCTGCGCCAACCTGGCGGCGGAGGACCGCCTTACCTCCACCCATCGCGGCCATGGCCATACCATCGCGCGCGGCGGCGACATCCAGGCGATGATGCTGGAGCTGTTCGGCCGGCAGGGCGGCTCCTGCGGCGGCAAGGGCGGCTCCATGCACATCGCCGACATGCGCATCGGCATGCTGGGCGCCAACGGCGTGGTCGCCGCCGGCCTGCCGATCGCGGTGGGCGCCGCGCATGCGGCGAAGCTCGCCGGCGAGCCGCGCGTGGTCGCCTGCTTCTTCGGCGATGGCGCCGTCAATCGCGGCCCGTTCCTGGAAAGCCTGAACTGGGCCGCGGTTCACCGCCTGCCGGTGCTGTTCGTCTGCGAGGACAATCGCTGGTCGGCCACGACGCCGACGCGGCTCACCACGGCCGGTCCGGGCATCGCGGCGCGCGCCGAGGCGCTTGGCGTTCCGGCTTGCGCCGTCGATGGCAACGATGTCGCCGCCGTCGATCATCTGGCAGGCGAACTGGTCGCATCGGTGCGTGCCGGCAGCGGGCCGCGCCTGCTGCTGGCCGCGACTTACCGCTGGTCCGGACATACCTCGGCCGATGCGGGCGCCTATCGCGATCCGGCGGAGGTCGCGCGGGCGAAGACGGATGATCCGCTGCGGCGCGCGGCACAGGTGCTTGGCGGTCTCGGCGTGGCGGCGGCGGAACTGGCGGCAATCGAAAACGACGTCGCGGCGGAACTCGCGCGCGCTGTGGAAATGGCGGAGCGAGCCCCCTTCCCCGACCCGGCGGCGCTTTATACCGATGTGCAGGATATCGGCGCGCCTACCGCGCGGGTGCCGGCATGAGCCGCATGAGCTTCGTCGAGGCGACGCGCCAGGCACTGGCCGCCGAGATGCGCCGCGACGGGCGCATCGTTGTGCTGGGCGAGGATCTCGGGCGCGGCGGCGTCTTCCAGCAATATCGCGGCCTGCAGGCGGAGTTCGGGCCGGCCCGCGTCGTCGATACGCCGATTTCCGAATCCGCCATCATGGGCGTCGCGGTCGGCGCGGCCATGTGCGGCGCGCGGCCGGTGGTGGAGATGCGCTATCTCGATTTCACGCTTTGCGCCGTCGACGAACTGGTCAACCAGGCGGCGAAGCTCCGCTACATGCTGGGCGGGCAGGCACGGGTGCCCATGGTGGTGCGCCAGCCGATCGGCCTTTGGGCCAACTGCGCGGCGCAGCATTCCCAGTCGCTTGAGGCCTGGTGGGTCCATGTGCCGGGGCTGGTCGTGCTTTGCCCCGGCGATCCGGCCGATGCCGGGCCGATGCTCGCCGCCGCCATCCGTGCCGACGACCCGGTGGTGCTGCTCGAATACAAGGAGCTTTTCCCGGCCGAGGGCGAGGTCGGCGACCCGACGCTCCCGGCGGAGATCGGCCGCGCGCGGCTGGTACGGCCCGGCCACGACCTGACGCTCGTCGCCTGGGGCGGCAGTGTGCGGGAGGCGGCCGGGGCGGCGGAACTGCTGGCGGCCCGAGGCATCTCGGCGGAGGTCATCGACCTGCGCTCGCTCTGGCCCTGGGACAGCGCCATGGTGCTCGCCTCGGTGGCCCGCACCGGCCACCTGCTGGTGGCGCAGGAGGCCACCGAAGTGGCCGGCTTCGGCGCCGAGATCGCCGCCCTGGTGGCGGAGGAGACCGGCGCCCGGGTGGCGCGGATCGGGGCGCCGCGCACGCCGATCCCCTTCTCCCCCGCGCTCGAGGCCGCCTACCGGGTCGATGCGGCACGGATTGCCGCACGGGCGGCGGCGTTCCTGGCCCGCCATCGGTGAGTCTTTCGTGCAACAAAGGCTGCGAAATGCATGATGGCATAGGAAGAATCATTTACGAGATTTTTGTGAGACAAATACTCTTATATCGGGTGTGGATTGGACGCATCCGGTCCGTGGCGGGGGCAGACGATGGCAAGGTTCTGGTCGGGGTTGGTCGGTGCGATGGCGTTGGGCTGGGCGGCCCTGGCCGCAGGTCCGGCGCAGGCGGCGCTTTTCAAGTTCAGCGACGCGGCAGCCGCGCCGGACGACGTGTTCTTCCAGAGCGTTCTGGGCGAAATCGACATGTCGGTCTTTCCCTTCCTCTACGACAACGAGGACCGCCCGGCCGACCCTGTCTCCATCGGCACTTTCAGCAAGCCTGGTCTGACCAAGCTGGTCTTCACCGTCAATGGCCGGCCGGTCGATACGATGAGCTTCATCGAGCCCGACGAGCTGGTGCTGGATCTGGAACTGGACCCGACCGGCAAGCTCCTGCTTGGCAGCATCTTCATCAACGAGATCGACATCACGATCACCATGGCCTCCGACGCGATCGGCCTCTGGTCGGTCATGGTCTCGAGCGACGACCCCGCCATGTGCGGCAGCCAGACCGAGCCCGGCTGCCGGTTCACCGGCTTCTGGCGGCTGGACGAGACGCCCGTCGTGGTGGCGGAACCTGCCACCTCCCTCGGGCTGCTGGCGCTTGGCCTCGGCGCCTGTCTCGGACTGGCGCGCCGGCGGCGCGTGGCCTGACCCACGCCCTTGCCCCGATGATGCGTTGCGGAGCCGGGAGGCGGCCGTTATAGTGCGCCCGCCTCGCCCGGACCCGCGCGAGGCTCAGGGTCGGAGCGTAGCGCAGCCTGGTAGCGCATCAGACTGGGGGTCTGAGGGTCGTGGGTTCAAATCCCGCCGCTCCGACCAATAATTTTAAAGAGTTAGATAGAAATATTGACGATCTAGTTTGAGAAAATTGCGGCTCGGGTAACAACCGGGGTAACAATGCGCTCAACTTTCTATTATACCCTGCCGTCAAAACACGCTTGTCCAGTTGTTGCGCGCCATCGTTAGATCCGGCACTCTGCCGCCAGGGGGGCATAAGATGCCAGTCCGAATGCCAAGTCGCAAACCTAAAGTCGAGACAAAAACACCAAAAGACGGTGAACAATTGCGACTGAAAGTAGTCATTGACTATAGCAGTGATATGCCGAGCTACTATGCAAACTTTGCTGAAATATCGCGAACCGAGCATGAATTTGCAGTCACGTTTGCGAAGACGCCCCCAAAACCTTCAGTCGCTCAATTAACGGAGGCGAAGGCGTCTGGGGAGCTAGTCGTGGAGCCTATAGTCCAGATACTTTTTCCGCCTACGATGATGGAAGGGCTAATCACGGCGTTGCGGACCCAGTTTGAAAAATTTCAGGAAGGCAAACAGCGCGATGAAGCGGGATCTGCGAATGAATAAGGGGCACTCCACCGGCGCCGCACTGATCACCACAAAAGCAAGTCGCACGTCGGCGGCACTTGCTGTCACCGATCCGGTTCCTTTTGGCAAAGCATCTACTAACGACCGAGCAGTGGACGGGGCAGTCTACAAGCATGTTCAAGCCTTGCGAGCACTTGGTCAAAAGCAAGTGAGGGTCCAAGCAATTGCGCGAGCTTTGTCTCTTTCAACTCGTGAAGTCGATAAGGCAATGCGCCGCCTAAGCGTCAAGGGAGTCCGTCCGGTCGAATGAGCCGTCGAACAATTTCAGTGACCATCAAGGAGGTGAATGGGGAACCTTGGGGTGACCTAAGCGTCCTAGGTAACACGCATGAAATTTGCGGCGAGAAAGTTAGTCAAATCGAGGAAAGCTACACATTTGCCGGAGGCCACCGCGTTCGACTATATCGCTTCAAGAAAAATGTACATTGGCGCATTCCGGAAGATGGCCGCTATAACATCAGCGACGTGAAGCCCGCCGAACCTCCTCGGCGCAGGGTAAGTCAGCGATAAATGCGCCCCGCCACAAGGGCGGGGCAGTTGATCGGCAAGCCAGGCAGCCCTAGGCCGCTTTTCCCTTCACCAGCGGCGCGGGCCGCTCGCCGGGCGTCCATGGCAGCCCGAACACTTCGGGCGACCAGTCCGTGACCATGAACGGGTGCGGGCGCACGTCGAGCCGGTCGCACAGGAACTCGACCACGTTGCAGGCAGCGGACAGGGCGAGGCGGGCGCGCTCCTGCTCCCGCTTGTTCGTAAGGTCCCATGCCAGACACTCGACTTCATAGGCCGCCGCCAGCAGCAGGTTCATCGCGTCCGCAACGGTCTCCGGCCGCGTGGCGAGCAGGTTCATTTGCATGGCGAAGATTTCAATCTGTACGCGCTCCTGTATGCGATCCGCGCGGGCGCGCCCGCGCCTTTGGCCATACTTCTCGACCACGCGCGCCCGCATGTTGCCGTTCACGTCGATTGACTCGTTCTCGTCCCACATGACCTTGACGCGCTCAATCAGGTCGGTGATCCGTGTCTCGCCGTTCTTCATGTCCGCCTCCCTACGCATCGTTGCCCGGCCAGCCGGTGGAAGTCCGCGCGGATCAAATCGAAGGCCCTGCTTTGGACTTCGGGCGAGATACCATCCGCGATGTCCTCCTGCAGCCAGTTCACGCGGGCGATTGCCTCAATCGAATCGCGCGCGGGAACGCGGGGCAACACGCACTCCCGCAGGTAGTTGAGAAGGTAGGTTGTAATCTCCCCCTCCGCCTCGGAAGTCTGTTCGGAGTTATACACCCCGACCAGCGCTTCATGCAGCGGCAACGCTTCTGTCAGATGCCCCGGCAGCTTCTCGACCAGCGCATCCCCCAGGTCGGCGATCCGCTTGCTCCACCGGTCCCGCTCCGAAGGATCATCCGGCTTCGCGGGGAAGTCCCGCGCCAGCTCCGCACCAGCGCGCTCCACGTCCTTGAGAAGCGCCGACAGCCGCGCGATGTAGCTCTCCGTTTCCATTATCAAGCCCTCCATCGTGCCAGGTCCGGCCTGGCGCCGGGGGCTAGAAACAGGTCGTAAGGCCTGCGGGCTTCTTTCCCTTGCGGGTGTTGTATCCGCCGCACCCCCGGCCAAGGGCAAACCCGGACAGACTCGGATTCCGGGCAAGAAAATGGCCGCGAATCTGACGGGGCGGCTTCCGCTCACGAAGGTGTTTCTAGCACCGTGGGCAAGCCTGCGCCCGATCCCGGAATCCGTCAAGCCCCCTCCGCCACGGCCAGCGCCGCGCCGATGGCGGAGTTGTCCCCGCCCAGCCGCTGCCGCAGCTCGGCCGGGCTGTAACCATGCTGGAGTAGCAGGCTCGCCAGGACGGAAGCATCCTCCATCAGCAGCCGCAGGGCGGATCCGGACTTGCCCGAAGCAATGAATATCTCGCGCGGATCGCCTGCCCGGTCGTAGCCGACCGTCACCGCGATCTCCTGCCCGGGCAGTAAAAGCTGCTCAACGAAGCGCCTGCCGCCTCTCAGGCCGCCTGAGCTAGGCGGAATTGCAGCCTTGTGGGCACGCGGCAACCGCGCCTGTTCTTGCCTTTACAAATAGATGTCAGGCCGCTTTACACCTGTTAAGAACAGCAAATATCTCAATTATACCTATCGCTTTGGTATGCCACTGACACATTACGAAAAATTGCATTGTGGAGCCTTTCGGCACAAAAGTTGCATATCCTTCGGTCTAAATATTAATGGGGGGCGACATGCAATTAATCACTCGGATGCTTTTTATAGTTGTATCTGTGGTTATTTTCGCACGCCCCGGCCAGGCCACAGAAATATCTGGGGTCAGTTTGTCGGGTTATTTGGAAGGCGTCACGGGCAACCCTGGGTTCTATGACCTCTATGGCCTAAGCCAGACAGTGGCCTCATCAAGTTTGCAGGTCGAAAGCAAGGGAGCGGGCTTTGAATTTGGCGTTTCTGACGGCTTTATTTCGGCAAGTGCTAAAACTAATCGTGGCTTAACTGAAGGATTTGCAAGACTAACCTACACTATGGAGTTTAAGAACCTAACAGATGACGTAATTGTCCCGCCGATTGGTGAAATTCAAGGAGTAATTAGTGTTTATCTTCAACCTGTCGTAGCTATTTCTGGGCCACTAGACTTTGCAACGATTGGGTTTGCCTATTTTCTTAAACTCAGCCTCTTAGACCAAGACGGTGCAGTGCTCTCCTACGAAGTTGCGTCATTTCCTCACGAAACGCAGATATTTCCTCCTGAGAATTATCTCTTTTGTAACATCGATGGGTGCATTACTCCGAACAACCACAACCCATCTTCTATTCAGGATGACGTCATACTTCATTTCTATGTAATTGAGGGTATAGCGCCGAGCCAATCAATACGTGCCGAATTTGACCTTATCGTAAGTGCGGCCGCATTTGCGGCTGTGCCTGAACCTGCCAATCTGTTGCTCATTCTTGTCGGACTATGTGGTCTGGCGGTCGCGTCAAGATGGCGGAAGAACTTCGGTTGAGCCGTTTTTGGTCAGCGGCATCAGCGGCAACGGAGTTTTGAAGTAGCTTCAATACGCGTTTGCCATCGTTTTCACCCTTTATCAGCCGGGAAAACACCGCGAAGGGCAGCAGCACCAGCGGGGCCGCCCGGTCCCGCCGCAGGAACAACGCGTCGTTGCCGCCAAGCCAGCGTTCCAGCATGGCGAAGCCGTTGCCGTCCGCCCGCGCCTTCACCTCGGCACGGCCGAAACCCTCGATCACCAGATCGCCGGAGAACGATCCACCAGCGGCACCGCTCAGTGGAACGCGCTCGACCTTCACGCCCGCCTCGCCCAGCAGCGCGACAATCTCGCGCTCGATCCGCGCCCCCTTGCGCCGCGACTTCATGCCCATCGGCCAGCCCTCCGCTTCGCCAGCGCGGCGCGTCCGGGCTGATCTATCCACTCTGGCCGGCGCTGGGCCGTATAGGTCAGCCGCAGCACCCGCGCGTTGAGAAACGCGCACACCGCCCGGATATCCTCCGCGCTCGCACCCTCCGCCAGCTCAAGCCCGAGAAAGCCGCCCTCCAGACACGGCAGGGCAAGACCCTCGTACGGCTCGACCATGATCCAGCCGCCATCGGCCGAACTTTTCGGCGTGAACAGCACGTCCATTTCCCAGGTCTCCGCCTCCATGTCACACCTCCAGGAAGCTGCGCGATTCGGTCTCGGCGTACTGGACAACGCCGCGCCGCATGACCGCCTCGGCCTCGGTCCGCGCCTTCCGCAGCATCATCAGCGCGTAGCGCGTCGCGCTCATCAGGTCGTCATGCTCTTTCACGATCCGGCCGTCCTTGCGGTGATACAGCCGGAACTCGTCGAACCACTCCGCCAGATGCCCCGCCACCTTCAAGCGCCCGGTCTGCATCCGGTCCAGCATCTCCATGATGCCAGCCTCCACACCATGACCGCCGCCCGCGAACTCCGCCCGCGCCGGCAGCATCCGCACACCAAGCTTGCGATACGCCTCCGCCAGCGGCTCCCCGCTCTGCTTGTCGTGCTGCAGGCCATCATGCGGCCATGCCACCGGAATCCACGCCCCGCGCGCCTTGATCGCCGCCGCGTGAATGACCGGCGTCGCCTCGCGCACCCGGTAGCAGTCATAGATATGAATTATGTCTGTATCGCGATCCCAGGCCAGCCACGCCGCCGCCGTCGGATGATCCCAGCCGAAGTCCATCCCGACGATGCGCGCGAAGTGACGCGGCATCGCAAACGCCGCCTCGCTTATCGCGCTCTCCGCCACCGGAAACACCCGGCCGGACCCCAGCATCGGAATGCCCCGCACCCGCGCCTCGCGCTCATGCTCGGGATAGCCGTCGATGATCCGCTGCCGCTCGGCCGGCGCAATGTGCAGCGCGTCGTCCAACTCCATCCGGACATGCGCCCGGTCGATGCTCTCGCCTTGCAGATACTTCCGGATCACCTCGCTCATGCCGAGCAGCGGCGTGCAGGTCAGATAGACAAGACCAGCGCGCGCCGTGATCCGTGCCAGCGCCTCGGCGTAAATGTCAGGCGGCGGTTCCTCGTCGAGCCAAACCGCGTCCAGCGTCTCGCCCTGCCACTTCTCGCGGCCCTTCTCGTATGCCTTGAACGAGAGTTGCGAGAGACCGCCGCTCCGGTGCTTGACGAATGCCGTGTCCACCGCATCGGGCAGGCCGCGCCCGGTTCGCGTCTGGTCAAGCCGGTCCCTCGGTATCGCGCCCGTTCCCCACTGACCGGGAACGCCCAACAGGATGCGTTGCGGATTGTCGCGGGTTGACTCACCCGTGACGCCTGCCGCCCAGGCGCGCACCGGACCGGCAAAGCGCTTGCCCTCCCACCATTCGGGATAGTCGCCGGTCAGATGCGCCGCCATCTCCATCCCGCCGGCCCAGGTCTTGCCAAGCTGATTGCCGGCAAGAAACAGCCTCTCGCGATGCTTCAGGCCCAGCGCGTGGAACTCGCGCTGCTTCTGGTAAGGCGCATAGTAGGCAAGCCGGTTCTCCCGCTTGCGGCGGGCCAGTTCCTCCAGATCGGCAGCCAGGGCTTGAAGCTTGTCGGTCATCGCTTGGCCCTCGCCCAGTTCGCTAATTGCATGATGAGCAGCGGATTGTTGCCTTCGCCGCTCTCGGTCAGCCATTCGGCAAGCTGAGGATGCTTCTTGACGGCTGGCCCGATCACACTCCGCGCCAGGTCCAGAGTTTCCTTCATCCCGTCTGCGCCCAGCTTGCGCTCAAGGAAGCGGAGGCAGGTTTCCCGGCCGCTCTCCAACTGATCGTCGGTTAATGGGCCGCCGTTGCGAGCGATGCGCTCAAGGCCGTCCTTGAACGCGGCGTTGGCAATCATTGGTGGGACGCCCAGGTCGTGCAGGGTGCCCGCCAGATCGACAACGGCCTGTTCATTCAGCTCAAGGTCCGGCATCGGCGATGACAAGGTGTAGCTGGCAGGACTGGCCGGCGGCTTGTAGTCCTTGGCCAGCTCCCTCCCCAGATCGGCTTGCGAAGGGTCGGGCGAAACGTCCATCCGAACGCCCGTTGCCGGGGCAGCGGAGGGGGCAGGCTGGCCGGGTTCCGGATAGGCCAGGCGGTGCAGATCGCTCCACCGCTGGGCGGCCGCTGCATCGCCGGCAGCCAATGAGGCGCCGAACTGGCGATCCCCTTTCAAGGTGGCGATCTCGGCGAGGGCGGTTTCTGGGGTCTGGTCGGTCATCGAAATTTCCTCGGCATTTACTGGGGGACAGCGGAAAGGGGGTCCTGTGCATCGTCTGGAAGGCCAGCCGCGTCAGAACCACAGCGCACGCTGGGCGCGGATCGCGCAGCGGCCAATCTGGCGGCCGCCTTTGCCCTCGCTTCCAACTGTGCGGGGCTTGGATCGGCCTTGAAGGGAGACCGGCCCAGCCGGTAGGGCCAACTCGGGCATTCCACGGCAGGGCAGCGCCTGACCTCGGTTGCCGATCCGGCGGCACAATCCAGACACTTCGCCCGGACCACTTGCGAGAAGGGCATCGGCTTGTGCTCAAGCGCGGCCAGTTCCTCGCCCGTCATCCTCAGCGGATCGCGGCCCTGCGGGTATCGCGGGTTCTCGTCTCCGGGTTCCAATCCGATGGCACGATCGATCATTCCTCGTTCTCCTGTTCGGGAGGTGGCTCCAGCAGCGACCTCAGCAGGATGCGGCGAAGGGCCGCCGTCGATTCGTCTTTTACAATCTGGACCATCTTAGTTGATCCCTCTGTTGATCAGAGTGCCGGTGAAGGTCTCACCGCCGCCGCCGGTGGCGTCGTCAATGTGGGAAATCAGCGGGTTGATAAGCGTGATGCGCTTGCCCCATGTGGCATCGTTCGTGGCAAAAGCGCCGCTATCGCCTTCCCGCGAGATACCCCGCACGTTCGCATGCCTGCGGAAATACGCCGTGTCGGCGTCCGCGTGATACTCGGCATAAGGGATGCTGATCGACGTGGTATCCGCCGCCCGGATCGCTGCGGCATAGACCGTGCCGGTGGAGAGGTCGATGTCGGAATCGAACGGCAGATCGAGAACTCTCACGCCGCTCGCCTGATCGAGATAGTTGGCCATGGCGTGCGTCTTTGTTGCCAAGGTAGATGGCGTCCCAAGCGGATCGGAATACAGCCGCGCGCGCAGCGTGGCAGACGCCGAGTTTCCGGCCGTTCGGATG
Organism: Alphaproteobacteria bacterium; assembly: GCA_026126215.1. Lineage (GTDB taxonomy): Bacteria > Pseudomonadota > Alphaproteobacteria > Ferrovibrionales > Ferrovibrionaceae > JAHCJQ01. The sequence continues at coordinate 32,249 of JAHCJQ010000022.1, forward strand.
CTGAGGCCACGGCACCGGCAAGGCGCTGATACCTGGAAGGCGACGCCAAACTCGTCCGGGTTTCCGCTCGTGCTAACTGTCGCCGCTGTTTGCGCCGCCAACGGCCCGACCATCGCCCGGTGGATCGGCAGAATGACGCCGCCCGAAGTCTTGGCCCCAAGCGAGACCGGTGCCAGATCGAGCCGAGTGACCGATGCCTCGTTTCGGATGCAGTACGGCCAGCCGTATGCGCTTGCTGTGCTGCCATACCCGGCAAGAACAAGAAAATCCCCCGACGTCCAGAGTATCTGGATTGCATAGAGATCGCCGCGCGCAAGCGTCGCATCCAGCCCAGTCACCGTTACCTTGCTGTTGGCAGAGGACGTGCTGAAGGTCTGGCTTTTCAGGGTGCCGCCGTTGAACGTGGTCCCCGGCGCGTTGCTGGAGATATCCACGATCCGTACCTCGCCCTCGGCCGGGCCGGAGGTAATCGTCGTGATGACGAACTCGATTGTGTCGATGGCGTAAGCATCGAAGGCCGCGAACAGGAACGCAAAATACCTGCCCGACGCGCTAAGCTGCACGGTCTGCGCGCTGGCGCTGTGCGCGGCAAACATCCCTTGCGGATCGAATAGTGGTACTGGGCCGTTCTGAAGAAGTGTCTGTGTCATCGTGTATGCTCCGTTGTTGTGCCGGGGCTAAGCGGCTTGCGGGCCGTCATCGCCCGCCGCCGAGACGGCAGGACGGGCGGCAATGGCGAACTGATCGCGCAGCCAGGCCGCCAGGCCATCGACGCGGTGTTCCAGCTCCCAGGCGGTCATGCCGGGCGCGAGGAAGCCCAGCCCAGCCTTCCCCAATTGCAGGCTGCACCGGCCGCCGAGGGCATGGTGGGAGAGGGTTTCGCCCAGGCGGGTCAAATTGGCTTCGCTCGCCAAGGTGCTGGCCGACGTTGCCAGGGCTGTCCATGCCTGCCCCGCCTCGGATGCGGCGCGTTCAAACGCTTCGGCCTTGCGGATCACGTCATCGGCGAGACCCGCAAGCCGACGCTGCCGCTCACCCTCGGCCTTCGCCTTCTCGCTCGCCTCGGCGAGGGCGAGGCGGTCACGGGCGCGGCGCTGCGCGGCTTCCAGCTCGGCAATCCGCCGATCACGCTGGGCAACCAGGTCTCCGGCTGCCCGGGCCTGCTTCTCCGCCTTCAAGTCGCCGGCAATCTCGGCATCGACGGCCGCCGCGTGGGCTGCCGCGTCTCTCTCGCGGGCGGCATAGGCTTCCAGAAGCTGCGCGCCGATCTTCTCGACCTCGGCGCGGGCGCGATCCAAGGCGGAACCAAAGGGTAGAATACTCATGGTCAAACCTCCTGCATCACGGGGTGTTCATAAATCCCCGGCGAAAGCGCGATCTCGGGGGCGCGGACTTCTGCGGATTTCCGGGGGTCGATTTCTTGTTCCGTAAACCAGTTGTTTTGTGAACAGTGCCGGATTATCATTCGAGCCAGCATCGACGGAGGCTCGCCATGAAGCGTGTTGCTTTCTACGTCCGCGTCAGCACGGACGGGCAGACCACGGAAAACCAGGTCCGCGAGTTGCAGGCCGTGGCGGATCGGCACGGTTGGCGGGTCGCCGGCATCTTCGATGACAACGGCATCAGCGGCGCGCGCGGACGCGAGAAGCGCCCGGCGCTGGACAGGCTGCTCAAGGGCGTGGCGCGCAAAGACTTCGATCTCGTCGCCGCATGGTCGGTTGATCGGCTCGGCCGCAGCCTTCAAGACCTGCTCGGGATGCTCGGCGAGTTGCACGCCAAGGGGATCGATCTTTACTTGCACCAACAGGGCATCGACACCACCACGCCAGCCGGCAAGGCCATGTTCCAGATGATGGGCGTTTTCGCCGAGTTTGAGCGCGCCATGATCCGCGAGCGCGTGAAGTCCGGCCTCAATCGCGCCAGAGCGCAGGGGAAGCGCCTCGGCCGGCCGTCCCTTCCTCCGCGCACCGTCGCCATGGTCAAGGATGCGCTCGGCAGGGGAATGAGCGTGCGGCGTGTCGCCGATGAACTCGGCATCGCCGTGGGCAGCGTGCAGAAGATCAGGCATCTCTAGACCTCCGCCACCGCAACCCGGCCGCCGATCATCTCGGAGATCTCGGCCAGCACCGCATCCCGTCCTTGCCGGTATTCGCGCAGCTCTCGCTTGGACAAGCGGCGCGGCGCGTCCGGCGCCCACTCGCAAGACATGCAAACAAGACCGCGTGCCGGGATCTGCGGAATCGTCATGGTGACGATCCGCCGACCAACCTTGAAAGAACGGACGAGCAGCGCAGCGTCAGCCATGTTCTGCCCCATCAGCCGGTGCAGGCAGCGCGGCAGGCGTCACGTCCACCAGCTTCGCCGGCAGGCCGACTTCATGCGCCAGAGCCAGAATGCGATCCCGCAACTCCTGATCCGTCCGCTCATCGCGCAGCGTGTGGACATGCTCGGTCCGATGCGCCAGCAACATGCCGCCGCGATCCAGGAGCGCCTGTGCAGCTTGCAGACGGACGCTTTCGGACTCGGCGGTCTCGGCAAGGTTCACCAAAGCCTCGGCCGCCAGTGCGACGTTCGCAGTCAATCGGCGTTCGGTTTCCTCGCGGATCGCGGCGAGGATTTTCGGCAGCCTTAGCAGCTTGCTTGCAGAGACGTGGGCCGACCGCCCGGAATATCCGGCTGCCAGTCCAGCGGCTTGCGGCTTTCCACCAAGGCGGACGTAGCTCGTAACGAACTTTGCCTGCCTGGGCGTGAGGCTATCGAAGGCTGATGCCATGGGTCAGCCTCCCGCAGCCTGTAGCAAGCTGTAGCAAACCCGTAGCATGCTACGCGGCGCTACGGCTGGGAGGGGGGTGTAGCGTAGCGTAGCACCCCCCTTTAGGGGTGCTACGGTGCTACACCCCGACCAGCGCCGGAAAACTGCGGAATTTTCCTTGGCGGCCTTTGGGCGGCTTTTGCTACGCCTGCTACGGTCGAAAAAGCTCAGCATGGCCATACCCATTCGCCGTGGATTGCTACGGCCCCGGCCGTGAGCAGGTCGCGCTTGATCCGCTGCCAGTCGGTTCGGGGGTTGGCGGCCTCCCGGTCGAGGATGCCGGCGTCGAACAGGGCGGCGCGCCATGTCTCCAGATCGACGCAGGGTGCGTTGGGCGGGATGGACGCGTGGGCGATGTTCCGGCCCTGATCGGCGGCCAGGTCGTTCAGCTTCCGCACCGCGAGGGATTGGCGCTGGCCGAGTTTCGGCCGTCTCGGCGCCTGCGCGTCGGCCGGCATGACGTAACAGGAGGTGATGGGGTCGCCGTCCTGGTCGTCGCCCAGCTCCATCGTTTCCAGACGGAAGGCGATAGGCCCGCCGATTTCGCCGTCCTTCTGCTTGACGACCTTCGCCGTCCGGATCCCGGCGATCTCGTCGTGCTCCACCTGGATCGCGGTATCGACCGCGCCCAGCAGGCTCGAATGTCCACGCGGTCCGCGCGCCGGGTCCTTCGGAACGTGGTGCACGGCGAGGGCATGCGCGCCGGTCTCGAGCCGCAGCCGGTCGATATTGGAGACGAAAGCGCCCATGGCGTCGGACGCGTTCTCGTCGGCGTTGCCGAAGCTGCGGGCGAGCGTGTCGCAGATTGCCAGCGCCAGCGACGTTTCGCCCACCTGCCGGCGGATCGCGTCGAGAAGGTGGGCAATGTCCGCATCGGCATGGCGGCTGACCAGATCGACCGCGCAGGGCAGCAGGAAGAACGGGACTTCCACCGCATCCTCGGACAGGAACTGCCGCCTGAATGCCTCTATGCGCCGGGCAAGGCCCATCTGGCCTTCGCCGGCGATGTAGATGACGGCTCCCTGCGTCACCTTGCGCCCGAACACGGGCCAGCCCAAGGCCACGCGCAGCGCAAGGTCCAGCGCGAGAAAGCTCTTGCCGCAGCCGGGCGCGCCATAGAGCAGGCTCATGCCGCCCTGATCGAGCAGGCCCTTGACCAGATACTGCCGGTCCGCCGTGAATCCAATATCTCGGAACGGCATGAGCGAAAGGCGAGGGGTGACGATCGAGCCGAGACGGACGACGCGCTCGTCGTCGTCCAGGCCGAAATAGTCATCAGGATGGCGGCGGCGCGACATCACTGTCCGCCTCCAAGGCTGGGATCGTAGGCCCGCGAGTAGCGCCGCGCCACAAGGCCGAGGTTTTTGAGCCGCTCCGGGGTCGGGAAAGCCAGGAAAATCTCGAACAGGGTGCTGAGCGCGAACCCGGCACCGCCTTCCGGCGGGCGCGTGTACAAGCACGTCATCTCGGGGCAAAGCTCGCGCAAGGTATGCCCGCAGCGGCAATGTTGCGGCGCGGCTGTCTCGGCGGGCATCAGGCGGCCCGATCACGCTCAGCCGCGCGGGCCGCGAGCCAAGCGAGAAATTCGCTTTCCAGCCAGCCGACGCGATGCGCCCCGATTTTGATCGGCCTCGGGAATGTTCCCGCCTTCACCCATCGCCACACGGTCATCTCGGAAACGCCGCCGGCCCTGACCAGAACTTCCGGCTTCGGCATGACGCGCTCGCCGCCGACATGGCCTTTGATGGACTGTGCCGGTTCTTGCTGCCTCAGCAGTTCCGCAGCCTTCTCGCCAAGCTTTTTCTGTGTTGGCTTCTGCATCGCAGACCTCACGTTGTTAAATGGCGTGAGACCACGGTAGGCGTGGCGAGGGGCCTGCGGATAATTCACAAATTTGAGCGAGTTTCAGAAAGTGGCTGGCAAACAGCTACATCGCCAGGAAATTCGGCGGGCTGGCGGATGAATCGTGGCCCCGATAACCTGATCGAAGGGGGCACATGCCAATGCGAAAACACTGCTTCATTGCAACCGCACTTCTGTTGCTCACGGCGTGCGATGACGGGACGGACTGGGCGAGCGCCGGCCATCAGGACGGCTATGCCTCGATTTTCAATACCGCGTGCAAAATTCGCGTGACCATGATTCACGGGAAGTGGGACAACGCGAAGTACGCAGAAGGGTTTGCTCGCGGAGCCAGCGCCGCTGCCACTGACATAGCCAACAAGGGTTGCCGGAGCTAGGAACTCAATGCTTGGCGGCGCTTCAGTGTCCGCTCGATCCGCACCGCCAGCGTGTTTGCGCTCAACCCAGCCCGGCCGCCGCTCGCAGAATCAATGACCAATCGGACCAGCGCGAGAAAGCCGCCTCCCGCTTCGTCCACACCGCGCGTGATTGTCGGCCGCCGGCCGGCCCATCTTTCGTAGGCGTCCGCCAGATCGAAGATGAGCCCGCCCATTGCGTCATCACGATCCCGACCACGCCGCCCCTTCATGGTGCGCGCAATTTTTCCAGCCGCCGCCTGAACCGCGGGGCCGGTCTCATCCAGATCGTGCAGAGAAGTTCCGACCAGATCCGAAACAAGCAGCCGCGCCACTTCATCCGCCTGCGGCTTCCGCCTGGCCTGCGGCCCTCGCTTCGGCTTTTCGTCGGAAAGGGCCCTCAGGCTGGTTGCCACTTCGCTGGCGGTCGGGGCTTCGGCTTGATAGATGGCGTTCCACGAATAGCGGTCGAGCAAGGGAATGATGGCCGACCGCAGCCCGCGCGCCCGATACCGGCTTAGCGGCCTGCCGTTGAATTTCGCCGCTTCGGCAATGGCCCGCACCGATGGAATGGTCGGCCGTTCCGCAACCGGGCGGCGCGCGAGAAAGCCATAGTCGAACTGCGTCATCCCCGCGCCTCCGCCAAGGCAACGACATTGCCGGGGCGCGGCTTCTGCTCGATCACCTCGCGCAGATGCTCGGCCCAGGCGTCGAGTGCCCGGCGCATTTCGTCTGCAAAGCCATGGCGCGAATAGACCGCTGTTATGCCCAGGCGTTGAGTCTTCGAATGGTTCAGCACCGCCGCCCGGACCTCGGGATTGATGCCCAATCGCTCAAGGCCAGTGGCGAGGGTCCGGCGAAGGTCATGCAGCCGCCAAGGCGCGGGCGCGGCAACGCCATCCTCGCGGGCTTGCGCGGCGATGGCCTCATCAAGCCGAACTTTCATGCCCGAGAAGTCACCAATCGGCCGCTTGCCGTCGAGTGTGAAGAAGTAGCGCGGCCGATTGCGGCCGATCTCGGGAATGCTGGCGAGCAACGCCTTGCCCGCCTCGGGTAGCGGCAGCGCATGGGGCTGATGATTCTTCGTCCGCTCGGCCGACAGGAACCAGACACCATCGCGAATCTCACCATCGTGCAGCCCGGCAGCCTCACCCCGTCTCTGCCCAGTCAGAATCAGGAACTCGACCAGTTGCGCGAAGGGACCGCCTTGCCGCTCGCACCCCCGCCAGACTGCGCGAAGCTCGGCGTCGGTGAGAACGTGGGCGCGATCCTGCTCCGGCGCACGGCGTGGCACCTTGTGCAGAGGATTGGACTCGCAATACCCCTCGCCAATGCACCAGTTGAAAAACGCGGACAAGGCAACCTGCGCCCGGTTGGCGGCAATGGGAGCGCCCCGGTCCACGATCTCGTTGAGATAATCGACGATCTCGCGCCGCTCGATACTCCGCAGCGGACGGCCGCCCCACTTGGCGAGCGCCCCGGGCAGCAGGCTCTTGCCGTCCCTCGTGCCGGTGAAGGGTCGGCGCATCTCGACTTGCGTCCGGGGGCGGCGGGTGCTGATCCGGCGCCTGTCGTACTGCCCGAAGGCCCAGGCGAAGGTTTCACGGGCGGCGGCATCCTCGGCCATCACGGCAAGCTTGCGGGCCTCTGCAGGGTCTTCGCCCCGCTCGGCCGCCCGCATGGCAGCCCGCGCCTCTTCCCGGGCATCGGCAAGATCAACCGCCGGGTAGCTGCCCAAGGTGAGGCGGCGCTGCTTCCCGCGCACCCGGTAAAAGACCGACCAGCTTTTGTGCCCTTGATCGGTGACGCGGAGACAGAACCCCGGCAATGCGGCATCGAAATACTCAACACGCCCCTGCTCCGGCGGGCGCAGCCGCTCCACGGCGGCGGCTGTGAGCCTGATCTTCGGCATGGTCTGAGGGTGCCTCCGTCCAGTCTGATGGTGGCTCGGGGTAACACCGGGGTAACAGAAATGACGGTTCTCCAGTGTTACCCGCAGTTAAGCGGTGAGACAGATAATGCGGGATTTTTGGCTGAATATCAACGGATACGTGTTATCCGCTGCTCAGACTTGATAGCCGGTGATACGGCAAAAAATCAGACTGGGGGTCTGAGGGTCGTGGGTTCAAATCCCGCCGCTCCGACCAATCTTCCCAACGGATTAGCGGGTATTCTCTGTAATAGATTGGGCTGGTTTGGGACTCAGGTTTGGGATTTTTTTTCCCGTTTTCATGCCGCCCCCTTTGCCGATGTGATCGCGACCGTCCGCCGGACCGGACGGCCTCACGGCCTGTTGATGGCCGGAGATGTCGAACTGCGCACGCCCATCCCGCGGTCTGGGGCAGAATGTCCTGCTTCTCGGCGAGGAAACAGGACGGCATGAACGAAGGCGAGATCGCCTATCCCGCGCGCATCCGGCGGGACAAGGAAGGTTTCTGGCAAGTGCGGTTCCGCGATCTGCCCGACGCACTGACCGACGGCGCGAACGAGGCGGAGGCGCAGACCGAGGCGGCCGACTGCCTGGCCGAGGCACTTGCGGCGCGCATCGTGGCTGGCGAGGAGATTCCGGCGCCCTCCCCGCTCCTGCCCGACGAATACCTGATCGTGCCGGATACGACGCTGGCGCTGAAGGCGGCACTGCATTCCGTCCGCCTCGGACGCGGCATCACCGTCGCCGAGATGGCGCGACCGATCGGCGTCGATCACAAGGAGGCCCGGCGCATGCTCGATCCGGCCCACCCGACCAAGGCATCCACCCTTGAGCACGCGCTGGCGCGGCTGGATATCGTCGTCATGGTGAGCTTCCACGATGCGAGCAAAGCAACCCATATCCTGCGGGCGCCGCGCAAAGGCAAAGCGGCCGGCGGTTCGGATACGCCGCCCCGCATCGCGACACTGTCGGTCGACGATCAGGTCGGAGCGCGCCTCATCCTGACCTGGAACGATGGCTGGCGGACGAGGGTCGATCTGTCGGACATGATTGCCCGTCACGAAATTCTCTCGCCCCTCGGCAAGAGAGAGACTTTTGCGCGGGCGGCAATCGTCGGTCGCGGAACCGGCGTCGGCTGGCCGGGCGAGATCGACCTCTCCGCGCAGTCGCTGCGCGTGCTGGCAGAGGAGCAGCAATCGACCGCCTCGGCCGCCCCTCGGCCGCTCACCCACCGCGCGTCGCCTTGATCGCGTAGCGCTTCATGCCGCTTGCGATGCGGTTTGGCACGCCGTCCTGCGCGCGGCCGGACAGCACGGCGACGATG